>JADZBU010000348.1 GCA_020851955.1 Chromatiaceae bacterium | reverse complement strand
CTCGGCGGTCTGGCGAGCGGTGACGCCGATATCCCGGTGCCGCCGGCCCTGGGCCTGCGCCTGCGGCCCGAGGGTGGCGAGCCCCAGATTGCCCACGTCCTCACCGGCGGGCCGGCCCTGGCGGCCGGGCTGGCGCCCGGGGATATCCTGGTGGCTCTGGATGGCCTGCGCGTGACCCGCGACAACCTGGACAAGCTGCTGCTGGGGTTGGGGGAGGGCGCCGAGGTCGAGATCCACGCCTTCCGCCGCGACGAACTCCAGGTCCGTCGGGCGCGGCTCGCCCCAGCCCCCCGGGATACTTGCGAACTCTGGCTGCGGGAGGACGTCCCGGAGGAGAGCCACCGGCGCCGCGCCGCCTGGCTAGGGCCGCGTGGCTGAGGTCGCCGTGGAGACCCATCTGCGGCTGGTGCGGTACCTGGCGGATGGCCAGTATCACTCGGGCGAGGCCCTGGCGAGCGCCCTGGGCCTGAGCCGGGCCGCCATCTGGAAGGCGGTGCGCAAGGCCAGCGAGCGGCTGGGGTTGGTGATCGAGTCGCGCCTCGGCAAGGGCTATCGGCTGACGGCCCCCCTGGAATTGCTGGACGCGGAGCGCTTGCTGGGCGCCATGAGCCCCGCGGGGCGGGGCCGGATCAGCCGGCTGGAGATCCACGATGCCATCGACTCCACCAACGCCCAGCTCTTGCGCGCGGGTCAGGTTGGCGCCCCTAGCGGCACCCTCTGCCTGGCGGAGTGTCAAACCGCCGGTCGCGGGCGGCGCGGCCGCGCCTGGGTCTCGCCCTTCGGCGCCAACCTCTATCTATCCCTGCTATGGCGGTATCCGGGCGGTCCCGGGGAACTTGGTGGCCTCAGTCTGGCCGCCGGCGCGGCTCTGGCTCGGGTGCTGGAGGGCGCCGGCGTGGCCGACATCGGGCTTAAATGGCCCAACGACCTGCTCTGGCGGCGCCGCAAGCTGGGGGGACTGTTGCTGGAGGTCGCCGCCGAGGCCCAGGGGCCGAGCCTGGTGGTGGTCGGCCTGGGCCTCAACACCCAACTACGGGGCGACCAGGTCCAGGGCATCGACCAGCCCTGGGTGGATCTGGACGAAATTCTGGGGCCCGGGGGCTATAGCCGCAACCAGCTGGCCGCCCACCTGGCGGAGGCACTGACCGCCACCCTGGAGGCCTATGGACGGGAGGGGCTGGCCCCCTTCCTGCCGCTGTGGGACAGGTATGACCGCTATCGGGGCGAGGAGGTCGAGATCCGTCTGGGCGATCGCCTCGTCCGGGGTATCCAGGCCGGTATTACCGCTCAGGGTACCCTCAGGCTGGAAGTCGCCGGCGAGACCCGGATCTTTCATAGTGGCGAGGTGAGTCTGCGTCTGGCCCAGCCGGAGACGGCCCCGGCAACAACCCGGACTGGCTAGGGTTTTTTCGAGATCAGCCAGTAGGTCAGGCCTAGGGCCAGGATGGCCCCCGCCGAGGCCAGGATGTAGTCCGGGGACACCTTTTCGAAATCCAGGACGATGATCTTGCGGCAGATGGCCATGAGGGCGGTGGCGATGACCAGTTGCACCGGCAGGACGTCGGCCCCCAGGTAGAGGCGGATGTTGACGAAGATTTCGATGGCGATCAGGACCGCCAGGAAGGCCCCAAAGGTCTCGAAGAGGTCGCTGATCTCGAGGAGCAGGACGGGCGGCTCGCTCAGCCGTTGGTAGAGGATCCAGATGACATCCGCCACCCCCCAGACGATAACCAGGGCCATGAGCACCGCCAGCACCCGGATGGCGGCCCGGATGAGAAAATGCAGGTGGCGGATCAGGGGGTCATCGTGTTCCTGGGGTAATTCCTCGTGGATGACTTTGCGGTGGTGGTCTAAATCGCTCATGGAGCCTCCTGGGGTTAGGGTGCGAGTTTTGCGGCGGATAGCGAGGACGCGCGCCAGGGCTCATTCTTTGCCGGCGGCTTGGGCATCCAGCCGCCCAGAATCCAGGCCTTGCCCCCCGCCTCTATCCGGCGCAGGTAGATCGCCAGTTCCCCCTCGATGCCAGGCCAGCGGCTGGTGATCCAGCCCGGGCCCTGATCGCGGGCAAAGTCGAGTTGGCGACGGACCTCGCCATGGCCAGGAAAGCTGGGGTCAAGCAGATTCCGTCCGATAAAATCCGGGAAGACGGAGTTGGCTTGCTCGATACCCTCCGGGTCCATGACAAAGACCCCGACCTCGCCGAAGACGAAATGATTGTCGCGGGACGAGATGAGTTCGAAAGCCGCGCTACCTTGCCGGGTCACCAGGTCGGCGGCATCCGCCACCAGTTGCTCGATAAAGGTGCGCTCCGGCGTCAGGCCGTAGAGGCCGGAGGCGACGATGTAGTAGGCCCCCGAAGGGGCCTGGGCGCGGACCAGGTACACGGATTTCCACTCGGGCTTGCTGGACCCGGGCCTGGGCCAGAGGTAGTGCGTCCACCAGCGGGAGCGATTCTCGCCCTCCGGGGAAAGCTTGTCGATGGCCATCCGGAACACGGGCTTGCCCCAGGTATCGCGCCAATCGAGGCGGTTTACACCCTCCAACTCCGGGAAGGCGGGATTGACGACCTGATTGCCCGCCAGGTCGAAGATAAAGAGATAGCGGCCGTCCTCGCTGTCGAACCATCTTCCCGGCTCCCGGAAGGCCGGGAAGGCCTTGTCCCCTTGCCGCTGAATCTGGAAGGCGGCCGCGTTGACCAAGGTCACCAGCCCCCATACCTGACGCTGCTCGTAACGATTCAGGGTGGCGAGGCCCCGCAATTCGTCGCCAAGCGCCGGCCCGGTGGCCAGGCTTAGGATGGCTAGGCCTAGCCAACAAAGGAGGAGGGCAAGGCTAGGAGAATAACGCAATGACAGCTTCCTCGGTTGATTTTCGTAACCGTTCAGACACCCCGGCTGCATGGGTTGGGTTCGATAGCTCAAACCACTGATTCTCCGGCTCCCTCCCCCCTTGCGGGGGAGGGTTGGGGAGAGGGGTCCGAAGGGTTAGGGTTGATTTAGGGGGGCTAGCCTCGAGCCGGTGTGGCGGTACCAGGCGAGCGTCGGCCGTGCGCCAGGGGCTCAGAAGGTCCACAGGGGCCCCTCTTGCATGGCGGCAATCTGCTCGCGCAATTCCAGGATGCGGTCCTCCCAGTAACGCTGGGTATTGAACCAGGGGAAGGCGAGGGGGAAGGCGGGGTCTTCCCAGCGACGGGCAATCCAGGCGCTGTAATGGAGCAGGCGCAGGGTGCGCAGGGCCTCCATCAGATGCAGCTCGCGGGGATCGAAGTCGCGAAAATCCTCATAGCCGGCGAGCACATGGCCCAATCCCACGGACATCTCCTGGCGGTCTCCGGACAGCAGCATCCAGAGATCCTGCACTGCGGGTCCCATGCGGCAGTCGTCGAAATCGACGAAGTGGGGCCCGGCGTCGGTCCAGAGGAGATTGCCGGCGTGGCAATCGCCATGCAGGCGCAGGTAACGGATCGAGCCGGCCCGGTCGAAGAGGCGCCGCACCTCGTCCAGGGCATGGGCCGAGACGCCCTCATAGACGGTCCGCAGTTCCGCCGGCAGCCAATCCTGCCCCAGCAGCAAGGCCCGCGGCTCTTCCCCAAAGCTGGCGATGTCCAGGGTGGGCCGGGCCTGGAAGGGCGCGACCTCCCCAAGGGCGTGAATTCTACCCAGGAAGCGCCCGATCCACTCCAATATCGCGGGGTCCCCCAACTCCGGTGCCCGGCCGCCGCGGCGCGGGCTCAGGGAGAAGCGGTAACCGCCATGGGCGTGGAGGGTCCGTCCCTGGATGGCCAGGGGTGGCACCGCCGGTATCTCCCGCTCCGCCAATTCCTGGGTGAAGGCGTGCTCCTCCAGGATGGCCGCGTCCGTCCAGCGGCCCGGCCGGTAGAACTTGGCGATGAGGGGCGACTCCTCCTCGATGCCGACCTGATAGACCCGATTTTCGTAGCTATTGAGGGCCAGCAGCCGGCCATCGGTGACCAGCCCCAGGGACTCGATCGCGTCCAGGATGCGGTCCGGGCTCAGATCGGCGTAGGGCCTGACGTCGGATTTAGTGATGGGTGGCATCAGACAGTCGAGGTTTTCCCTGTGAAGCGCGCCGAGACACGGCGGCCTAGATTGATGCCGGGGTATTCAATGAACCGAAAACTCAGGCTGCTGGCGGCCCACACCAAAAAAGTTGTAATAAAGAGGCCGAGCGCGAAAGCGGTGCCGGTGTTGGGGGTGATGGCGGTTACCCAGGGAACCAAGCCCGCCTTGATCAGCGCAACCATCAGGAGGGGATGCAACAGATACATGCTGAAGCTGATCTGGCCAAGATTACGCAGTGGCCCACGCTCGAGAAGAGGATTGGCGGCGAGGCAGGCGGACAGGATGAGCATGCCAAAGATAATGGCCCAACCGAACCGCAGGGTTAAGGGAGAAAAAACCATTCCCAAAAGAGCATGTGCCTTATCCGTAGGAAATAACAGCGCCAGGATCAATGCGGCGCTCAAAAGAATCCAGCCCGCCGCATGGCGCTTAAAACCCAGGCGTTGCCAAATGCGGTAGACGGCCATGCCCGCCAAGAAATATGGTAGGTGATTAACCAAGTTCATATAGGCATAGCTTTTCAGCCCAGCGTCCATCAGGGCGGTATAGGTGGCGTTAGAGAGAATACAGGTGACGACAAAGCCAAGTAGGGCGGTCCGGTAGTCGTGAACAAGCAGGGCGACAATTGGAAAGACAAGATAGAACAGCATTTCGATGCCAATTGACCAACCCGCCCAGACGATACTTTCGTGTTGGCCGGGGACAAGGCCAAACAGAAAGCTAAGATTGAGAAAGATGATTTCCACACTGAATGTTTTGTTCCAAACGAGCCAGCTTAGGAACAGCCAGATCGCCAACAGGCTGTAAAACAGCGGCATGATGCGAAACAGGCGGCGGCTATAAAAAGAGAGCAGCTGTGAACGGCTATAGAGCCGATCCGCGTAGCCAAAGGCCAGGACAAAGCCGCTCAGCGCATAAAAGAGGGGTACGCCGAGCCCGAAATACTTGGGGATGAAGCCGAGCGTTTCGGGCAGGGGCAGCTTGACCAATTCCGCAAGGTGATAGATCAGCACCATGAGGGCGGCAATACCCCGCAGCGATTCAATGGCGTTGACCTGAGGTCCATGATGTATTCGGGGTGGCGGGTGCACCTTGAGTCTCCCTCCGGGTTGATGCCAATAGCCGATCAGGAGACTCGCTCCCTATCCCAGCAACTTTTCCAATATCCGCCGATAGATGGTGGAGAGCTGATCCAGTTCCTCGACGCCGATGCACTCGTTGACCTGATGGATGCTGGCGTTGATCGCGCCCAGTTCCAGCACCTGGGCGCCGGTGGGGGCGATGAAACGGCCGTCGGAGGTACCTCCGGCGGTGGAAGCTTCCGGCCGGTAGCCCATGATCTCCTCCACGGCTAGCGAGACGGCCTCGACCAGGTCGCCGGCGGGGGTCAGGAAGGGCTTGCCGGACAGGCGCCAGGTGAGTTCATAGTCGAGTCCGCCCCGATCCAGGATAGCGGCGACCCGGCGCTGGATGGTCTCGGCGTCCAGCTCCGTGGAAAAGCGCAGGTTGAACTGGGCGGTGAGGGTGCCGGGGATCACGTTCTCGGCCCCGGTGCCCGTGTTGAGATTGGAGATCTGGAAGGTGGTGGGCGGAAAAAAGGCGTTGCCCTGGTCCCATTCCTCGTCCACCAAGGCCACCAGGCAGGGGGCCAGGGCGTGCAGGGGGTTGAGGGCTCGGTGCGGGTAGGCGACATGACCCTGCTTGCCAATGACCTTCAGAAAGCCGCTGAGACTACCCCGGCGGCCGTTCTTAAGGGTGTCGCCGAGGCGTTCGTGACTGGAGGGCTCGCCCACCAGGCACCAGTCGATCTTCTCCCCGCGTGCTTCCAGGGTCTCGACTACCCGCGCCGTGCCGTCGACGGAGGGGCCCTCCTCGTCGCTGGTGATGAGGAAGGCGATGGAGCCGGCATGATGCGGATGGTCGCGGACGAAGTCCTCGGCGGCCGTCACCATGGCCGCGATCTCGCCCTTCATGTCGCAGGCGCCACGGCCATAGAGGCGGCCGTCTCGGATCTCGGGCCGGAAGGGGTCCGAGTCCCAGTCTTCTAGCGGTCCGGGCGGGACCACGTCGGTGTGACCCGCGAAGCAGAAGAGGGGGGCCTGGTCGCCCCGGCGCGCCCAGAGATTGGTAACTTCGTTAAAGGGCATGGGCTCGATGCGAAAACCCAGGGTGGCCAGGCGCTGGGCGATCAGGTCCTGGCAGCCCCCGTCCTCCGGGGTCACCGAGGGGCGCCGCAGGAGTTCCTGGGCCAGGGCGACCGTGCGACTCATGCGGGGAAGATCTCGGCGTAGGCGGCCTCGGAGAAACCCAAATAGCGGGCCTGGCCCGTGTCGAGCAGGGGCCGGCGGATGATGGACGGCGTGGCGAGCATGACGCGGATGGCGCCGGCCTCGTCCAGGCCCTCCCGGACCTCAACCGGCAGCTTGCGCCACATCATGCCCTGACGGTTGATCAGCTGCTCCCAACCCAGTTCGGCGACCCAGGCTCGGACTTGGGCCTCGTCCAGGCCCTGCTTTTTATAGTCGTGGAAGTCATAGGCGATGCTCCGCTCCTCGAGCCAGCGCCGCGCCTTCTTCATGGTGTCGCAGTTGGGGATGCCAAACAGTCTGATCATGGCCGTCCCTAGATATCCCGCAGTAACTCGTTGATGCCCACCTTGCCCCGGGTGCGGGCGTCCACCTGCTTGATGATGACGGCGCAGTAGAGGCTGTGACTCCCGTCCTTGGCGGGCAGGTTGCCGGGGACGACGACGGCGCCGGCGGGGACGCGGCCGTAGAGGATCTCCCCGGTCTCGCGATGATAAATCTTGGTGCTGGCGCCGATATACACGCCCATGGAGATGACGGCCCCCTCCTCGACGATGACCCCCTCCACGACCTCGGAACGGGCGCCGATGAAGCAGTTATCCTCGATGATGGTGGGCGCGGCCTGGACTGGCTCCAGAACGCCGCCGATACCGACGCCACCGGAGAGATGCACGTTCTTGCCGATCTGGGCGCAGGAGCCGACGGTGGCCCAGGTATCGACCATGGCGCCGGAATCGACATAGGCGCCGATGTTGACATAGGAGGGCATGAGGACGCAGCCGGGGGCGATATAGGCGCCGCGCCGCGCCGTGGCCGGGGGTACCACCCGCACCCCGGCGTCGCGGAAGTCACGGCTGTTGAAGTCCTGAAATTTGGAGGGGACCTTGTCGTAATAATTGGTGAAACCGCCCTTCATGAAGGCGTTGTCCTCGATACGGAAGGACAGCAGCACCGCCTTCTTGATCCAGTCGTTCACCACCCAGACGCCATCGCGCTTCTCCGCCACCCGGATCTCGCCCCGGTCGAGGCGGTCGATGGTGTCCTGGACCGCGTCCCGGACCAGGGTCTCGACGCTCCGGGGGGTGATCTCGGCACGGTGCTCGAAGGCCTCTTCGATGGTTTGGCGGTTATCGCTCATGGGCATACTCCAAAAGGGTGGGATTGGCGGGGTGCCAGGGGGTTCACAGGGATGCGACAAAGCGCCGGATACGCCAGGCGGCCTCGACGCATTCGTCCAGGGGCGGGACCAGGGCCAGGCGGACGCGGCGGTGGCCAGGATCCTGACCAGCCACGGGGCGCGAGAGATAGCTGCCGGGCAGCAGGCTGACATGGGCGGCGGCAAAGAGGTCGCGGGCGAAATCCGGGTCCGGGATGGGCGTGACGGGCCAGAGATAGAAACCCGCGTCTGGCCGCGCGACCTCCAGGACGTCACCCAGGATCGCCAGGACGGCATCGAACTTGGCGCGGTAGAGGGCACGGTTGGCGATCACATGGGCCTCGTCGCGCCAGGCGGCGATACTGGCGTGCTGATGCTGCACCGGCATGGCGCAGCCGTGATAGGTGCGGTACTGGAAGAAGCGCTCGATCACCTCGGCGTCGCCGGCGACAAAGCCGGACCTCAGGCCCGGCACGTTCGACCGCTTGGACAGGCTGTGAAAAACCAGGCAACGCCGGTAATCATGCTGGCCCAGGCTGGCCGCCGCCTGGAGCAGGCCCACCGGCGGCCGCTCCTCGTCAAAATAAAGTTCCGAATAACACTCGTCGGCGGCAATCAGAAAATCGAATTCCTCGGCCAACTGGATCAGTCGTTGCAGGGTCGCCAGCGGGATGACGGCGCCCGTGGGGTTGCCCGGGGAGCAGAGATAGAGGATCTGGCATCGTCGCCAGGTATCCGCGTCCACGGCCGCGAAATCCGGGATGAAGCCGCTCTCGGCCAGACAGGGCAGGAAATGGGGTTCGGCCCCCGCCAGCAAGGCGGCGCCCTCGTAGATCTGATAAAAGGGGTTGGGCATCAGCACCAGGGGCTGGTGCGTACGGTCCACCAGGGCCTGGGCGAAGGCGAACAGCCCCTCGCGGGTACCGTTCAGGGGCAGGATCTGGCGCTCGGGGTCCAGGCCGCCCGCCGGCAACTGAAAGCGTCGGGTCAGCCAGTCGGCGATGGTCTGGCGCAGGGCCGGCACACCCCGGGTGGTGGGATAGGCGGACAGCAGGTGCAGATGCGCGATCAGGGTCTCGACGATGAATTTTGGCGTCGGGTGTTTGGGCTCGCCGATGGAGAGGGCGATGTGGCCGAGCCCCACCGGTGGCTCGATGCCCGCCTTGAGGGCGGCGAGCTTTTCGAAGGGGTAGGGTTGGAGCCGGGCCAGATCGGGATTCATGCGGGATGCCAGGGTTGTCGCCGAGGATCGAAAGTCAATTAGTATATCAGCCAATCAGGGGCGGATTACGGATCAAACACCAGCCGGAGACTCAGGCCAATGTCGGAAATCATGGGGATTCACCACGCCAGCCTCCTCGTCGCCGACACGGCGCGGGCCCTGGCCTTCTACCGGGATCTGCTCGGGCTGGCGGTCATCGTCGAGCGCCCGGACCTGGGCTTCCCGGGCGCCTGGCTCCGGGTCGGGGCGCAACAAATCCATCTGCTGGAGCTTCCGAATCCTGACCCGGTGACGGGCCGCCCGGACCATGGCGGCCGGGACCGGCACCTCGCCCTGTACGTCCAGGATCTCGACGGGTTGGCCGGGCGTCTGGAACGGGCGGGGATTCCCTTTACCCGCAGCCGCTCGGGCCGGGCCGCCCTCTTTTGCCGGGACCCGGATGCCAATGCCCTGGAGTTCATCCCATCCCCTGGCTAAATGGGGCGGGGATAAAGTGACGACCAGCAAGTGGGCCAAGCTGGCGAGGTGCTCGCAGGACACCGCCTATCGTGACATTCTGGCCTTGATCGCATGGGGCGTGCTGGGCAAGGCCGAGGGGGCGGGGCGGGGCACGCATTACGCCTTGGCTATGCCCACTGACGAGGCCAACGAAGGATTGCCGCTGTCGGACAATCCTCATTGAGACCGCATTGCAGCCCGGCTAGCTGCCGGTCATCAACCCCAGCTGCACCATGCCTGACCTACGCTTACGAAACCCCGCCCCTCAAAAGCGCGCAATCCCCCCGGGATCGAGGCTGAGCACCTGCGTTGGGGTCTCGCCCAGCGCCTGCCGGTATTCCGCTGGGGTGCCCTTGAGTTGGGGATTGGTGCCGTAATGGATGGGAATGGCGTAGCGGGGCTTGAGGTACTCACGGGTTGCCAGGGCCGCGTCCTTGGGGTCCATGGTGAAGTGGCCGCCGATGGGGATCAGGATCAGATCCGGCCGGTAATGGCTGGCAATGAGGCTCAGGTCGCCGAAAAGCCCCGTGTCGCCCATGTGGTAGATCTTGAAGCCGTTTTCCAGCTCGATGATGAAGCCCGCCGGTTCGCCCCCGACGTGGATTTCCGTTTGCTGGGTCGCGGGATTGGTCCAGCGGTATTCCGAACTGTGCTCGGCTCGGGTCATGGTGACGCGGATACCCTCGCCCAGGGGCTGGATGGTGCCGCCCTTGTTGAAGCGGGGGGCGAGTTCCTGGGGTAGGTCGCCCAGCGCGACCAGGGTGTCGTTCAGGCCGGCCGGTCCGTAGAGGGGGACCTGGTGCTGTTTGGCCAGGGCGGGTCCGTCGCCCACATGGTCGCCATGGGCGTGGGTGACCAGGACCAGATCGATCTTGCCGAGGGCGGCGAGGTCCTTGTACTCGGGCGGGGTTTTGGGATTCTTGGTGAGAAAGGGGTCGATCAGGATCACCTTGCCCGTGACACTGGTGATCTTGAAGGCGGATTGGCCAAACCACTGGACCGTGATCGGGCCTTCATCCGCGATCGCCGGGGTCGCGAGCGCCAAGGGGACGAGCAGGCAGGCGGTCAGCAGACTGGCCGCCCTGCGCCCGGGCGTGAGCTTGGTGGATGTCATTGAGGTTTCCTCCCGAGTGGACAGTCGGGAGGATGTGGGTGGGGTGCCCCCCGTCTTCAAGGAGACGGGGGAGGCCCGTCAGCCAGCATTTACCACTCGCTGGGTTTCAGGGCGCGGCCGCCACCCATGAATTCCGTGGGCCTTTCAACCGGGGGTGGCCGCTTGCCCCCACTCGTCGTGGTACTCGTGCTACCGCGACAGATCTCCCGCTGGGCACGGCGCAGGCCATCCTGGGCCTCCAGCAACCCAGGATTCATGACCAACGCCTCGCGATACATGGCGAGGCTTTCCTTGCACTTGCCTTGCAACCGATACCGCTCTCCCGCCTCGTAGGCCCACCACCCCGGTACCACGGTGTCCGTCGGGGGAGGGTAGGAGGAGGGTGGGTAGGGGTCGTTCGGCATGGCTTGGCAGCCCATTAAAATCAGGCTCGTCAGAGCCAGTACCCATAAATTTCGCATGTTTTGCTCTCCTTGTTGTTGTGGTGATGGTTGGTCAAAAAAGGGCGTTTGGCGCCATGGCCTGACTCTAATCCTAGGCCATTTTGAGTCAAGTATCCCGTGCGCCGCGCCATTCTGCGAGCCGGCCGATCGGGTGGCGGCGGTCTGGTGGGAGCGATCCCGACCGCAAGGGTCGGCGCTCTGGTTCTGCCGTTCCTGATTGGCTTGGTGAAACGCGCCCGAGGGGCCGATGCCAGTAAGGGTTCCCGGCTAGCTCCGGGATTATACGCATTGACCAGAACCCCTATCCTCGGGGCAACCGGGATAAGGGGTTCCGAAGGTCCAGGAGAAATTGCTTAAGTCGCTAAGATATCGTTAAATGTGAAGTTTTGGATAACCACTGCCCTTAGCCAAAGCACCCCATGCTCAATCGCATACGCCAATTCCTCCTCGACCAGCACCCACCCAGCCCCTGCCTTATCCTGGATCGGGAGTCGGTGCGGGTGAAATATCAGGCCTTCGCCCGCGTCCTGCCCGACAGCCGCCTCTTTTATGCCATCAAGGCTAACCCGGCGCCGGAACTCCTGGAACTGCTGGTCAAGCTAGGCTCCAGTTTCGATTGCGCCAGCGTCCCCGAGATCGACATGGCCCTGGCCGCCGGGGCTACCCCGGAGCGCATCTCCTACGGCAACACCATCAAGAAGGAGGCGGACATTGCCGCGGCCCATGCCCGGGGTATCAGCCTCTTTGCCATTGATTGCCGAGAGGAGGCGGAAAAGATCGCCCGCGCCGCCCCGGGGGCGCGGGTTTTTTGCCGCATTCTCTCGGAGTGCGTCGGCGCCGAATGGCCCCTGTCCCGCAAATTTGGCTGTGCCCCGAATCTCGCCGTGGGGGTGCTCATCGAGGCCGACCGCCTGGGCCTCGATGCCTATGGCATCTCCTTTCATGTCGGCTCCCAACAGCCCAACCCGGACGCCTGGGACATGCCCCTGGCGGCGGTCGCCGCCATCTTCCACGAGTTGGTCAATCACGGCATCCGGCCGCGCATGGTCAATCTTGGCGGCGGCTTTCCGGCGCACTACCTGACGGCCATCCCCACCCTGGAGACCTATGGCCGCGCCATCAACCAGGCCCTTTGGCGTCATTTCGGCGATCACTTGCCAGAAACCATCATCGAGCCGGGTCGCGGCCTGGTCGGCGATGCGGGCCTCATCAAGGCCGAGGTCGTCCTGGTGTCGCGCAAGGCGGAGGATGACCCCGTGCGCTGGGTCTTTCTCGACATTGGCAAATTTGGCGGTTTGATCGAGACCCTGGACGAGGCGATCCGTTACCCCATCCATACCGCCCGCGATGGCGATCCGACCACCCCCTGCATCCTGGCCGGCCCCACCTGCGACTCGGCGGATATCCTGTACGAAAAGACGCCCTATGAATTACCCGTCTCCCTGGTCCCCGGGGACGAGGTCCTGATCGAGGGCACCGGGGCCTATACCACCACCTATGCCTCGATCGCCTTCAATGGCATTGAGCCCCTGCGGTCCTATGTCATCTAGGACGGATGTCTCTGGTCCCCTGCGATATAATTACATCACTTGTAGCTTTTAACGATACTTTAGTGACAGATGTCCCTCGCGAACCGGCCACTTTCCCCCCTCGCCCGCCAGGCCCTGCGGCTCCTGGGTGGCCTGATCGAGGAGGGCCGCCTTCGCAAGGGCTGGTCGCGCGAGATGCTGGCCGAGCGCATCGGCGTGGGGGCGCTCACCCTCCGGCGGGTCATCCGCGGCGAGCCGGGCGTGGCCATTGGTACCTACTTCGAGGCCGCCGCGCTGCTGGACATCCCCTTGTTTGGCCAGGATTCGGCGCGGGCGCTGGACCAGGAACTGGCCCGCCAGCGGGAGTTGCTGGCGCTGTTACCCGCGCGCATCCGCCGGAGCGAGGACCCGCTGGACGATGATTTCTGAGGGGACGCCAAGCGCCGACCGGGCCTACGTCTGGGTTTGGCTCCCGGGTGCGGTGGCGCCGGTGGTCGCCGGTCTGCTGCGGCGGGATAGGCACGGTGGTTATGGCTTTGTCTATGGTCGTTCCTACCTGGGGCGCGACACCCCCTTGGCTGGGTTATCCAGGGTGTCGTTGGGTGCCGCTGGAGCGGATGGTGTCTTGCCCACGCCTCATGGCCGGGTGTTGCCCGAGGATACCGGCGGTCACTTCTCGCAGTAGCTGAATCACCTCCGCCCGCCCCGTAACGCCCGTGAGCCTGGCGACCTCCCCCCAGTCCCGCTGTTGGAGCACGAGGGCGATGAGGGGGATGGCCTGGCCGAGGCTGATATCGCCCTGCCTCAAGGCTGGCCCCAGGTAGCCCTCCGTCAAGGCCCGCAGGGAGGCATAGCTGGCCTCGAATGGCCGTTGGGCGAAGGCGAAGGCCGCCAGTTCGCGCCAGTCCGGCTCGTCGCCAGCCGGGGGTGACGCCGGGGCGGTCATCGCCAGCAAGGTGGCGGCCAGGTCGGGCTCCAGGCCGCGGCAGGGGCCGCTCAGTTGGACGGGCAGGCGGCGGCCAAAGCGCTCACGGGCGCGGTGGGCCAGTGCCTCGCCAGTTGCCGACAGGGCGCCCAGGACGATGGCGGCCTGGGCGCCGCTGGCGGCGTTGCGGCTGGTGCCCAGGTGGACGGGGGCCAGGCCGCAAGCCGCCCAGAAACGCAGCAGATCCCGGGTGGCGCCAAAGCTGACCCCCACCAGATCCTGGTGATCGGTCCGGGCCTGGTCCTGGATTTTCCCCATCAGGAGCCGACCCAGGCCGCGGCCTTGGGCGGCGGGGTGCACGGCGATGCGCAGGATGCGGGCCCAACTCAGGAGCGGGGCCTCCTCCAGGCCGGCATGGGCGCTAAGGGTCTGGGGCAGCAAATGGCCGCGCGGCCGCCGCCGGCCCTCGTAGATGTCTCGCGCCAGGTCCGGGGTGAAGCGGCCCTCCCGGGCGACCAGGGCGGTGGCGGCGATCTGGCCCCGGTGTCTCAGGACCTGGACCTGGATGTTGGGCCCATCCAGGAGGTGGCGCAGGTCCAGGGGGCGCGTCTGGTAGTGAGCCAGGACCAGGAGACCGAAGAGTTGGGACAGGCTGGTCTCGTCGCTCGCCAGGGCGTCGTGGTCGAGTTGGGCATGCTGGCAGTTGTCGGGGTTGGCGTCCGTCAGGTCCCCGGCGGCGGCGGGGGCGGCATCCAACAGCAGGGCGCGGTCGACCAGGGCCTCCAGGGGGTCGTTCGGCGCCCAGCGGATGGGCGTCTGGAGTTCGAGCCGGCGATAATTGGGCGTCAGACGCTCCAGTGAACGGCGGAAGCGGACCTCGAAGCCCTGCCCGGTGCCCTCGTAGCCGTGGATGGTGGAGGCAAAGACCAGGCGCGGGTAGGCGGCGAGCAGGCGCTCCAGCAGGGGCGCCGGGATGGCGGCTGCCTCGTCCACCAGCAGCAGGTCGGCGGACTCGGCTCCCTGGCAGAGGGCATCCGGCGGCAGGAAACGGATCTCGCCCTGGCCGAACTCGATGCGATCGGCGTGTATCCGGCCCTGTTTGAGCCCAGCGGCGGCATGCTGGAAGAGGGGGGCGACGGCGGCCAGACGCGGGGCCGTCACCAGGATGCGCGCCATGCCCCCGGCCAGCAATTGGCCCGCGGCCAGACCCAGGGCCGCGGTCTTGCCCCGGCCGCGATCGGAGACGATGACCAGGGGTCGCCGGGCCCGGCCCCGGGCCGTGTGCAAGATGGCCTGCACCGCTTCGGCCTGATCCGGAGTGCGGTAGATGGCTCCCGGGTCCGCGGGCGCGGGGCAGGCCGGTGATGGGGACTGCATCAGGGCGCTGAACCTGGGGGGCGGCGCTTTCAGCCATGCCGGCTTGTCTTCTTCAATCAGGGTCAGGCCCTGCTGGCTCGCCAAGATCCGTGCCAGGCGCGCCACAAAGCGGCCGCCGAGGTGTGCGGGGGCGTAGCCTTCGACGGTGATGCGCCGCGCCTGAGGGTCCGGTAAGTCGGGCCATTCCCGGAGCGGGGGCGTCAGGATCAGGAGCAGGCCGCCGCCGCGCAAGGCCCCGGTGGCGGCGCCAAAGCTGTCGGGATCGAAGCCGGCCTGGGCGTCATACACCAGATAATCCAGTTCCCGTCCCAGCAGTTTGAGGCCGGCGGCCAGGGGTTGGTGGGGGCGGGTCAGGGGGCCATCGGCGAGCCAGACCCCGGTCCCCGGTGGGTCCCGCAGGCCGGCCTCGGCCATCCCCCGGGTCCAGGCCGCCGCGCCGGCGATGACCAGGACCAGCCGGTGGCGGCGGGCGCTGGCTTGCTGGCGCCACTCCCTGAGCTGGGAGGCGAGGGCCAGGAACTCGGCGGGGAGGGGGAGGAGGGCGGCCAGCGAGCCAGGCGGCGACTCGCCGCTGTGGTCGGTATCACGCTCATCAGGGCGCGGAGCGGTTGCGGACTTCCATGTCCTCGCTGGGCGGCCCACCAAGCTCAATGGCCGGTCAGGAGCCCTGCCCGGCCGTCGCCGGACTCCCTTTGGCGGCGGGCGCCGGCACGACTTGGGCGCCAACGTCCTTGAGCAGGCGCTGGAATTCGGGTGAATCCCTCATGATGGTGCCCGCCGCCGCGCGCAGGCGATCGACGGCCTCCGGGGGCAGCACGAAGGAGGTCGGCTGCTGATTCAGGTAGTCCAGTTCCGCCTGGTCCTTCAGCCGGGGGAAGGACACGTCGATGGCATAGATCTCGGCCGGGGGGACGCGCAGGGCGGCGGCGACCGCGGGGTCCTTGTTGGCCGCGAAGGCGGCCGAGTTGCGGATCCGGCGCAAGGTTTGCCAGCGCGCCGCCGTGTCTCTCAAGCGTTCGACCGTCTCGTGGGAAAAGGCGTCGATCGGCGTGCCGGCGGCTTTGAGCAGAATGTCCAGGGTGCCGGGCGGGGCCTCCGACTCGTCCCAGGTGGTCGGGGGCGACGACAGTGAATTGACGCTGATCACAATGATGCGGCGCGCACCATCGAGCGGCGATGGCCGACCGGCATCGTGCAAGGCCTCCAGTATCTCCAAGGCGTCGAGCACGGCGCGCATACCGACATTGTCCGATACGCCGCCGTCAACCAGATGCAGGTACGGCCGACGGACGCTGTCGCGGAAGCTTTGCTCGGCCCTGAGGGAGCGGATGGCGCG
>JADZBU010000347.1 GCA_020851955.1 Chromatiaceae bacterium | reverse complement strand
CGTAATAACGCTCGACCACGTGGGGTATGGGCCTGGCTGAGGTTCGCAATGGCCCGGGATTATAGCGAGGCCCGTTGCGGCCCGCGCGGCCATCTGGCTGGCTGACCTGGTCATGGCTGATTCGAGCTTTATCCAGCGGATCGACACTGGACTTGGGCCTTGGGGTTGCCCCAATTGGCCGCTACTCACCGCTGGTTGGCGGCATCAGGCCTGGATATCGCCGGCCGTACCAGGTGTTCATCTTGCTTAATTATCTGAAATTAAAATATAATGTAAAATCGAAAGTTATGGTTTCGATTTGAAAAATGATTCCTCGCAGCGCAATGAGTACCCTTCATCGTTTGGCGAAGGGCTTTCCGGTCATCGCCCTAACGGGCCCCCGTCAGTCTGGCAAAACGACGCTGGCGAAGGCCGCGTTTGCCAGCAAGCCTTATATATCCCTGGAAAATCCCGAGGAGCGCGAGTTTGCCGAGCGTGATCCACGGGGGTTTCTCCAGCGCTTTGAGGGAGGCGCCATTCTGGACGAGGCGCAACGCTGCCCGGCACTGCTGTCATGGTTGCAGGGGCTGGTCGATGGTCGGGGCCGGATGGGCGATTTCATTCTGACCGGCTCCGCCCAGTTCGATCTGATGTCCGGCGTGACCCAGTCCCTGGCGGGTCGGGTGGGGCGCGTCGAATTGCTGCCCTTGTCAGCGGCTGAATTGGCTCCGGTTCACCGGCAACCGCCTTCGCTGGAAGAAGCACTGGCGCGGGGGGGGTACCCCGCCCTCTATGACCGTGACCTGTCGGCGGCGGACTGGTTTCCCAACTATGTCGCCACCTATCTGGAGCGCGATGTCCGGCAATTGATCGCCATCCGCGATCTGACCCAGTTTCACCGATTTGTGCGGATGTGCGCGGCCCGTTCCGGTCAATTGCTCAACCTGGCGGCCTTGGGTGCCGATTGCGGCATCTCGGCGGTAACGGCCCGCGATTGGCTGTCCGTGCTGGAGGCGAGCTATCTGGTCATGCGGTTGCCCCCCTACTACCGAAATTTTGGCAAGCGGTTGGTCAAAACCCCGAAGCTCTATTTCCTGGATGTCGGACTGGTTGCCTGGCTGCTGGGCATTCGCAAGTCCGCGAGCATCGAGACCCACGCGGCCCGCGGCGCCTTGTTCGAGACCTATGTTGTCAGTGAACTGGTCAAACAGAGGTTCAATGCCGGCCAACCCGCCGACCTCTATTTTTGGCGCGATCATACCGGCCATGAAGTCGATGTACTTTATGAAACGCCACAGGGTCTGCAAGCCATCGAAATCAAATCAGGCAGCACCTTTGCGGCGGACTGGCTGGAGGGCGTCCACAAGTGGCGTCAGGTGGTCGGTGAAGTGACCTTGCCGCCCTTGGTCATCTTTGGGGGAGAGGGAAGTTATGAGCGCGAGTCCTGCCGGGTCAGGGGTTGGCGCTTGCTAGAAACCCATAATCTTGATCCAGTTGACTAAGGATCTACAACAGCAACCGCCGGATATCCCCCAGCAAGTCACCCAGCAGGCGGGTGAAGCGTGCCCCCTCGGCGCCGTCGATGACGCGGTGGTCGTAGGAAAGAGACAGGGGCAGCAGGAGGCGGGGGACGAAGGCGGTGCCCTGCCAGACCGGCTTGAGGCTGGCGCGGGAGACGCCGAGGATGGCGACTTCGGGGGCATTGACGATGGGGGTGAAGGCGGTGCCACCAATACCCCCCAGACTGGAGACGGAGAAGCAACCGCCCTGCATGTCGCCGGGCAGCAGCTTGCCGTCCCGGGCCTTGCCGCCCAGGTCCATTAACTCCCGAGCCAGATCCTGGATGCCCTTCTTGTCCACGTTGCGGACGACCGGGACCACCAGGCCCCGGGGTGTTTCCACCGCGACGCCAATATGGGTGTAGTGCTTCATCACCAGTCCCTCGCCGTCGGGCGTCAGGGAGGCTTTGAAGTTCGGCATGCGGTTCAGGGCGGTGGCGACAGCCTTGAGCAGAAAGGGCAGGAAGGTGAGCTTGATGCCCTCGGCCGTCGCGGCCGCCTGTTGCGCCTTGCGGAAGTCCTCCAGCTCGGTGATGTCCGCCTCGTCGAATTGGGTCACATGGGGCACCGAGAGCCAGGCGCGATGCAGGTGCCGGCCGCTCAATTTCTGAATCCGGGAGAGTTCCCGGATCTCCACGGGGCCGAACTTGGCGAAATCCACCTCGGGGGCGGGCGGCAGGGCGAAGGGCAGAGTGCTAGCGGTGGGCGCCGCCGCCCCCTGGGTCAGGGCCTGCTTGACGTACCCCTGGACGTCCTCCTTGAGGACCCGGCCCTTGAGCCCCGAGCCCTTGACGAAGGTCAGATCGACACCCAGCTCCCGGGCGAAGCGGCGCACCCCGGGGCTGGCGTGGGTCTTGCGCCCCTTGGCGAGGGCCGCCAGTTCCTCGGGGCGGGGCAGCACTGGGGCCAGGCGGCGCTCGACTTCGCCGGGGGCTCGTGCCGCTGGTACGGGACCCGCGGCCAGGGCCAGGTAGTCCGCGGCTTCCTCATCGGCACCCCCTCCCCCCTGGCGGGGGAGGGCTGGGGAGAGGGGGAGAGAGGCTAGCCCGGCTGCGTCATGGGTCAAGACCTGCGACACGGTCCCGAAGGTGGCCGCCGTCTGGTCAGGCGCCCCTGGCCGCTCCGCGGCAGTCGCGCCGGCTCCTATCTCAGGATTCTCTCTCCCTCCTAGCGGCGGAGGGCTGGGGAGAGGGGGCGCCGCCGAACCATCCGTCTCCTCCCCCACCTCCAGGAGCAGAATCAGGTCGCCGGGGTTCAGCTTCTGGCCGAGGGCGACCTTGATCTCCCGCACCGCTCCACCCCGGGGGGCGGGGATGTCCATGGTCGCCTTGTCGCTCTCCAGGGTGAGCAGGGATTGCTCCGGCTCTACCCGGTCACCGGGGGCCACCAGGATCTCGATGATCTCGACATCGGTGAAGTCGCCGATGTCGGGCAGTGTTACTTCATGAATTGTTGGCACGTCGCATTCTCCCCAAGCCGCACAGTCCCGCCTTAGCCACCTCGTCCCCTTGCGTCAGACCCTCGCCGGATTGGGCTTTTCCGGATCGATGCGGTACTTGTCGATGGCCTCCTGGACCCGGCTGGCGGGGATCTCGCCCTCGTCCGCCAGGGCCTTGAGGGCGGTGACCGCGATGTAGCCGCGATTCACCTCGAAGAAGCGGCGCAGTTGGCT
>JADZBU010000346.1 GCA_020851955.1 Chromatiaceae bacterium | reverse complement strand
CGCCCCCCAGCAGCAGGCCGCCGATCAAGGTCAGGGGCGGCCCCAGGGCGGCGGCAAGCAGGGCCCGACGGGTGCCGGGGTCTCCCCGCGACCGCGCCAGGGCCAGGGAGACGGGAACAGCTAGGACCAGCCAGGCCAGGGTGCTCGCACCGGCACCCAGGCCCAGGGCCAGAATACCGCCACCTCCAAGGCCCCAGGCCAGGCTCAAGGCACCCAGGGCCAGGCCGGCGTGGGTCACGGCGCCCACCCAGCGCACCGCGGGCACGGGCGCCCCCACCACCACGGGCAGCAGTTGCAGGAGGGCGCCGCTCATCACCTGGCCGAGATAACCCAGGGTGATCAGGTGGACGGCCGCCAGGGCCGCGGGCATCCAGCGCGAAGCCAAGAGGGCAGGGCCTTCCCACACCAGCAGCAGACCGGCGAGGATGGCAAAGAGGGGGGCGGTAAGGAAAAACCGGGCCGGGATAGGAAAGGGCGGCGCCTGGTCGAGGGCGAGACCGCGGGTATTGATCATTCGCCCGGGGGCCAGACCAGGATGCGGTAGCGACCCTCCTCCCCGGTGGTCTCCCAACGATGGCCCATGCCGCGCAACATATCGTAGAGGGGGAAGGGCACACGCCGATGGATGACACTCAGACGATCACCTGGCCCTAAATCGGCCAGGGCGTCCAGGATGCGCTCCAACGGCTCCGGCGGCTCCAGTTGACTGACATCCAGAACCCTGTCCATGATTTATGATGCCCGGAGCTGGTCAAGCAGCCCCGCGGCGTGCGCGGCCAGGCCCTGGTCGGCGAGGGGGTAGAGGATACCCTCCTCCTTGGCGTTGTGCTGCTGGATGAGGAAATGCAAGGTCTCGACCAGGCCCAGACACTCATCCGCGTCGCGCTTGCCGATGGCCCCTTCCAGATCGGCCAGCAGAGCACGCATCTGGCGATGTTCCAGGGTCATGACCTGCACCGGCCCCCCGGCGCGGGGATCGACGGCGAGCAGTTCGGGGAAGAGCCTTTGTTCCTCCCGCGCGAAATGATCCAAGAGGGCGGCCGCCAGTCCCTGCCCGTCACACACCGCCTGGTCCCAATCCCTGGCGGCTACCCGTCCCTCAAAGCTTGCCAGCAATTGATCGCAATGATGATGATCGGCGGTCATGATGGCGGAAATCGAGTCGGTCATCCCGGTATCCTCGTCTAGAAAGGGGATGGCAGTGTTGCCGAGACCCCCGGGGATCGCCTTGATCTTAGTCATATTGCGGCTGGCCGCCTACTCGCGGATCCCAGGTGTGCCTCAAGGAAAAATGTCGTCACAAAAAAACCGGCCAGGTGAACCGAGGCCGGTTTTTTGGGTACGGACCAAGGCGCCCAAGGCGCCTTGGTCTTGGCCAGACATTACATGATGTCGGTCTTGGTCAGCACGACGCGACGCTGCTGGACCGAATCCGCCGGGTATTCCGGCAAAAGTTCGCGCTTGCCGCGGGATTCGGCGGGGGCGACATTCTGAGCCGGATAGCCCTGGGCGATGATGTAGCTGCGAACGGCGTCGGCGCGGCGCTGGCCAAGGGCCATGTTATAGGCGTCGGAACCCACGGCGTCGGTATGGCCCGTGACGGTGACCACTTCGGTCTCGGGGGTCGCCTGGATGTCGCGGATGTACTGATCAATCAAGGCAATCTCTTCCTTGTTGACCACATAGCGGGGCACTTCGTACTTGTCGAACTCAAAGTTCAGACGGACGGTGACCTGCTCGGCAACCACCACCTTGGGGGCGGCGCACGGAGGCAGGTTCTTGGGCCCGTCCGGGTAGGCACTCTGCCAGCACTCCCCGGCGCTGTTGACCCAGAGTTGGCCCTCGGGGAAGGCACGGTCGCCAGCGGCGAACCAGAAGCTATCTTGCTGCTCAACCGCTTGCGTGGCAGGCGCCATCATGGCGACGGCCAGGGCAATCGGCGCCACGCGCCCAAGGGCGCGAAGGGTCTTCGTTGCTTTATACATGTTCTCTTATCCTCTGTTCAGGTTAGAAGGACTTGGTTTAGAAATCGGCGTTTCGGCAAAGGCCTGAAAGTATATATTAGACGAATGACAACAACGACGCCCACCGCCTTTTCCCTAAGCATAGCTTCCGGGAAAGCCGCCCTCCGAAACCGCGGGTACCAGCCTCTGTTGCGACTAATCGTCCGTCGTTCTTTATTGTAGCGTAAACCGCAGACAAAAGTGCAACCTTTTTCAATTTCAGACTTATTCGCAACGCCCCCAACTCGCCAAATACACAACTTACTGTTTTTAAAGGCGATAACAATGCCAGGAAGGGCGTGACAGCTTTGATACTGTATCATTATCACCACGAAGACCGGTCAGGATGAGGTTTCACCGACCCGGGAAAAGCCTGCCCCTGGGCGTGGCCCTCATCATCGGTAGCCAATTTCTCTTTGCAGGGATGGGGGTTGGGATACGATTTCTCGCCGACGAGGTGCCCAACGAGGTATTGGTGTTTTTTCGCAACATCCTGGGCCTGGGCCTGCTCGCCCCCTGGCTGTTTCGGGATGGGCTCCCGGGCCTGCGCACTCAGGTGCCCCATCTGCACCTCCTGAGGGGCGTCGCCGGCCTGGCGGCCATGTACTGTTTTTATTACGCCATCATGCGGCTGCCCCTGGCGGAGGCCATGGTGCTGCTCCTCGGCGCCCCGCTCTACATCCCCCTCATCGGTCTGCTCTGGCTCAAGGAACCGGTGCCGGCGCGGGTCTGGCTCGGCGTGGCCCTGGGCTTTGGCGGCGTCCTGGTCATGATGCGCCCGGGCCTCGCAGGCATCTCCACCCCGGTGGCCCTGGCCCTGCTCGGCGGCTTCTTCGCCGCCATCGTCCAGGTCACGATCCGCCGGCTCTCGCGCAAGGAGCCCACCTTGCGCACCGTCTTCTATTTCGCCTTCACCGGGACCCTCCTCTCGACCCTGCCCCTGACCTGGGCCTGGAGTACGCCCTCCCCCCACGCGCTCATTGGGCTGCTGGCCGTCGCGGTCTGTTCGACCCTGGGCCAGGTGTGCCTGACCCAGGGCCTGTCGATGGCCAGCGTCGCCCGCCTGGGGATTTTCAGCTACTTCTCGGTCATCTTCGCCGCCGCCTTCGGCTGGCTGTTGTGGCAGGAACCCATCACCCATTGGCAGGTGGCCGGTTCCCTCCTGATCCTGCTGGCGGGACTGCTGGCGGGCGGCTAACGGCTCCCGGGGCGGCTATCCGGTTCAGGAGCCACGGCAAACAAGGGGGTGCGGAACCGCCCGCCAGAGATGGCCCTGGCGGCCGTATCTAATAGATACAGCCCTCACCTCACCCCACCCAGGCCCGGGCATTGCGGAACAGCCGCATCCAGGGCCCATCCTCGCCCCAGCCATCCGGATGCCAGCTATGCTGGACGGCGCGGAAGACGCGTTCCGGATGGGGCATCATGATGGTGACCCGGCCGTCCCGGTTGGTCAGGCCGGCGATCCCCAGGGGCGAGCCGTTGGGGTTGGCCGGATAGCGCTCGGCGATGCCACCGGCGTTTTCCACATAACGCACCACCACCCGGCTGCCGGCGGACCGCAGATGATCGCCATCGCGGAACTCGGCCCGCCCCTCGCCATGAGCCACGGGGATGGGCAGCCGCGAACCGGCCATGCCGGCCAGCAGGATGGAGGGCGTCTCCAGCACCTCCACCATCAGGGTGCGGGCCTCGAACTGCTCGGAGCGATTACGCACGAAATGGGGCCAATGCTCGGCCCCCGGGATGAGTTCCCGCAGGTTCGACAGCATCTGACAGCCGTTGCAGACCCCCAGGGTAAAGGTGTCGGGACGCGCGAACCAGGCCTGGAACTGATCGCGGACCGCGGGGTTGAAGAGGATGGACTTGGCCCAGCCCTCGCCGGCGCCCAGAACGTCGCCATAGGAAAAACCGCCGCAGGCGACAAGGCCCTGGAAGCCAGCCAGTTCCACCCGCCCGGCCATGATGTCCGACATATGGACATCGACGCAGGCAAAGCCGGCCTGATGAAAGGCCATCGCCATCTCGACCTGACCGTTGACGCCCTGCTCCCGCAGCACCGCCAGCCGCGGTCGGGGCCCCCGCTGAATGAAGGGGGCGGCGATATCCTCCTCGGGGTCGAAGCTCAACTCGACCCGCAGGCCGGGGTCGGCCGGGTCACCGATACGATCATGTTCCTCGGCCGCGCAATCCGGGTTGTCGCGCAGGGATTGCATCGCCAGGGTTGTCTCGGACCAGACGCGCTGGAATTCCTTGCGCGTCCCCGCCAGGACGGCCGCCCCGTGGCGCAGAAAGCGGATAGCCCCCTCCCCCGTGACCTCGGGACTACCGATCACGAAGGCGAGGGCCCCCAGGCCGTGATCATGCAGCAGCTTGAGGACATCGTCCGTATCCGTGTGACGGACCTGGATGACGGCCCCCAACTCCTCGCTGAAGAGGGCGGCACAGGGCTCGCCGCCCAGGGCGTCCAGATCGATCTCGAGCCCACACCGCCCGGCGAAGGCCATCTCGCACAGGGTGACGAAGAGGCCGCCATCGGAACGGTCGTGGTAGGCCAGGGCCAGGCCCTCCCCCGCCAGTTCGCGGATGGCGGCGAAGAAGCGCTTGAGGGACTCCGGATGCTCCAGGTCCGGTCCCTTGTCCCCGACCTGGCCATAAACCTGGGCCAGACAGGAACCGCCCAGGCGGTTACGGCCCGCCCCCAAGTCGATGAGGATCAGATCCGTATCGCCCAGATCAAGGCGCAACTGGGGCGTCAGGGTGCGGCGGGCATCGGTGACGGGGGCGAAGGCGGAAACGATCAGGGACAGGGGCGCCGTCATGGCGCGCCGTTCGCCGTCCACCGTCCAGACCGTCTTCATGCTCATGGAATCCTTGCCCACCGGGATGGCGACCCCCAGGGCCGGGCAGAATTCCAGGCCCACCGCCTTGACCGTCTCGAAGAGCTTGGCATCCTCGCCGGGATGGCCCGCCGCCGCCATCCAGTTGGCGGAGAGCTTGATGTCGCCGAGGGCGGCGATATCCGCCGCCGCCAGGTTGGTGATCGCCTCGCCTACCGCCATCCGCCCGGAGGCGGCGGCGTCAATCAGGGACAGGGGGGTGCGCTCGCCGATGGCCATGGCCTCGCCGCGATAGCCAAAGCCGTCGCGGGTGGTCACCGCCACGTCCGCCACCGGCACCTGCCAGGGCCCGACCATCTGGTCCCGCGCCACCAGGCCGGTGATGCTGCGGTCGCCGATGGTGATCAAAAAAGTCTTATCCGCCACCGTCGGCAGGCGCAGTAGCCGCAGGGCCGCCTCCTTCAGGTCCAGCCCGGCCAGGTCCAGGGCCGGCTTGTGGAAGGAGTGATGATGGACATCCCGCAAGAGGCGCGGCGCCTTGCCGAAGAGGAGGGGCAGAGGCATATCGATGGGGGTGTTGGCGAAGTGGGCGTCGCCCAGGAGCAGATGCTCCTCCGCCGTCGCCTCGCCCACCACGGCATAGGGACAGCGCTCGCGCTCGCAGAGGGCCTTGAACTCCTCCAGCCGCTCGGCGGCGATGGCCAGGACATAGCGCTCCTGGGACTCGTTGCACCAGATCTCCATGGGCGACATGCCGGGGTCGTCGTTGGGCACCGCCCGCAGCTCGAAGCGCCCACCGCGACCGGCGTCGTGGACTAGCTCCGGCAGGGCGTTGGAGAGGCCGCCGGCGCCGACGTCATGAATGAAGAGGATGGGGCTGTCCTCGCCCCGGGCGCAGCAGCGGTCGATGACCTCCTGGCAACGGCGCTGCATCTCGGGGTTGGCGCGCTGCACCGAGGCAAAATCCAGGTCCTCCGCCGAGGCGCCGGAGGCCATGCTGGAGGCCGCGCCGCCACCCAGGCCGATGAGCATGGCCGGCCCGCCCAGCACCACCAGGGGCGAGCCCACCGGGAAGGGGTGCTTGTGGACGTGTTCCGGGCGGATGTTGCCCAGGCCGCCGGCGAGCATGATGGGCTTGTGATAGCCCCGCAGCTCGCTACCACTCGGCCCCGGCACCGCCTGCTCATAGGTGCGGAAGTAGCCACAGAGGTTGGGCCGGCCATATTCGTTATTGAAGGCCGCCGCGCCGATGGGGCCCTCGAGCATGATGTCCAGGGCCGAGACGATGCGCCTCGGCCGGCCATGATCCTGCTCCCAAGGCCGTTCCAGGCCGGGGATGCGCAGATTCGAGACCGAGAAGCCACAGAGCCCCGCCTTGGGCTTGGAGCCACGCCCGGTGGCGCCCTCGTCGCGGATCTCGCCCCCCGAGCCGGTGGCCGCGCCCGGTTCCGGCGCGATGGCCGTGGGGTGATTGTGGGTCTCGACCTTCATGAGGATGTGGATCTCCTCGTCGTGTTCCCCATAGACCCCCTCCTCGGGGTCCGGCAGGAAGCGCCGGCCTTCCCCACCCTGGATGACGGCGGCGTTGTCGCGGTAGGCCGAGAGCACCTGATCCGGCGACTGCTCGGTGGTATGGCGGATCATGCCGAAGAGGGAATGACGCTGGGGCTGGCCGTCGATGACCCAGCTCGCATTGAAGATCTTGTGGCGGCAATGCTCCGAATTCGCCTGGGCGAACATCATCAACTCCACGTCGGTGGGATTGCGGTTCAGGGCGCCGAAGCTCTCCACCAGGTAGTCGATTTCGTCGTCGGACAGGGCCAGGCCCAGGTCGCCATTGGCCCGTTCCAGGGCGCCACGGCCACCCGCCAGCAGGTCCACGGTCAGACAGGGCCGCGGCTCGGCCTGGAGGAAGAGGCAAGCGGCATCCTCTTCGTCGAACAGGACCTGTTGGGTCATGCGGTCGTGGAGGGCCGCCGCGGCCGCCCCTTGCTGCTCGGGGGTCAGGTGTCCCTCGGGGGTCGCCAACCAGTAGGCAGTGCCCCGCTCGATCCGCCGGATCTTGTTCAGGCCGCAATTGTGGGCGATGTCCGTGGCCTTGGACGACCAGGGCGAAAGGGTCCCCGGCCGGGGGACCACCAGCAGGAGTTCACCCTGGGGCTCGTGCCCGGTCAGCTTGGGCCCGTAGCGCAAGAGGCGGTCCAGGACCGCGCGCTCCCCCGCGTCCAGGGTTTGCTCCAGCTCGACGAAATGGCGGAATTCAGCGTAAAGGCTCAGGTTGCCGCCCAGTTCGGCCGCCAGGCGCCTTTCGAGCTTACGCAGGCGGAAATCGGAAAGGGCGGGGGCGCCGCGTAGAACAAGCATGGGCAAGGGGCTCCGGCGGAGAGGTCTGGGTGTCGGGCATGATACCCCAAGGGGTAAAGGCGGGGAGCGGCAAACAAAGGCCCCGGTGACTCGGTTCAGTTGACATATCTTGAGCTAGATGGGCAACTTAGTATCGTTTGGCTATTTGTCCAGCCCCGTAAGACCGAGTCCGCCGATCGTGGCGGCGAACCAGTCCGGGTTGTCACTGGGCGAGCAGAGCCGGCGGGTCCCGTCCGAGCGCACCAGCTCGAAGGCGCGCACATGGTGGCAGAAGGTGCCGGCGCGGTGATGATTCTTGCCGTGCACATCGTTGGCCACCGCCCCGCCCAGGGTGACGAAGCGGGTGCCGGGTGTGACCGGCAGGAACCAGCCCTTGGGCACGATGATGTCCAGGATCTCCGAGAGCAGCACCCCGGC
This sequence comes from Chromatiaceae bacterium, assembly GCA_020851955.1. Taxonomy (GTDB): domain Bacteria; phylum Pseudomonadota; class Gammaproteobacteria; order Chromatiales; family Chromatiaceae; genus M0108. The sequence continues at coordinate 2,645 of JADZBU010000346.1, read as the reverse complement.
CTCGGCCCGCAGGATGCCGTGCTCGGCATCGAAGGCAATGAAATGATCCAGACCGCGCCCGAGCAGGATGTGGCCGCCGTCGTTGAGACAGACATCCCAGTCGCTACGCGGCCGTTGCCGTAGACCAGCATGGGCAGGTCGCTTTCTGGCAACGGGGCATTGCGGCCAGTCAGGCGCGTGACCTTGGCGGGTGTCGCCTTGGGGTAGCGACCCCAGGACTCGATGCGCTGGGTCATGCTGCGACCTCCGCACGGCGGTCCGTCGGTCGGGCGTAGAAGAGGCAGCCTTCGCGCGGGATCTTGTCTTTTAGCCGCGGGTTGGCGAGGCGGTCCCAATGCAAAAGGTCGACCTTGAATACCAGCGGCAGGTCGTCGATCGCGTTCCACAGGCGAGCGAATTCCGCGTCGGTTATCTCGGGCGCAATCACGGCGAGATCGATGTCCGAGCCAGGCCGTGCGTTCCCCTTGGCCCGCGAGCCGAAGATCAGCACCCGCTCGATAGCCGGATAGTGCCCAAACACCTGTCTGATATCGGCGCGAATGCGTTCGGACAAGCCGAAAGTCATGGGGTCTTCCATGTTTCAGCCTCGCGTGCCAACGCCTGAAATCGCCCCAAGGCCAGTTGGCTGATGAAGGCATAGACCTCATCGGCCAGCTTCTCGTCATAGGTATGGCTGGTGAGATTGCGGTAGCGCTGGATCTCGCTCCAGCCATTGCCATCCTCGATCAGTGCGGCCTGCAAGGCCTCCCGCAGCGCCTGTCTGGGGGTAAGCGCACTGATACCCTCCTGTTCCAACCTCAGCTTGAGCATCTTCCAGGCGAGCTCATAGCAGAATTCAAAGCGTTGAATCGTCGCATCGCGCGTGAATTCGCTGAAGGGCTCGGCCACGGCCCGCTGGAGTTGATGCACCCCTTTGAGAAAATCCGCGATGCGTTCGTTCAAACGTTCAATGTCCATGGGGATTTCCGCTCGAAATGGATGGCTGTCGGACAGGGGCCAGCGGCGGGCCAGAACTAGGCGGCCGGGGCAGTCCAGGGCAGGGTGATGATGCCGTCCCGCGCGAAGCCGGAGGGCTGCCCCAACTCGCCGTAGTAGGTGCAGCGCCGGCCTTCGAAACGGAAGTCGCCGATATAGCGGTGGGAGACCTTGCGGCGCAGGTTGCTGGCCAGATCGAGGCCCAGGAGATGACAGACTAGGGCACGGATGACCCCGGCGTGGGCGACCAGGAGCAGCGTCTGGTTCGGGTGAGCCGCGGCCATGTCCTCGAGATGCTGCTGGCAGCGGGTCTGCATCTGGCGGAAGCTCTCGCCGCCGGGAAAGACATAATCCGGATCCTGCTTGTACCGGGGATAGGCCTGGGTCACCTCGTCCTTGTCGAGGCCAAAGAGGTCGCCGTAGTTGATCTCGTTGAAGGCGACATGGCTCTCCACCGCGTCCCGGCCCCGGCTGCGGGCATAGTAGAGGGCCGTGTTGCGGGCGCGGCCCAAGTCGCTGGAATGGATGGCATCAAACACCAGTTTCCGGGCCATCAGGCAATGGTCTACGTCGAGCAGGTCAGTCTCCCAGTCGCTGGCCGGCGGGGCATCGCCCCAGCCCATGATGCGCCGGGCCTCATTGCTCTGGGTGCGAAAATGGCGGACCAGAATCAGACGCATGACGGCGCTCTTCAACCTCAGCCGTCCTGGAGCCCGAACAGGTCGCCGATGACGGCGTGGATGGCGGTCGCGAACTCCTCGAAGGAATGGGGCTTGACGATGTAGTCCTCGACCGCGTAGCGAAAGGCGGCGGCCCGGTCGTTGGGCTCGTTGGATGAGGTCAGCACGATGACCCTCAGGTCCCGCAGTTCCGGGTCCGCCCGCAGGGCCTGGAGAAACTCGATGCCACTCATGCGCGGCAGGTTGAGGTCCAGGAGGATCAGGCCCGGCCTGATACGCGCCCGTCCCGGGTCGCGCAAGAGTTCCAGGGCCTCGGTGGCGGTACGGGCCACGTGCAGGGGGATCGCGATGGCGTGCCGTTTGAGGGCGCGCTGCACCGTCATGACGTCCACGCGATCATCCTCCACGAGCAGAATGCCGCTGCTTGGTTCGCTCATCTCGGTAGGTCTCGGTTGGTGTGTATGTCGTCCCCACCGGGGTCAAGCGCCTGTTCCCGCTTGGCCCAGGTAAAGACGAAGCGGCAGCCACGCCGCTTGCCCTTCTTTTCCACGCCATCATCCAGGCGGATGGTGCCCCCATGCTCCTCCACCAGCTTCTTGACCAGGGCCAGGCCAATGCCGGTGTTGGCGCCGTAATCCTTGACGCTCAGGGTCTGGAACATGAGGAAAATCTTGTCCTGGAACTCCGGGGGTATGCCCGGGCCATCATCCTCGATGGCAAAGCGCCACAGGTCCCCCGCCTCCTGGCCCGAAACCTTGACCCAGCCGCGGTCGCGGTCATGGTGACGGATGGCGTTGGCGATGAGGTTGGCGAAGACCTGGGACAGATGTAGCCGGTCGGTGTGCAGGACGGGCAGGTCCGGAGCAATCTTGATTCGGAAATGGCGGGGCGGGGCCAGGGTATCCACGACCTCCGCCACCAGGGAGCCCACGTTCACCTCCTCCAGACTCCCCGCCACCCGGCCGATACGGGAATATTCCAGGAGCCCCT
>JADZBU010000345.1 GCA_020851955.1 Chromatiaceae bacterium | reverse complement strand
TTCGCAAACTGCCGGAGGGGGGAACGCTACCCATCGTGGCCATGACCGCCAACGCCATGGCCAGCGACCGGGATCGCTGCATCGAGGCGAGCCTGAATGATCACGTTGCCAAGCCGATCGATCCGGATCAACTCTGGATCACCTTGCGGCGATGGATCAAGCCGCTGCGCGATGCGACTGGACCAAGGTCCGTCCCGGCGACGTACGCCGATTCGGCTTCAGCCGCGGCCACCCGTATCGCCATGGAACCGATCGCGGGGCTCGACGTAAAGGTCGGTCTGCGGCAAGCCTTGGGACGCGAAGCACTCTATATGTCATTGCTGCGGAAGTTCAGTGACGGGCAGAAAGACTTGCCCGCGCGACTGACGAACGCCCTCGCAATGGACGACTGGCGGACGGCGGAGCGTCTGGCGCATACGCTGAAAGGTTTGTGCGCCCAGATCGGTGCCCAGGAATTGCGAACGATGGCGGAGAATCTCGAGCAAGGCATCAAACACCAGGCGTCAAAGGAAAGCATTGCGACATCACTGGGCACGCTTTCACAACCCTTGTCGGCACTGATCGCCGCCATTAACGACCGTTTGCCAATCGAGGAATCCGCGCGGTGTGACACGGCTGTTGATGTCGATGAACTGCGCGCGATTAGCACCAAGCTGGCAGTCGAACTGGAGGCGCTCGACTTCGCCAGTGGCGATACCTTCGACGAGCATGAGTCGCTCATGCGGGCGGCCCTCGGCGACCGCTACGCGGTGATCGCGACGGCCATTCACGATTTCAATTATTCGCTGGCCATGGATCAGCTGCGTGATGCGGTGGCAGGACATGGCATCGAGCTGTAGATCCCGGAACATGCCGGCCTGTTGCTCGACGGCCAGCCGGCGGCTGGACCCGCGGGCCGACACCGGGACGGGCCTGGACAAGGAATATGACCTGGCCGTCGGCCTGCGGGGCGGCGCATGACTGCCATGCCCCCCAAGTACCTGGCGGTCGTGACGCCCCTGGTGGACAAAGCGCGCGAGATCCTGGAGTCCGGGGAGTCGCTGCAGCCCTTCGCGTTCATCGGCAACTTCGAGACCGGGCGGATCCTGCCGGTCCTGCTCGACACGCGGGACGACCGCGCCAAAGACGGCTCGGCCGCGGCGATCCGGCTCGCCGCCGAGCAGACGCAGGCGCACTTCGTCTTCACGATCATGGAGGCGTGGGCCCTGCCGAAGGACAAGCTGCACCGCCACGGGGAAATCGTCCTGAAATACGGCTCGATCGGTGCTAGCCCTTACCGCATCGACGCCGCGGCCTTCGTCCTGGAGACCTCATATGGCACCTGGCTCGCCCAGGCCACGATCAAACCCAAGGGCTACTCCAAGAAGAAACGGACCTTCGGGCAGGTCGACTTTATGTTCGGGGATCAGGTGGAAGGGCGGTTCGGTGGGCTGTTGGGAGCGGGAGCGGATGGCGGTACCCTGCATTGACCGGGGGAAAGGAACCGACAGAGCTTGCAGGCACGGTGGGATTTGTGCCTGGCCAATGGTGACGTGGGTCGTATCGGCAAAGGGGACGCCATGAGCGATTGGGCGAGGGAGCAAAAGAAGCGCCTCCACAGGGGAGGTGTTGGTTCAGACCTGGATGTCAAAATAAACTAACATTACGCTAAGATGGCATCATGGTTGTTAAGCGAATTTAACAGGGGCGGACCGGGCATGGACATCCAGAACTTGATGGGAGCGCGCGCACTCAGCGCACGGGAGGCGGCCGGCCTGGCTCAGTCGGCCGTGGCGGGGCGGCTGGGCATCGCCCGGCAGACCCTGGCCAGCATGGAACAAGGTAGGGTCCCGTTCGATGGCGTGCAGTTGGTGACGATGGCCGATCTCTACGGGCGGCCGGTGACCTATTTCTACGACCTGCGGGAGACCGAGGGTCTCGCGCTGGCGTTCCGTGCGGATAATCCGCAGGCGGTCGATCTGGCGCTGAAACAGCGCCTATTGGACCGACTGGCCGCCATCGCCGACCTGGAAATCGCCGCTGGGCTCGAGGGAGACCGCGGCCGGGGCCTCCCACCTACCGAACCCTTGACGAAGGCCGGTCCGCGCGAGTTGCAGATCGCGCGGACCGTGGCCCAAGAGGAGCGCGGGCGCCTGGGTATTGGCGATCGCGCCCCGGTGAGCGACCCCGTGGCCCTGCTGGAAAGTCTCGATATCCGGGTGATTCCCTTCGCCGAAGAGCCCGTGGCGGGCAACGTCCTGTCCGGCTTTTCCGCCTTCAGCGCCGCGTTGGGGGCCGGCATCTTCGTCAATACCCACCCGCGGTTGCCCATCGAGCACCAGATCTTCTGCGTGATGCACGAGTACGCGCACCTGATCTTTCATCGGGATGTCTACCGGGAGCCGGGTGAGCCCTACCGGACCCGCGGGGCGGCGGCCACGCCGGAGGAAAAGATCGCCAACACCTTTGCCGGCGCCTTCCTGGTACCCGATGGCGCCCTGCGGCAACATGCCGGCACCCTGGGGCGGATCACCCCGACCGACGTCATGCGGCTCAAGCGCCTGTTCCGGGTCTCCTTCACCAGCCTGTTGACCCGTTTGCACCAGGAGGGGTATCTGAACACGGCGGACAACGCGCGCCTCTGGGGGATCGCGAAACAGCGCGGGTGGGATCGGCAAGAACCCGAGCCCCTCCAGGAGTTGCCCGCCTACGGACGCCGCACCGAGGCCCTGGCTCGGGTGGCCTGGGAGCGCGGCGAGGCTTCGCTCGCCTTCCTGGAGGAAGTGCTCGGGAAAGACCGCCTGGCTATGCGCGATCTCGTCGCCGATTGGGAACAGGACGCCCAGGTCGATGCCGTTCAGTAGGACGACCGCCAGCGCGGACACCTGCGTCCTGTCCGACTTCATCGCGGCCGACCAGCCCGGCCTGCTCTTGCGGCTGAATGGCGGAGATCAAGCGGCCCCACCCAGCCATGCAACACCCGGACGTTGCGAGCGTGGTCTTCGGCGGGTATTCGGGACATACGCTGGTTTCTCCAGGGTCCTTTTTCAACAGCGTAAACCCCCACCTATAGTTATCTTGCGATATCCTGAAAATGTTGTACCGAACATTGCCATGCCCTATCAGCCTTGCGGAATACAGAGGGAGCACACGATGAAATTACCAGCAGCCATCGTATTGATCGCCACGGCGGCGTTGATGCCAGCGTATGGCATTGCGGAGACAGTACCCGACATGAAAGGTACCTGGGTGACCACTTCCACCGATGATTCGGTGGTCTATGGCCAGTCAGAACATCATTCCGAATCCAAGCAGGGTACGCTGTGGTTTTCGCAGGGTCCCGATGCCTTTACGCTGACCATCGATCACCAAGAGGGGCGCTGATTTGCCGGAAAATTCTCTTCGCCAAGTGCGAGCGAAATAGTGGTGGGCGTCTTATCCCCCGATCTACAGTCCGGCGTGATGGCGGCACCTGAAGGTCAACACGCGTTTAAGTTGGCGGGCCAAGGCCGGATGGAAAAATGCTATACACAGAGCAGTCCGCACATGGTGGCCGCCTGTGCGACGTGGGAAAAGAAACGATAGCCGCGTCGGCTTAGGGGCCGGTTGGCCGGTCAGCGTGGGGGTGCGGGGGGGCCCGGGCTAGGGAGAGGAATGAGCGTTTTTTTGGATTTGAGCGGGGCGGGTGGAGCCGCCTTGCGGCAAGGTCCCGCCAAATCCGCGGGGCAACCCCTCAGCCTGCGGCCCGCGCCAGGTTTAGCGCCAGCAGCCGCCGCAGAAGCTCTTCTTCGGCCATCTCCGGCCCGTAGTCCTCCCAGCCGTAACCGGCCGCAACCGCCGCATCCAGCGCCTGATGCGCGTTGTCGAGCCACGCCGGCCGGGCGTTGTAGAGGTTGGTGAGGGTCCGCTGCTTCAACTCGGCCGCGTGCTCGGGCTTGGGGATGATCCGGTCCGGATAGCCGGGGACGACCTCGGGGACCCGCTCTACCCACTCCGGTGGGTTCAGCCAGTTTTCGCGCAGGGCGTTCAGACGGTGCGCGTCCTCGGCGATAGCGAGGGCGACCGGGCGGCGATCGGGGGCTACGGGCGGGAGGATGACGCCGGAGTCCAGGGCCTCGGTGGGGCCGGCGGTGTCGTCGGGGGTTAGGCCGGCGGGGAAGGGGAAGGTCTCGAAGGTGGTGGTTGGGGTGTAGCGGGGATCGTTACCCTTGCCCAACCAGGTGCATAGCCCTAAGGACCATAATTCATGAAACCGCGAGTGCAGAATGCCAAAGGTAGTGTCATCTGCGCGGACGATGGTGATGACCTGCTGGTCTGGTATGACGGTAGTTGGCAACCAGACGAACATCCGGTGTTTGGCAACCATTGCCGTGGCGATATAACGATCCAATGGCTTGATAGCGACTCGGAAACCGGGCCGGCTCTCACCGAAAAGCCACCAGTTTTCGCGGTAGGCATCACGTCTGTTACTGGCCCTCATTGGTTTGACCATCGTTAGGACCTGTGCGAACGGAAGCTCATAGAGTGACGCATCTTACATGGGCATGGACACACCGAAGTCGATGATCCAGGTATCCGAATGGCGCCGGGTAACATCCATGCCGTTGCACCAAGGCTTCAGCACATCGGGGTTGGGACGCCCGTGGGGGTTGGGTCGTGTCAGCCAGGAGCGCGCAAGGTCACCGGAGATGTCAAAAGGACCATTTTTTGTCGTCCCCCTCAGACTGGCTCCCGCATTTTCTCGGAGCGGAACAGCCACCGTCAGGTTCGTCACCTGGCTCTCGGTACCCAGTGGTGAGGCCGTTAGGTCGGCGTGGACACTGGCCACCTTCATACCATCTAGCCTGATGCCCTCCTGCCTGTCATGCTTCGGCCCGAAAGCCACTAGCGACACCCGCACCGCCGCGCCCTCATTGATCCAGGGCTCGTCGGACCAGGCGTTGAAGATGCACAGGGGCGCGTCTAGAACAAGCCCTTCAGAAGAAGTGACATTACCCCCGCCAGTAGCATCCCCATCATCCATTTTAGGACGGTCAGGTCGGTCCGAATCGGCGCCAGTGTTTTTTCCAAGGTGACGTCCAGATAGGTCTTGGTGACCAGTTCCTCCTGGGCCTCGCCGATAGCCCGAATCACCGCTTCCGCCTGTTCGGGCGGAAAACCCGCCGCCTTGAGCTTGTCCACCAGTTGCAGCGTGTCGAACGTGATCGTCGTCATACGATTCTCCCTGCTTGGTTCGGGTTTCAGTGCGCTGGATGCGCTCCAGCACGGTGCGGTTTGCCCCACCTCGGATCGAGTTCGTGGCGACCAGGCCGGCCGCCCCCGCCTTACCCGCAACGATCTGGGCGCGCGATTTCTCAAACCAATAGGTTACCAGGTCGGCCCCGGCCGGAACACGCCCGGCATAGAGTCGGTCGAGCGCCTCGAAATAGGCGTCACCCAGGGCGCCGCGCTTCTTGCTCCCACCCAAGAACGGCGGATTCCCCACAATCACATCCGCCTCCGGCCATTCCGGTCCCGTCCCGTCGGGGTTCACGATGGCGTCGCGCTGCTCGATGGTGTTCAAGGGCTTCAGAATCGGGTTCTTCGACAGCGAGAAGCCGTGCGACAGCATCCATTGGATCTCCCCGATCCAGACGGTGACGCGGGCGAGTTCGGCGGCGTAGGGGTTGAGTTCGATCCCCAGCACGCATTCCGGGCCAACCATCGGGAAGGCCCTGGACAGCCCCAGGGCCTCGGCCTCCAGGATGACCCGGTGTTCCAGATCCTTGAGCCCCAGCAAGGCCAGCAGCAGGAAGTTACCGGACCCGCAAGCAGGGTCCAGGACCCGGAAGTGGGCGAGCTGCGCCAGGAAGCCTTGGAGGAGCCCATGGGCCTCGTTCCGGGCCTTGGTGCGGGCGGACAGGGACTTGGCGGCGGTGGCCTTCGCCATCAGGGCGGCGATCTCGGTCTTCCTGGCCGTCCAAGCATCCCGCAGCGGATCAAGCACCACCGGATCGACCAGGCGCATGATCGAACCGCGGTCGGTGTAGTGGGCACCCAACTGGCTGCGTTTGTCCGGGTCCAGGCCGCGCTCGAACAGGGTACCGAAGATGGTCGGCTCGATGGCCGACCAGTCGAGCCCGGCCAGCGCCCGCAGGGTCTTGATGTCGTCCACCGCCAGCGGCAGGGTGTCAGCGGAATCGAACAGCCCGCCGTTGAACCAGTCAACCGGATCGAAGCCGACGCGCCCGCCCTTCGCCATCGCCCCGAACAGGTCTTGCAGCATCCCGGTGAGGCTGGCCGGGTCCTTGAGCCCCGCATCCAGCAGCCGGGTGAACATCTGGCGGGGCAGGAGTTCGATATCCTCCGCGAACAGGCAGAACAGCAGTCGGATGCAGAAGTGACCGACCGCCCAGGGGTCGTGACCACGGGCACGCCAGCGCTGCGCGAGATCGCCGAAACGCCCGGCGGCGGCCTCGGTGAGGGCGGCCGTGGTCTGGCCCGGCCGCAGGCGCTCGGGATCGCTGAAGGCCCACTTGAGCAGCCGGCGCTTGCTGGCGTCGCGCAGATCCTCCAGGAGCAGGATATGGACATCGGGCACGGTGCCGGTGAAGGCGGTATGGATGACGATCCGGTCCAGGTCGGAGACGATCAGGAGCGGCGGGTATTCCAGCGCGGGGGTGTAAAGCTGCAGCTGCTTGAAGGCATCCTTGAGGTCTTTGCCCTTGCCCTTGTACTCAAAGCCGAAGCAGGCGCGTTTCCACACGTCCGCCCAGCCGTCCCCGCCCCCGGCCTTGGCCGCACCCTTCTCGAAGCAGTACCAAGCGCCGGTGGGGTCGGCCTCGGCGGGTGTGGGTTCGTCCAGGAGGCGGCACAGGTCGAGGAAGTGCTCCTGGGCGGCGGAGCGCTCCTTGAGGGTGGCGTTCCGCCATTTGGTGATGAATTGGTCGGGGGTCACGTCACGTCCGGTCAGATTAGGGGTGCGGTTTGGACCGCGCTCAGGCCCCACGCCGTTGGTCAAGCAGCGGCGGGACTGTCAATATACCGCACTCGAAGAATACCCGACGCGAGAAGACGGCATCATGGCAAGCTCACCTAAGACTTACTGGCTGAACCTGTTCACGGGGACGACCTGGAAGGAATTCCGCGCGGCGGGGGCGACGATCAGCGGATTTCGGGCGTCACGCCAAAAGCTGGCGGCCAAGATCCAGCCGGGGGATGTCTTTCTCTGTTACCTGACGGGGGTGATGCGATGGGTCGGCGCGGTGGAGGTGCGCGGCCCCAGCCAGGAAAAGCACGCCATCTGGTCGCAGATGTCCTTCCCGGTGCAATTCGAGGTCAAGCCGCTGATCCTCCTGGACCCAGAAACCGGGGTACCGATGGCCCACCTCAAAGGCTTGACCTCGTTCTACGTCAATGACCAGGATGCCGGCAAGTTCAAGGCCTTTTTGCGCGGCAGCCCGAACCGCTTCCAATCCCCGGGGGATGCCGCCGTAATACTGGGGCTCTTGGAACAGGCCCAAGCGCACCCGGAGAGGCGTCCCGTCAGCCAGGCCAAGCTCCAGCGTAAGCCCTTCTATCTGGCCGAGCAGCAGATCGGTAAGAAAACGGTGCAGACCGTGGTCACCGTCCCTGACAACGAGGAGGATGAGTGCGACGAGGACGCCGAGACGCCTGCCCAGGAAACCGCCGACAAACAACCTTCGGAGCATCTGACGATCCAGGCCAATCTGTTGATGCTGGGCGCAGAGATGGGCTTGAACGTGTGGGCGGCGAAAAACGACCGCGGCCGGCTGTGGAATGGCGTACCCCTCGGCGACCTGGCGGGGATGGTCGATGAGTTGCCGACGCAGTTCAATGAAGCGACCCAAGAGACGATCGAGCTGATCGATGTCTTGTGGCTGAAGGGTAATTCCATCCTGGCGGCCTTCGAGATCGAGTGCACCACGACCGTCTATTCGGGCCTGTTGCGCATGAGCGATCTCATGGCGCTGCAGCCGAATCTTGACATCAAGCTCTTTATCGTCGCCCCTGAAACCCGGAGAGCAAAGGTGGAACGCGAGATCAAACGGCCAACCTTTATGCTGCGGCCAAAGCCCCTCAATAAAATTTGCGGGTTCTTGTCCTTCTCTAACTTGATGGTGAAGGTGGACGGTATCCGTGAACTCGGCCTGGCGGGTGCCCTCAGCCCCAGTTTCCTGGAGACGACCGCTGAGTATTTCGAGGCCAAGCTGTAACGGCTGGCCTGTAAGTTGTGGGGTTCCGACACCTCGTCATGCCGCCTGATGCGATTCAGGCCCCGGTTGCACCCCGGCGCAACCTCCCGGGGTCGAAGTCGAAGCCCCGTTGAGGAACGCGGCCTGCCCTGCCAGCATGACCGTGAACAATTGATCACAAGCGCCATCTCTCGGCCATGATAAGACGCAAGAGGGAGGTGAAAAGCCCTAAAATTGGCCGAGGCATGTTAATAATCAGGAAAGATATTGATGAACCGAGACTACGGCATCCACCCCCCCTCTGGCTACGGGCGGCTCATGGCAGCTATCCTGATGTTCCTCGGAGTTCTGGCCTGGGGCACGGGCAAGGCAAGCCTGGACCCAGAGCCTGGCGCCCCGGGCGCACCAAGCACGGCCAGCTCTTCACAAGCGACTTACCCCATCGCCCTGACGCCACCCAGGTCTGCCGGTCCCTTGATCGTGCGGGCCAGGCTGGACATCAACCAGATCAACGAAATTGACGACGGCGCGGAAAATTTTGAATTTTCCGGGGTGATGACCCTGAGTTGGCGCGACCCTCGCCAGGCCTTCGATCCCGACGTGGAGGGGGTGGCCGAAAAGATCTATACGGGCGCTTTCCAGTTCGACGAGGCGTCGCCGGGCTGGTATCCACAAGTGATGCTGGTCAACCAAGCGGGCCTCTACGAAAAGAGCGCCGTCATGCTGCGCGTCCGCCCGGACGGCACCTCCATCTTGACCGAGACCCTGAACGCCATCGCGGAATCCAAGCTGGTGATGAGGCGCTTTCCCTTCGACCGCCAGCATCTCGAGGCGGCCTTCCAGGTGCTGGGCTTCGACAAGGACGAGGTACAACTGGTGGCGGACACCGAGCCGCCGCCTGCCGCGGCCTCTCGTATCCACATACCCCAGTGGGATCTCAATGGCATCAGCAGCGCTATCCAGGACTGGGAGGCGCCTTACGCTGGCCGGGGTGGCGTGGCCTCGACCTACGTCGTCACCATTGACGTGAACCGTCTGCCTTTCTATCTGATGCGCCTCGTCGTCTTCCCGCTCGCGGTGATCGTCCTGCTCTCCTTCGCGGTGTTCTGGATGGATCGTTCATCCATAGGGGATCGGATCAGCGTCTCCTTTATCGGCATCCTCACCGCCGTCGCCTACTTGATGGTGATCGGTGACAGTATGCCTCGCATCGCCTACGTCACCCTGATACACGGCTACCTGAACCTCAGCCTGATTATCATGGCCATCACCCTGCTATTTCACCTGATGGTGGGCGGTCTCGAACAGCGGGGGGATGCCACACGGGCCAGGCGCATCGATCAATTCTGCCGCTGGGCATTTCCCTTGACCTATCTCGGCCTCATGGGCGTCATGACCATCAGTGCCTTCATCTTTTTCTAAGCAATAGCCGCAGCCTGTCGGAGACGTTCGGGACTCCCAGGAGTTTGCCCGAATCCCCAGCGAGTCCAAGCCTGAGACGAGGAACCCACCATGAGATCGCCGTCGATCCAGACCTACGTCCTTTGGACACTGCTGTTCGCAATGGCGCCGACCGGATCGGCCCAGACCGTCCCGCCGGATCTGACTCCGCCCTTCGAGCGAACCGAAGCCCGCAAGCGTTGCGCGAGCTACGAGCCGACCAAGCAGCCGTTCTTCGGTGAAACCCACCTGCATACGGCCTACTCGTTCGATGCCGTGGTGCTCGACACGCGCAATACCCCGGCGGATGCCTACTGGTACGCAAAGGGCGGTCGCGTGGGCTTGCCGCCCTGGGCCGACACGCGCACGGCCGAGCAATCCCAACTCCCGCCGCCGCCCAGTATGCGCACCGACGTCACCGAGCACCCCTACTGCATGCCCGGTGAGCACTGTCAGTTCATGGCCACCCGGACCATCCAGTTCCCCGAGGGACGCGCGCTCGACTTCGCCGCCATCACCGATCACTCGGAGCAGTTCGGCGAGAGCAATATCTGCACCTTCGAGGCGACCGAGACCTGCGCGAGCGATCAGGACTGCGATCCGGCCGTCACCGGACAAACCTGCGCGTCGGACAACCTGTGCCGACCAAAGGGCTACAACAGCCCCCTCTGCGGCATCGCCCGCGATGAGATCTCGCGCCTGCGCCAAGGCGCCGCGGCCAGCATCTTCGCGGGACTCGAAAACGTCAGCCAGAACCCGATGCGCCCGGCCTTCTGCGGTCCGAACGGGGCGCTCTGCGATCGTCAGGCCAAGCTGGTTTGGGACAAGATCCGTAACGATGCCGAGGCCGCCTACGACCGCACCTCCTCCTGCACCTTCACGTCCTTCATCGCCTACGAATACACGGCGATGGCCGCGAACGGCCGCTGCGCGGACGCGGAAGCCCTGCCCTGCTGGGATCAATCGCAGGACAACGCCATCCCCGACGTGCCTGACGCCGGGTGGTCACCGTCCGCGGATTGTCCGAGCGGCGCCGCCTGCATCGCCAACTTCACCGGTGACTCGGGCGCGGACAACCTGCACCGCAACGTCATCTTTCGCAACAACGACGTGATCGACCGGCCGATCAGCAACGTCGAGAGTCCGCTCGGCTGCGGCTTCGGCGCCGATTGCACCTCGACGCCGGGCTCGCCGGTGGCCTCCCCTGCGGTGATGCTCCAGAGTCTGAAGGACGCCTGCATCAAGAACCCGGCGAAGCCGCGCTGTGACGTCCTGACCATCCCGCATAATCCCAACATGAGCCGGGGCAGCATGTTCATCCTCCCGGAGAACACGCCCGCCGGGCTGGCCGAGGCGCGCTTGCGCAACCAATTGGAGCCCCTGGTCGAGCTCACCCAGATCAAGGGCCAGTCGGAATGTCGCTACAACGCCAAGACCGGGATGGCCTGGACGAATCCGCCTGACGAGCTGTGCGACTTCGAGAACGAAGGCTGGGCGCGGCTCGGCGGGGCGGCGGACGGCTACCTCACCGATGCCATGCAGACCACCGAGAGCATTCCGCCGCGCAGCTACGTGCGCAACACGCTCGCGAACGGCATCGCGTACGCCGCGGTAAAAGGGGTGAATCCCTTCAAGCTCGGGTTCGTCGGCGGGCTCGACAACCACAACGGCACGCCTGGCCAGTCCGATGCCCAGCAGTACGCCAAGAGCGGCGCGCACGGCATCCAGAGCTTCGCCACCTCGGCCGAGGCCCTGAACGAGCGCTTTTTTCTCGGCCTCGAAACCAACGCCGGCGGGCTGACCGTCGCCTGGGCCGAGGAAAACTCGCGCGACGCGATCTTCACCGCCCTCAAGAACCGCGAAACCTACGCCACCAGCGGAACCCGCCCGATCGTGCGGGTCTTCGGCGGTTTCAACCTGCCTGCCGACATCTGCAAGGTGGGCGATTTCGCTGCGCGCGGTTACGCTCGCGGCGTGCCCATGGGCGGCACACTCAAACGTGGACGGCGCCCTCCCGGCCGCGGTCAGCAGGCCCCGAGCTTCGCGGTCAGCGCACTCATGGACCCCGGCTGGTCCGGCCACCCTGGCACACCCTTGCAGCGCGCGCAGATCGTCAAGGGCTGGGTCGACGCGGCTGGGCAGACCCACGAGCAGGTGTACGACGTGGCGGGCAGGGCCGACGACCAGGCCAAGGTCGACCTGCGCACCTGCCGACCGACCGGCGGCGGCTTGAAGATGCTCTGCACACTCTGGACGGATCCCGATTTCGACCCTGCCCGGCACGCCTTCTACTATGTGCGCGTGCTCGAAAACCCGAGCTGCCGCTGGAACCAATTCTATTGCAACGCGCGCGGCGTCGATTGCGGCAAGCCCATGGGGACCTGCCGCAGCCAAGCCCCAACGGCGAACGCGCGCGGCTGCAACAGCGACGCCGACTGTGGCGGCGGCGTTTGCACCCTGCCGGACAGCTACGAGGAATTCGAATACACCCAGTGCTGCAGCGGCATCGTGCCCCAGACCGTGCAGCAACGCGCCTGGACCTCGCCGATCTGGTACACCCCGTGAGCGCGGCCGATCGGTCCGCGCCAACCGCCGGCCGCGGCCCGCCGCGGATGGGGTCGAGTCGCCCCATGGCGATCGGCGCATGACCCGGCACCGGCTCGGGCCTTGGCTCCGACACCCGGTTCTCCACTTCGTGCTGATCGGGGTGACCCTCTTCGTCGCCAGAGAGCTCTGGTCGCCGGCCGCGCTGCCACGGCCACCCGTGCAGCGCGAGCCGATCCTCATCTCGGCGGAGCAGATCGGCGTAATGAAGGAGGACTTCGTCCGGCGCTGGGGAATCCCCGCCACCCCGGCGCAGATGTCCGCCCTGATCGCGCAAAACATCGAAGAGGAGATGCTCTATCGCGAGGCCCGCCTGCTGGCACTCGACTTCCAGGACGGCAGCGTGCATCGCCGACTCGTCGAGAAGATGCGCGCGCTCGGCGATCGCCCCGGACGCCCGCCCGAGGAGCTGGTCAGCGAGGCGCGTGCCCTTGGACTCGACGATGACGTCGTCATCCGCCGCCTGCTGGTCGAAAAGATGCGCATCCTCCTGGCGCAGGACCCAGCGGCTCCCGCGCTGACTGACGCGGATCTGTGGGACTATCTCGACCGCCATCGCGAGCGCTTCCTGCAGCCCGCCGAGCTGACGTTCTCGCAACTCTTTCTGGACGAAGACCTCCGGGGTGCGTCGATCGAGGAAGCCGCGCGGGCAACCCTCGCGCAAGCGCGCACGCTGCCCCTGGCCGACGCGGCCGCATTGTCGGATCCGTTCCTCCTCGGGCTGCGGTTTCAAGCCTATTCCCGGCCCCGCCTCATCGCGCGGTTCGGCACGGCCTTCGCCGAGCAGGTCTTCGCCCTTGAGCCCGGTGTCTGGTCCGGCCCCATCGCATCGGCCTACGGACTGCACCTGGTCCTGGTCGAGGAGACGCGCGAGCCGCACCTGCCAGAGGTGGCCGCGATCAGACAACAACTCCTGGAAGCCGTCGGGACGGAGCGTGCGACGCAACGCCTGGCCCAGGGTCTGGTACGACTGCGGGAGCGCTACAGGATTCGCGTCGAGGGGCGCGAGGACCTCTCCACGCCCGGCGTCGCCGTGGCAGCGCAGCCGTGACAGCGACCCCCCGGCGCCAGGTGCCGGGGATGTCCGCAGGGGCGATCGTCCTGTGGACACTGCTCTTGTGGCTGGGTGGCGCGGCATCGAGCCTTGTCGCCCATCCGCTCGACCCGGCGCTACTGGAGATTCGGGAGTCGCCGACGGGGACGCTCGACGTGCTCTGGCGATTGCCGGTGTCCCGGACCGCGGAGGTGCCCCTGCGGGCCATCCTCCCCGCGGCCTGCCAACCCCTGGCCGAGCCGGTTGCGAGCCGAGCGGGCTCGCGCCTGACGCTGCGCTGGAGCGTCCGGTGCGGCGATACCGGCCTGGTCGGCTCGGTGATCGGTGTCAACGGCCTGCGCGAGCGCCGCACCGATGCCGTGCTGCGCATCCACCTGGCCGACGGGCGCTTGATCCAGGCGGTCCTGCGCGGCGACGCACCCACCTTGACCGTTCCGGAAAGCGCCGGTCGACTCGACATCCTGCGCGACTATCTCCTCCTCGGCTTCGCGCACATCCTCGGCGGTCTCGACCACCTGCTGTTCGTGCTCGGACTCGTTCTGCTCGTGCCTGGCCATCGACGGTTGTTCTGGACCATCACCGCCTTCACCGCCGGGCACAGCGTCACCCTCGCGCTCGCCGTGCTGGGTGTGGTCAAGGTGCCGTCGCATCCCGTCGAGGCCTTGATCGCGCTGACCATCGTCGTTGTCGCCGTGGAGTTGGCCCGTGCCGGGCGTGGGCAGGGGCCCGAGACCTGGATCAAGCGGTTTCCGTGGGCCATGGCCTTCGCGTTCGGTCTACTGCATGGCCTCGGCTTCGCGGGCGCCCTGACCGAGATCGGCCTGCCGGCACACGAGATCCCGCTCGCACTGGCCACATTCAACCTCGGCATCGAGGTCGGACAGCTCCTGTGCGTTGCGGTCATCCTGACTGCGGCGGCCGGCCTGCGCAGGGTTCCGCGGCGCTTGCCGACGGCGGTTCGCCAGCTCCCCAGCTACGCCATCGGCTCATTGGCGGTGTTCTGGTTCCTGGAGCGCACGACGGCGATGTTCTGATCCGCCAGGGTTGCGGGGAGGAACGGGAGGCATCGAATGCCGCCGGGGGCGGGGCGAGCAGATCGGTATCCGCTTAGGGGACAGGGTGATGGGGCGAGTAAAGAACCTTGGAAAAGGCTAGCCACGCGGGCGCGAGCCCTTCCAACTACGAAACGAAGCCAATTCTTGCGTTGCTGACCAGCCAGCGAGGGGCGCTGAAAGGTCCCAACTACCAAACAAAGCCAACTTTTCCGCCCTGGCCAGCCATCGGCGTGGGCGTTGAAAAGGCGAAATTATGAAACAAAGCCAAATTCCGTGGCTTCCTTCAGTCACTTAGTGGGCGCTGACACCCGGCGCGGCGAACCAAGCGATCAAAAAGCGAAGCCCCTGATCCGGGGCTTCGCGCTTCTCTGCCTGCCCTTGGCCCCTCCCCTATGCCCTTGCGGGCACACGGGACTTGCTGGGACCGAGGGAGCGGGCTCGCTATGGCGCCATGAACAACAGGGCTTCCGTCGCCGGGGTTGCCCCACCGTGGAAGCCCGAACCACGATCGCCGTTGGTGAACAACATCAGGCCAAGCTCGGGCGAATTGCCCGGGAACTGTCCAGAGTCGTATACGGCAAGGCCGGCCTCATCCTGCGTGTTGCCTGGCACATCGCGCGGTACGCCGTAGAAGCGCTCGCCAAGCGGGGTGACGGTCAGCCCTTCGACAACATCCCCCGGACCGCCGTAGTAGAAGTCCTGGGCATGGACGGCCATGTCGACCTGCGTACCCAGCATGTCCGTGCCCGTCAGGCCAAGCTGCTCGCCGCAGCTGTAGAGCACCGTGTTGCCCGTGCTGGTCGAATGCTCGGCATAGAAGAAGGCAGTGGCCAAGCCCGTGGCCAGCTTCACCACCCAGCTCACCTGACGGCCGTCGGTGATCGTACCCAGGCCCGAAACATCGCGATTGAGAACGACGTAGTCGTCGGTCCCGTCTTTATTCGTGTCGAGATAGATCTCGTGGCTTACGGGCAGCAAATGCTGCTGGCGCTCCCAGGTGTTGACCGCGAACGCCCAGATGAAGGACTCATTCGCCGAGCAGTAGCCCGCCGGCACCGGGAAGGTGTTGATGCCCACCGCGCGGATGTCCGGAGTCGGCGACTGCTGGCCGCGACCGCCTTCGGCCAGGTTGTCGCTGACCGCCAACAGCGAGTAGGCATCGTTCTGCGCCCTGCCGACGCCGGTATTGTTGAGCCCGATGACCTGCGGGAAGGATCCCGGCAGGATGGCGGTGGTGGACGGCTCGACACGGGCGGCCTGGCGCGGCAGCACGTGCCAGGCGAGATGGATCGGGTGCTTGCCGTCATCCAGAACGAGGTAGCCGTCGTACTCGTTGGTGGTCAAGGTGGCGGGGTCGGCGCCGCCACTGCCCGAGTTCATGAAGTTGCCGCGCAGCTTGGCGCCGTCGATGGTCAGGGTCACCTCGAAGGTGGTCGGTCTGCCCTGACCAGGCTTGACCGTGACCCGCGCCGGCGCACTCACGGTCACCGCCCCATTCGCGGCGTCGTCGGCGAAACGGAACGTCGGCGTCACGGTGTAGCGGTGAGTCTTGTTGTCGAGGTTGCGGATCTCGACGGTCTTCTTCAAGGTGACGGTCCCGTCAGCGACATCGACGAAGCCGAAGCCGAGCGCACCGGTCGGCACGTCCTGATCCCAGGCGACCACCGGCGCCGCTAGCGCCTGATCGACGCGCACTTCGCCGCCGCCAATGCGGGTTATGGGGGCGAGCGCTCCGGTCAGGGCATCATTGACGATGTCGGTCTCGCCGTTGGTCATCAGCAGCGCCTTGACCTCCAGCGGTGTCAGGCCCAGACCGAGCGCCTTGCCAGGCGGCCTGCCCTTTGCCGTGGCCTTGCTGCCCCCATAGGCCTGGAAAATCAGCGCGGCCGAACCGGCCACCATCGGCGCCGCTCCCGAGGTGCCGCCGAAGGGCCCCTCTTCGGTGCCCGTGCCGGCAATGGCCGAGACGGATGCGCCCGGCGCGCCGATCTCCGGCTTGATCAGCATCGTGTCCTCGTGCTGCGGGCCCCGCGAGGAACTGCCGACCATCGAGCCCGCCAGCGGAAAGCCGACCGCCGGATCGAAACGCACGACCGTGTTAGGCAGCGCGCTCTTCAGGCGGGCCGACACCCATTGGCTGACCATGTAGCCGGGAATCGTGATGGGACGATCGCCGCCGTCGCCGCCTTCGAACGGATCACCGGGCGCGACCAGTCCGATGATGCCAATCAGCCCGCCGCCGTCGTTGACGTTTTTGATCTTCAGGGTGAAGGTGCAAGCACCGCGATCGATGAGGGCGATCTTGCCCGCCAGCGCGTCCGTCCCGAACGGCGCGCAGCCGAGTTGATTGCCGCCGGCACCGTCGCCGTATTGCACGGGCGCCTCGATTCCCGCTGTCAGCGGGGCCGACCATGGCTGAAACACGGCCGGGAAACTGCCGGCGATGTCGGTTGGCGCGGTGATCTGCATCAGCGGCAGGAAGGCGCTGGGCATGGCGGTCTGCGCGACCGAAAGCGCCGTCTTCGCGGCCGCCGGCGTGCCGTTGACGAAAGGCTTGTCGGAGCCGTTTCCGGCCGACGCCACCGTGAGGATACCCAGCGAGGTCGCCGCATCCACCGCGGCGGAAAGGTCGTCGTCGAAGGGTTGTCCATAGGAAGAACCGAGCGACATGTTGATGATGTCGACGCGGTCGTTGAACTTGCCGTCGCCGTTGGGGTCCGCGGAGAAATCCATGCCCTGGATCAGCGCAATACCGGAGCACGAGGTTGACACCGACGAGCACACCTTCACCGCATAGAGGCTCGCGCCCGGGGCAACGCCGCCCGTGCCGGCGATGATGTGGGCAACGTGCGTACCGTGGCCACCTCCCGGGCCGTCGTCCAGCGGATCGGGATCGGGCGTCTCGGGGCCGTTCGGCCACACCGAGCCGGTGAAGTCATAGCCGGCGACGACCTTCGCCGTGGGGAAGCTGCCCGGCTCGATGATGCTCGGATCGTTACCCGCGAAATCCGCCGGGTTGCCCGATCCACCGAGTGCGGCGTGCAGGTAGTCGATGCCGCTGTCGAGCACCGCCACCTTGATGCCCTTACCGTCGTAGCCCAACGACTGCACCTTCGTGGCGCCAATGTAAGGCACCGTTTCGGACAAGTGGAGCTGGTAGTCCGCTACGGGCGCGATGCGCATGACGCGCGGATCCTTCGCGAGCTCCGGCAGGGCCGCGGCATCCACTTCAACGAAAACGGCGTTCAGCACCGACTGCGCCCGGCCGATCAGGCGCGCCTTTGGGTCGAGGGCACGTACGCTGCCAAGGAACGCTTCCTGCTGGGCCTTGGCGGCCTCCTTGGCCTGGGCCGTGTCAGCACCCTTGGCGAAGGCGATCGCCGCCGAATCGGCCGACAGGCGAATGATCACGCGGTTGGTACCGACGGCGCCGACGAGGCTCCGGTCGAGCACACCGGGGGTAATTCCGGTCGCGGTCACCGGTGCCTCCAGTTTCAGCTCCGCGATCGCAGCGGGTACGGCTCGCCCCTCGAACCGGATCGCCGCGTCCCGCTGGCCGAAAACCGGGCTCGCCACGCCCGCCGCCAGCGCCGCGCTCAACACACCATGCAGCCATTTCGATTTCATACTGTTGCTCTCCTCGTTGTGGGAGTTAGGAACACTTTGGGGTCGGCCGCTAGCCTTATCGCAGGCCAATCCCATGAAAAAAAACTTCCGGAACATCATGTGGTTTTCGGTTAAATACCGCCAAAATCCCACGCGGATGCCGCGTGGGTGCACTCGCAGAAGAATGCTAGCCATAGGAGAGGATTTAACAATGAGTAAATCTACTCCATTGAAGGGAGTATCCTGCGCGGTAATAGTCTTGGCGGGTTTTGTTAATTCGAAGGGCGGGGCCGGGGGGCAGCCGTGGCGGATGCGGCGGGAGCGGTTGTCGCCAGCTGATACGAGCCGGTGGAAGGCGTTGCCGGGGGTGGGGTGAGGCCGGAAGCGGGCTAAACTAGTGGGCATGTGTGGCCGCTTCGCCCTTGCCCGTAGCCCCGAGGAACTGACCCGCGTCTTTGGCCTGGCGGAATGCCCGGACCTGGCGCCGCGCGCCAATATCGCCCCGGCCACGGACATCGCCGTGGTGCGGCGGTCGCCGGCGGGGGCCCGGGTGCTCCATTTGCTGCGCTGGGGGCTGGTGCCTCATTGGCGCCTGGACCCGACCGACGGCCCGCGGCCCATCAATGCCCGGAGCGAGACGGTGCTGACCCAGCGCGCCTTTCGGGAGGCCTTCCGGCAACGCCGCTGTCTGATCCCCGTTAATGGCTTTTACGAGTGGCAGGCCCAGGGGCGGACAAAGCAGCCCTTTTTCTTCAGCGACCCCCAGGGCCAGGTCCTGGCACTGGGGGGGCTCTGGGAGTGGTGGCGGGCCCCGGATGGCGGCCTGTTACGGACCTGCTGCATCCTGACCACCGCCGCCAATGCCCGGGTGGCGCCGGTGCATGAGCGGATGCCGCTGATCCTGGCGCCGCGCGCCTGGGGGACCTGGCTGGATGGCCCGGTGGCGGCGGCCCAGGCCTTGCTGGTGCAGGCACCCGAGGAGGCGCTGCGCTGCTGGCCGGTCAGTCAGCGCGTGAATCGGGTGGCTGAGGAAGGAGCGGACTTGATGGCGCCGCTGGCGGGGTGAAGGGGCAGCGATCAGGCACAATCCCCCCGGCGCAGGAGAGCCAGGAACAGCAGACCGAGACGCGCTGGCGTACCGGGTTAGGCCCGGGCTAGACGGCGTGACCCGCCTCGTCCCCCACAGGAAGGCAAGCTGCGCGGCGCCTTGGGGCGGAAAAGCGCCTGGTTACCCGACCCCGCGCCAGGTTGCCGTATCATGTCGCCACCGACCACCCCATCCGCAACGCCCATGCGACCCCTACTCACGCTCCTCTGCGCCATCTTGGTTGCCGGACAAATCCAGGCTGAAGAACCGGATATCGCCCGCCTGTTCTCGGCGGCTGGCGTCGAGGGCACGCTGGTGATTGCCACCCTCGATGGCAGCAGGACCTTTGTGCACAACGAGCCGAGGGCGCAACGGCGGTTTCCCGCGGCGTCGACCTTCAAGATCTTCAACACCCTGATCGCACTGGACGAGGGGGTGATCACCGCGCAAGACGAGGTGATCCGCTGGGATGGACGTGTCCACGACTGGCCCGACTGGAACCAGGATCACACCCTCAAGAGTGCCTATGCGGCCTCCTGCGTCTGGTGCTATCAGGAACTGGCCCGGCGGATCGGCGGCGAGCGTTACCGGGTGCATCTGGCGCGCGCGGACTACGGCCAGCTCCAGGAGCCCGCCGAGGAGACCACCTTCTGGCTCGATGGCGCCCTCACCGTCAGCGCCAGGGAGCAGGTCAACTTCCTGCGGCAGGTGATCCTGCGGACCCTGCCCTATGCCGCGTCAGCCTATGAGGGTCTGCGCGCGGTGATGCTGGTGGAGCCGGGCGAGGGCTACTCCCTGCGCGCCAAGACGGGCTGGGCCGCGCGGTCCACGCCCCAGATCGGGTGGTATGTCGGGTATCTCGAGCAGCCGGGTGTGACCTGGATCTTCGCCATGAACATGGACATGGACGGCAAGGCGGGCCTGCCCCAGCGCCAGGCACTGACCCGGGCAAGCCTGAAGGTCATGGGAATCCTCGACTAGATGCCAGTTGGTAAGCGCATTGGCCGCGCACCGAAACCTCGACCCGCTCAATGGCATCCGGGGGACTAACAGGCGTAATTCACGATCAAAAATGTAGAGATCCAGGACCTCGGCAAAGCGGGTGCCGGGCCTGAAGGCATGGGTGCCAGGATCGCTTTGAAGGGCGGCCAAATAGGCGCTTTACATGGACGAGTCCATTCTGCGCTTCAGCCAGGGGAGGCCGCGGGCCTGACCGCCCTGGATCTGGCCCTGCGGGCGTGGGTGCTGCAATAGACTGCTCTGACGGTGGGGGTGGGCATCGGGCCGACCAAGACCCTGGCCAAACTGGCCAATCACCTGGCCAAGCGCCACCCGGACTTCGCGGCGGCGGTTCAATGATTGCCGTCCGAATGCGGCACCTGGTTAGGCATTTTGAATATCCCAGATAATGGTGTCTGCGCTGAAATCCTGCTCATGTGGCCATGCAATGCCATGACGCACGGGCCGCACCTTACGAAAATAGGATTCATTCTGAAGCTCTTTAAATGCGCTTCCCCCCAAGTAGGGTTTGACGTCAAAGATCCCAGAAATACCACTACTCGTCTGAATTTCAATCAGATGATTTTCGAGGGGGATGGCTTTTACTATTTTGTCCACCAAGACCTCCTATCGCAATGGGTCAATCTTGAATACAGGTTCACCCGAAACGGCCAACCGCCAGTCCACCATCAGGTCGTCCCGGTGTATTTCGATCCATGCCTGCACCAGCTTCATCTTGGCTGGTGGCAGGTCGCCACCGAGAACAGAACCATCCTCAATGGCGATGGTTGCCTCGTATTCTGCATACTCCGCGTGGATATGCGGAGTGCTATGCTTCTTATTGTCATAGAAATACATCAAGACAAGAATTCCGTAGAACATCGAAATGGTAGGCACGATGGACTCCTGCGTTTCTTTGCCTAAACCCGTGAATTAGACAGATTCCCTCATGATGGTGCTAGACAGTATTTACCTTGGCCATAGTTAGGCCCAGTCCCTGACCTGACCCGTGGGTAAGCCCCAGGTCTTGCCCGGCCGCGCCGCTCGCGCCAGTGGCGCGGACCTTAATCCTTGCCACTTAACCTGTCAAACCGGCGGGTAAAGGGCCGTTGCCGCCGCCCCGCCACACCCTCGGTCCGCGAGGCTGGCGCCGGCGCGCGGAGGGGCTCCTGGCGACCTCGGCCCCGGCGAGCGTGTCCGGGGGGATTGCCGCGGGTGGTGTTAGGGGGGTAACTTGCTCGACAGAGCGACGAATGCCAGGAACGCGAAAACCAGTTCGGATTTAGGAAAACTCGGGGATAGGGTCCCCCGTGCCAACAAGCGTAGCCAACCGGGGGTCAAGATCAAGCACGGAGACGAAGATGAAACGAGTCAAAGGGGTAGTGATGGCGCTGCTACCGCTCCTTGCGGGCGGCGTCCTGGCAGGGGAGGCGGAAACCTCCGCAACGGCGAACGGCCCGGAGTCGCCCCCGGCGGCCATGCTCGGCTCCGACCGCGATGCCCATGGGTGCATCGGCTCGGCGGGCTACACCTGGTGCGCGCGGGAGCGGCGGTGCGTCCGGCCCTGGGAGTTGGCGCAAGCGCGGGGGTTCCCCGTGACGGAGGAGGCCTTCCGCGCCTATTGCGCCGCTACCCAGTAGCCGGGCCGGCGTTGTGCCGGTTCGTTCAACCCCAGCCTGGCTTATCGCGGGCGATTGACCCCATCACGAGTTGCCGCGTCGCGGCGCGCTGGTTAGGATGGAGGCTGACTTGCAGGCTAATCCGCGATCGAAACATGACTGAACACTTTGAGAATTCCGGCTTTATCCCCCTGAATATCGCCGTCCTGACGGTCTCGGACAGCCGGGGGGAGGCCGATGACAAATCCGGGGCCCTGCTGCGCGACAAGGCCGAGGCCGCGGGCCACCGGGTGGCGGCACGCGAGATCGTGCCCGATGATATCTATCCGATGCGGGCCGTTTTTTCACGCTGGATCGCCGATCCCGACATCCAGGTAATCCTGGCCACCGGCGGTACGGGTGTCACCGGTCGTGACAGCACGCCGGAGGCCATCGCGCCCCTCCTCGACAAGCGCATCGAGGGCTTCGGCGAGCTCTTTCGGGCTATCTCCCGGGAGGAGATCGGCATCGCCAGCATCCAGTCCCGCGCCCTCGGCGGTCTGGCCAACGGCACCTTCATTTTCTGCCTGCCGGGCTCCAGTGGTGCCTGCCGCACGGCCTGGGACCAGATCCTGGCCCCCCAACTCGACCACCGCACCCGGCCCTGCAACTTCGCCCAACTATTGAAGCGGGTGCTGGAAAAGTAATTCCCGCCCGGTGACCGAGATCGAACCATGACCAGCACCCCTGATTGTTGCCACGCGGAATCGGCCGGGTCCCAGGCCCTCCTGAGTATGGCGGAGGCCGTGACCCGTCTCCTGGCCCAGGCCGTTCCCGTCCCGGATTCTGAACAGCTCCCTTCCTTGGAGGCCCTGGGGCGCATCCTGGCGACACCCGTGGTGAGCCGGATCAGCGTCCCCGGCTGGGACAATAGCGCCATGGACGGTTATGCCCTGCGGGCCAGCGACCTGGCGACGGCCCAGGGCCGCCTGCGCGTCTCCCAGCGCATCGCCGCCGGGAACACGGGCACCCGGCTAGAGCCCGGCACCGCAGCGCGCATCTTCACGGGCGCTCCCCTGCCCGAGGGAGCCGACACGGTCGTGATGCAGGAGGTCTGCCGCGTCGAGGGGGACGCGGTCGTCATACCCCTGACGGTGAAGCCCGGCGCCAATATTCGGCGCGCCGGCGAGGACATCCAGGCCGGGGCCGAGATCATCGCCGCCGGGACCCGCCTGCTCCCCCAGCACCTGGGCCTGGCGGCTTCCGTGGGCGTGGCGGAGCTGAACGTCTGGCGGCGGCTCAAGGTCGCGGTCTTTGCCAGCGGCGACGAACTGGTGATGCCCGGCCAGCCCCTGGGCCCCGGGCAGATCTACAACTCCAACCGGTTTACTCTGCTCGGCCTGCTGGCGGCCCTGGGTTGCGAGACCCTGGACCTGGGCCGGGTTCCGGACAAGCTGGAGGCGACCATGGCTACCCTGACCGCGGCTGCCGGCCAGGCGGACCTGGTCATGGGGAGCGGCGGCGTCTCCGTGGGCGAGGAGGATCATGTCAAGCTGGCGGTGGAACGGATCGGCACCCTGGATCTCTGGAAGGTCGCCATCCGCCCCGGTAAGCCGCTGGCCTTCGGGCATCTGGGCCCGGAGCGGACGCCCTTCATCGGCACCCCGGGGAACCCCGTGTCCCTCTTCGTCACCTTCTGCCTCTTCGCCCGGCCCTTCATTCGCCGGATGCAGGGTAGCGTGGGCGACCTGGAGCCCCAGGCTTTTACCCTTCCGGCCGGCTTCGACTGGCCCAAGGCCGCTGATCGCCTGGAGTTCCCCCGCGCGCGCCTGGAACCCGGCGCCGATGGCCAGCCCGAGGTCCGCCTCTATCCCCGTCAGTCCTCCGGCGTCCTCAGCTCCGTCACCTGGGCCGATGGGCTGGCGGTCATCCCCGCCAACCAGACCCTCAGGCGCGGGGACCGGGTCCAGTACCTGCCCCTGAACGAGATCATCCCATGATCCAGCTTCGCTACTTTGCCAGCCTGCGGGAGCGTGTCGGCACCGGCGCCGAGGCCATCCCCTGCCCTGACTTCTCCACCCCCGACCGCCCCCTAACCGTTGCGGATCTGCTCCTGCTGCTGCGCCAGCGCGGCGAGCCCTGGAACGACGCCTTGGGCGGGGACCAACCCCTGCTCGCCGCGGTCAATCAGGCCATGGCCCGCCTCGACACCCCGGTCCAGGATGGCGACGAAGTCGCCTTCTTCCCACCCGTCACCGGCGGCTGACCCCCCCCTCCCTTTTACGCGCCAACCCCTAGTCCGGCCCCCGGCTAGCGTCCATAAAAAAAGCCCCGCCGAGGCGGGGCTTTGTCTTGCTGGGTCGGATGACCCAGGGCGCTTACATCATGTCCATGCCGCCCATGCCGCCCATGCCGCCACCACCGCCACCGCCGTGGCCGTGCGACTCTTCCTTGGGCTCCTCGGCCACCATGGCCTCGGTGGTGATCATGAGACCCGCGATGGAGGCGGCGTTCTGCAGGGCGTAACGGGTCACCTTGGTGGGATCCAGGATGCCCATCTCGACCATGTCGCCGTACTCGCCATTGGCGGCGTTGTAGCCGTAATTGCCTTCGCCGGCGACGACCTTGTGCAGGACGACGGAGGCCTCGTCACCGGCGTTGGTGACGATCTGGCGCAGGGGCTCTTCCAGGGCACGGCGGGCGATATCGATACCGACGTCCTGGTCATGGTTGGAGCCCTGGAGACCCTTGACGCGCTGCAGGGCGCGGACCAGGGCGACACCGCCACCGGGGACGATGCCTTCCTCGACGGCCGCGCGGGTGGCGTGCAGGGCGTCCTCGACGCGGGCCTTCTTTTCCTTCATTTCCATCTCGGTGGAGGCACCGACCTGGATGACGGCCACGCCGCCGGCCAGCTTGGCCAGGCGCTCCTGGAGCTTCTCGCGGTCGTAGTCGGAGGTGGTCTCCTCGACCTGGGCGCGGATCTGCTCGCAACGGCCCTTGATGTCGGCCTCGCTGCCAGCGCCATCGATGATGGTGGTCTCTTCCTTGTTGACCTGGACCTTCTTGGCGGTGCCCAACTCGGCGAGGGTGGCCTTCTCCAGGGACAGGCCGACCTCTTCCGCGATGACGGTGGCGCCGGTGAGGATGGCGATATCCTGGAGCATGGCCTTGCGACGGTCACCAAAGCCAGGGGCCTTGACGGCACAAACCTTGATGATGCCGCGGATGCTGTTCACCACCAGGGTAGCGAGGGCCTCGCCTTCCACGTCCTCGGCCACCAGGAGCAGGGGCCGCCCCGCCTTGGCCACGGCCTCCAGCACCGGCAGCATGTCGCGGATATTGGAGATCTTCTTGTCGTGGATGAGGATGAAGGGATCTTCCAGCTCGACGTTCTGGTTCTGCTGGTTGTTGATGAAGTAGGGGGAAAGGTAGCCGCGATCGAACTGCATGCCTTCGACGACATCCAGCTCGTTGTGCAGGGACTTGCCTTCCTCGACGGTGATAACGCCTTCCTTGCCAACCTTCTCCATGGCCTGGGCGATGATCTGACCAATGGACTCGTCGGAGTTGGCGGAGATGGTGCCAACCTGGGCAATGGCCTTGTTCTCGGTGCAGGGCACGGACAGGATACGCAACTCAGCGACCACGGCCTCCACGGCCTTATCAATACCGCGCTTGAGGTCCATGGGGTTCATGCCGGCGGCAACGGCCTTGAGGCCCTCGCGCAGCATGGCCTGGGCCAGGACGGTGGCGGTGGTGGTGCCGTCACCGGCGACGTCGGAGGTCTTGGAAGCGACTTCCTTGACCATCTGGGCGCCCATGTTCTCGAACCGGTCCTTGAGTTCGATTTCCTTGGCGACGGAGACGCCGTCCTTAGTGATGGTGGGAGCGCCGAAGCTCTTCTCCAGCACCACGTTGCGGCCCTTGGGACCCAGGGTAATCTTGACGGCGTTGGCCAGGACGTTGACGCCGGCCATCATCCGAATACGGGCATCATCGCCAAATTTGACGTCTTTTGCGCTCATGCTTGAGTTCCTTAATTCATTCAGTGGGGTGTAAGGGGGGTCCGGGTGCTGGCGGAGGCGCTCAGCCCTCGATTACGCCCATGATGTCTTCCTCGCGCATCACGAGGAAATCCTCGCCGTCGAGCTTGACCTCGGTGCCGGAATACTTGCCAAACAGGACGCGATCACCGACCTTGAGGTCGAGGGCGCGGACCTGGCCATTGTCGAGGGGCTTGCCGTTACCGACGGCAATGACCTTGCCTTGGATGGGCTTCTCGGTGGCGGAATCGGGTATGACGATGCCACCAGCCGTCGTGCGCTCTTCTTCCATACGGCGAACGACCACGCGGTCGTGAAGGGGACGAATGTTCATCGAGAACGGTCTCCGAAGTGATAACGGTTGATTTAGATATAATTTTTGGCCTCTGGCGGCTGGATGTCAGCTACCAGAGGCTCGGCGGTCACGTTGGGCGGCGCCAGTTATTAGCACTCACCGCTTGCGAGTGCTAATAATAGGGGCTCATCCAGACGTGTCAAGGGTTGGAGCGCGCAAATGTTACGCGGGCGGGTCCCGGGGAAAGGGCAGGCCAACGCCCTTCAGTCGGATTCGCGGCGATAATCGCCTTCGATGACGCGAGGACCCGCCGGGCCGCCGGGACCCTGGCCCGGAGGCAGAATGACGATAAAGCGCTTGATGAGGTGCTGGCGAATGGCGGGG
This sequence comes from Chromatiaceae bacterium, assembly GCA_020851955.1. Taxonomy (GTDB): domain Bacteria; phylum Pseudomonadota; class Gammaproteobacteria; order Chromatiales; family Chromatiaceae; genus M0108. The sequence goes on along the minus strand of JADZBU010000345.1, from coordinate 7,068 downwards.
ATCAGAAGCAAAAAGCCCACGGCGTCCGTCAGAAAGCCCGGCAGGAGGAGAAAGAAGCCGGCGACTAGCAGCAGGGCACCGTCCATCACCGCCAAGGCCGGTAGCTCCCCCTGATCCTTGGCCCGGCGGACTCGCGCCAGGACATCAAAGCCCTGCCGCCGCACCAGGTAGCCACCCAGGGCCGCCGTGAAGAGGCTGATAGCGATGGTGGGGAGGACGCCGATCTCGGTACCCACCTGGATGAGAAAATAGAGTTCAACCAGCGGGATGCCGACCAGTAACAGCAAGAAGAGGATCAAGTTGGGTTGCCCCTTGGTGGTGGAAGAAGCGGGATACCGGTCCACGCCGGCCAGGATTAAGGGTAACATCCCGCGATCTTTTGGCCCACGGCCGGCGCCTAACTTGGTTTGATCAGGCGCGGACCGGCCGCAGGGTCCCCACCAGCCCGCGGGGTATCCCAGCATGACCGACGACGTCCTTCTGGCCTTCTGCACTTGCCCGGACGAGGCCATCGCCCTGTCCCTCGCCGCGACCCTGGTCGACGAGGGGCTGGCGGCCTGCGTGAACCTCGTGCCGGGCGTGAGGTCCATCTATCTTTGGCAGGGCCAGCGGCACAGCGACGCCGAGGTCCTGCTGCTGATCAAAACCGCCGCCGCCCGTTTCCCGGAACTGGCGGCGCGGTTGCGCGAGTTGCATCCCTACGACCTCCCGGAGATCATGGCGGTCCCGATCCGTCACGGCCTGCCCGACTACCTCAATTGGGTTATCACATGTACCACCGCAACTTCCCCCACCTCTGCCTGATCCTGATCCTGGCGCTTGTCGCCAGCGCCGCGCCCCGGGCCGAGGAGGAATTTCTCCTGCCGGAGAAAGCATTCCCCGTCGTGGCGGTGGCCGAGGGACCGGACACCCTGCTCCTGAACTGGACAGTGGCGGAGGGCTACTACCTTTACCGCAATAAGTTCAAATTTCGCAGTTTGACGGAGGGCATCCGGACGGGCGACCCCGAGCTACCCGCGGGCGAGAAGCGCCATGACGAATTCTTTGGCGAGGTCGAGATTCTGCGCGGCTCGGTGAGGGTCAAGCTACCCATCGACCGGGCAACCGCCCGGGAGGGCACGCGTCTGAGCCTGGAGGTCGGTTCCCAGGGCTGCGCCGACGCTGGCCTCTGTTACCCCCCCCATCGTCAGACCCTGGCCGTTGATATCCCCCCCCTGGCCCGCGTCGACGCGGCGGGCGACCAGGCCAAGCCCCTGGCCGCAAGCAGTAAATCCGCCCTGACCCAGTCCCTGGGCCTCGCCGACCCGAACGAGGATCAGGCCCTGCTCCCGGCGGAGGAAGCCTTCCGCCTTGCCCTCGAGGTGGTGAGTCCGGATCGCCTGCGCCTCACCTGGACCATCGCCGAGGGCACCTTTCTCTACCGTGACAAGTTGGCCCTGGACCTGGAGGGATCCGCCGGCATCAAGCTCGGTCCTTTCGAGCTACCCCCCGCGGAACTGGCAAAAAATGCCGTCAGGCCCGATGGCAGCCTGGGGGACGTGGCCCTCTACCGGGACCGCATCGATCTGGAACTGCCCCTCCAGCGGGACGACTCCGGGCCCGCGACCGTCGCCCTGGTCGCAAAATTCCAGGGATGCGCCGATATCGGCGTCTGCTACCCGCCCCGCAAGGAGCGGATCGACTTAACCCTGCCCCCGACGGCCGGAGCCGCGCTGACGGCGGCAGCCCCTGGCGGCGAGCCCCAATCGGCGCCGGAAGCCAGACTCGCCAAGGCCGACCAGGCCGCGAGCCCGGTTCCCACCGCGCCGCCAGCGGCGACGGGTGCCAGCCCCCAGCCCAGCGCCCCCGTCTCCATCTCGGAACAGGACCGCATTGCCGCCTCCCTGGCCAGCGGCAACGTCTGGACGGCCATCGCCCTCTTTTTCGGTTTCGGCCTGCTCCTGTCCCTGACACCCTGCGTCTTTCCCATGATTCCCATCCTGTCCGGCATCATCGCCGGCCATGGCCCGGGCCTCTCCACCCGTAAGGCCTTCTGGATGTCCCTGACCTATGTCCTGGCCATGTCCCTGACCTATGCCGTCGCCGGCCTGCTGGCGGGCCTGGGCGGCGCCAACCTTCAGACCGCCTTCCAGGACCCCTGGATCCTCTCCCTCTTCGCTCTGGTCTTCGTCGCCCTGGCCCTGTCCATGTTTGGCTTCTATGACCTCCAGTTACCCTCCAGCCTCCAGACCCGGATCGCCGCCTTCAGTCAGCGCCAGCAGGGAGGGCACCTGATCGGCGTCGCCATCATGGGCGTCCTGTCCGCCCTCATCGTGGGTCCCTGCGTGGCGCCGCCCCTGGCGGGGGCCCTCATCTTCATCAGCCAGTCCGGCGACGCCCTCCTGGGCTTCGCCGCCCTCTTCGCCATGGGCCTGGGCATGGGGGCGCCGCTGCTGGCGATCGGCACCTCGGCGGGCAAGCTGCTGCCTCGGGCCGGAGCCTGGATGGAGGCGGTCAAGGCGGTCTTTGGCGTCGCCCTGCTCGGGGTTGCCATCCTCCTCCTCGAACGCCTGCTGGCCCCCAGTGTCGCCATGCTGCTCTGGGGCGCCCTGCTGATCTGTTCCGCGACCTACATGGGCGCGCTGCACCACCTGCCCCCCGAGGCCAGCGGCTGGCGCAAGCTGTGGAAGGGCTTGGGGCTGGTGACCCTGGTCTATGGCAGCCTCATGCTGGTGGGAGCGGCGGCGGGGGGCAAGGATACCCTCCAGCCCCTGCGCGGTTTGAGCTTCGGGCTCGGGGGCGGGACCGCCAACGCCGCCCCCCACGCGAGTTTCAAGGCCATCAAGGGGGTGGCGGACCTGGAGCGGGAACTGGCCGCCGCCCAGGCCAGCGGTCGTCCCGTACTGCTGGACTTCTACGCCGACTGGTGCGTGTCCTGCAAGGAGATGGAGCGCTACACCTTCTCCGACCCCGCCGTCAACGCCGAGATGGCGCGCTTCGTCCTACTGCAGGCCGATGTCACGGCCAACGACGAGGAGGACCAGGCCTTGATGCAGGGGCGCTTCGGCATTCCAGGCCCCCCCGCCATCCTCTTTTTCGATCCCCAGGGCCAGGAGCGGCGTGACCGGCGCCTGGTGGGCTTCATGCCCGCCGACGAGTTCAGCCGTCATCTGCAAGGCCTGCGCCCTTGAAGGCGGGCAAGGTCATGCTGGCCACCGTCCTGGCCGGGGCCAGCAGCATCCTGATCGCCGTCCTGGGTCAGACCTGGTGGGGTGATGACAAGGCCTTCAACCTGTCCTTGCCCGGTCTCCCCAAAAGCCCCCAGGACCCACTCCGGCACCTGCCCGCCTTCAGCCTGAGTGACCTGGATGGCCAGGAGATCGCCAGTTCGGCCTGGGCCGGCAAGGTGGTGGTCCTGAATTTCTGGGCCACCTGGTGCCCGACCTGTCTGGCGGGGATACCCTTCCTCCAGGCCGCCCAAGCCCAGGGCACGGCGGTCCAGGTGGTGGGGATCGCCATTGATACCCAGGAGGAGGTGGCCCGCTATCTGGCGAACAATCCGGTCAACTACCTCATGCTGCTGGGCGGTATCGAGGCCGTGGCCATATCTCATCGCCTGGGCAATCGGCTGGAGGGTCTGCCCTTCACCGTCATCTTCGACAGCCAGGGCCGCTGGGTCCATGCCCACCAGGGGGAGGTCACCCAGGCCAGCCTGGGCGAGAAACTGGCGCCCCTGATCCCCGCGAGCCCATCGCTGGCCAATTAGGGATAAAAGCGCGCGGAACTGGACAGCATCTCGCTGAATCCGGAGAATCCCGCAATCAGCAATCCCGAGACACCCAGTCTCCTTGATACCCTTTTGAGTGAGCAGGCCCCGGCGCCTGCCCACCGGTTTGTGTTCATGGCATCCATCCTCGTCCTCAACGGCCCCAACCTCAACCTGCTCGGTACCCGGGAACCCGGTCATTACGGCCGGACGACCCTGGCCGGGATCGAGGAGAGCCTGCGGCGGTTGGCCGACTTGCTCGGGCTGAGCATCAGCTTCCGGCAGAGCAATGCGGAGCATGAATTGATCGATGCCATTCACCAGGCCCCCCGTCAGGGCGTGGACTTCATCCTTTTCAATCCGGCGGCCTTTACCCACACCAGCGTCGCCCTGCGCGATGCCCTGGCGGCGGTGGCCATTCCCTTCATCGAGGTGCACCTGTCCAACGTCCACGCCCGCGAGCCCTTTCGGCGCCACTCCTATTTTTCGGACCTGGCGGCGGGTGTCATCAGCGGCCTGGGGGCCTTGGGCTACGAGTTAGCCCTGCGCGCCGCCGCCGATCGCTTGGCCGGGGACAACACCCAGAACTGACGCGACACCCCATGGATATCCGCAAAGTCAAGAAACTCATCGAGCTCCTGGAACAATCCGATATCACGGAAATCGAGATTCGGGAAGGCGAGGAATCGGTGCGCATCAGCCGCGCCAACCCCTCGGGCATGCCGCTTTACATGCCCGCGCCCCCCCCGCCGGCGTCGCCTCCCCTCGCCCTGGCGCCGCCCGACTTAACCCAGGACCCTTCCTTGCCGGGCGCGGACATCCCCGAGGGCAACCTGGTGCGTTCCCCCATGGTGGGCACCTTCTACCGCTCGCCCTCCCCCGGCAGCCGCTCCTTCGTCGAGGAAGGCAGCAGCGTCAAGGTCGGCGACACCCTCTGCATCATCGAGGCGATGAAGATCCTCAACCAGATCGAGTGCGAGAAGGCGGGCACCATCCGGCGCATCCTGGTCGAGAATGGCCAGCCCGTGGAATACAACGAACCCCTGTTTGTGATCGACTAGAATCACGCGCGCCGGCGGCGGGGATACCCGGCCTTATCGCCTTGGCGTGCCGGCCCACCCTTTCCCGCCCCCGACGAGCCGGGACCCAGCCGTCTCCACCAGCGCCCAGACGCGGATCACATCGCCATGATCGAGAAGTTGCTCATCGCCAACCGAGGGGAAATCGCGCTGCGCATTCTGCGCGCCTGCCGTGAGCTCGGCATCAAGACCGTCGCCGTCCACTCCGAGGCCGACCGCGAACTCAAGCACGTCCTGCTGGCGGACGAGACCGTCTGCATCGGCCCCGCCCCCTCGGCGGGCAGCTATCTGAACATCCCCGCCATCATCAGCGCCGCCGAGGTCACGGACACGGTGGCCATTCACCCGGGCTATGGCTTTTTGTCGGAGAACGCCGACTTCGCCGAGCGGGTGGAGAAGAGCGGCTTCATCTTCGTCGGCCCCCGGCCAGAGACCATCCGCCTCATGGGCGACAAGGTCTCCGCCATCCGCGCCATGCAGACCGCCGGCGTCCCTTGCGTGCCCGGCTCCGACGGCCCCCTGGACGAGGACAAGAAGCGCTCCCTCAAGCTGGCCCGGGAGATCGGCTACCCGGTCATCATCAAGGCCTCGGGCGGAGGCGGCGGGCGGGGCATGCGGGTCGTCCACGCCGAGGCCACCCTCCTCAACGCCATCGCCCTGACCCGGGCCGAGGCCATGGCCGCCTTCGGCAATCCCATGGTTTACATGGAAAAATATCTGGAGAATCCCCGCCACGTCGAGTTCCAGCTCCTCGCCGATAGCCAGGGCCACGCCATCCATCTGGGTGAACGCGACTGCTCCATGCAGCGCCGCCACCAGAAGGTGGTCGAGGAGGCCCCAGCCCCCGGGATCACGCCGGAGCAGCGCCACACCATCGGCGAACGCTGCGCCGAGGCCTGTCGCCGCATCGGCTACCGCGGCGCCGGCACCTTCGAGTTTCTCTACGAGAACGGTGAGTTCTATTTCATCGAGATGAATACCCGGGTTCAGGTCGAGCACCCGGTGACCGAGATGATCACGGGGGTGGATATCGTCAAGGAGCAGATCCTCATCGCCGCCGGTGAGAAGCTCCACTACACCCAGGACGACATCCAGATTCGCGGCCACGCCGTCGAGTGCCGCCTGAATGCCGAACACCCGGACACCTTCATCCCCTGCCCCGGCCGCATCGAGGAGTTCCACGCCCCCGGCGGGCCCGGCATCCGCATGGAGACCCATATCTACAGCGGCTACTATGTCCCGCCCTACTATGACTCCATGATTGGCAAGCTGATCGCCCACGGCGAGGACCGTCAGTCCGCCCTGGCGCGCATGAGCAACGCCCTGCGGGAGACGGTCATCGAGGGCATCCACACCAACCTGCCCCTCCAGCGCCGCATCCTCACCGACGCCGCCTTCCGCGCCGGCGGGGTCAATATTCACTATCTGGAAAAGAAGCTGGGGCTCTAACGATATCTCATGCCCTGGCTACAGATCACCCTCGCCACCGACCGGGAGCACGCCACCCTCCTCGAGGCGGCCCTGGAGAATATTGGCGCCCTGGCCGTGACCCTGGGCGACGCCGGCGACGAGCCCCAACTGGAGCCACCGCCCGGTGCCACGCCCCTCTGGGGTCAGGTCCTGGTCACTGCCCTCTTTGAACCGGACGAGGCCAGCCGCCAGGACGTCGAGGCCCTGGTCGCCTCCCTGGCCGGGCATCTGGCCGCCCCGCCCCGCTACGAGCGCATCGCGGACCAGGCCTGGGAGCACACCTGGCGGGACGACTTCGCCCCCACCCGCTTCGGCGAGCGCCTGTGGGTCTGCCCACGCGGGGAACGGCCCCCCAAGGAACGGCCCGACCAGGTCATCGTGGCTCTGGACCCGGGTCTCGCCTTTGGCACCGGCCACCATGCCACCACGGCCCTCTGCCTCCAGTGGCTGGATGGCGCCGCGCTGAACGGAACCCGGCTGATCGACTATGGCTGTGGTTCGGGAATTCTCGCCATCGCCGCCCTCAAGCTGGGCGCGGCCCAGGCCCTGGCCGTGGATCATGACCCCCAGGCCCTGGAGGCAACCCTAGCGAATGCCAGCGAGAACGGCGTCGCCGACCGGCTGCGGTGCCTGGCGGCCGCGGAGATGCCCCCGGACTTGCGGGAGGAACTGGCCGACTATCTGGTGGCCAACATCCTCGCCGGTCCCCTGATCGAACTGGCGCCGCGGCTCGCGGCCCTGGTACGGCCCGGCGGCGCCCTGGCCCTGTCGGGC
>JADZBU010000344.1 GCA_020851955.1 Chromatiaceae bacterium | reverse complement strand
GCTGGTGAGGGAAAGTCGCGGAGTTCGTCAAGGGAGCTTCCCCGAAATTCGACAGGTTTGCAAAGAATCATGATTTATATTATACAAATTTTTGTATTGCTGGGCCAGTTAGTGCGGAGCTGGTCCGGCCGCGGGTCGATGTGACGCGATGCCTCAAGCGGCCCCTGCCGAAGGTTTCTCCCGGCCTTCGCGGCACAGCAGCCAATAGCTCACCCCCGCCATGAGACCGGACAGGGCCATGCCAAGCAGCAGGGGGCGAGGGGTGCCGTCGTGGGCCAGGCTGACCAGGGTCCCGACGGCGGCGCCGAAACTGAAGCGCGCCGCCCCGGAGAAGGCCGACGCCGTCCCCGCCAGGCGTACGAAATAAACCATGTAACTGGCCATGGCGTTGCCTAGCACCAGCCCGGTCATGCCCAGGTAGAGGACTACCCCCAGCAAGATCGCCCAGAGGGGAGGCAAACCCACAAAGGCCAGGGAGAGCAAAATCAGGGCGGCGACCACCTGGACGCGCAGGCCAAGGCGCAACAGGCGTTCCGCCCCCAGGCGCATGACCAGCCGGGTATTGATCAGGGTCGCGAGCATAGCCACCGCCACGTTGGCGCCAAACAGGACCCCAAACCAGGCGGTCGGCACCTGGTACAGCACCATGTACACATAGGGAGAACCGACGATGAAGGTCATCATGCCGCCGAAGGAGAAGGCCCCGGTCAGCAGATACCCCATGCCCAACCGATGACGCAGCAGGCCGTAATAATTGCCCAGGACCCGACCCAGATCTGGCGGGTGGCGGCGCTCGGGCGGCAGGGTCTCGGGGATCAGCCAAAAGAAGAGGGCGCTCGCCACCAGCGCAATGCCTAGCAGGGTGATGAAGACCCAGTGCCAACTGGCGTGCGTCACGATGACCCCGCCTATGGAGGGAGCCAACAGGGGCGCCAGGGACATGATCATCATCACCAGGCCGATGACCCGGGCATAGTGGTCCCGCTCGAAGAGATCCCGGACCAGGGCCGGCACGGTCACCGCGATCGCCGCTCCACCCGCAGCCTGGACCATGCGCGCCCCCAGGAGGGTCTCCATCTGGCCGGCCAGGGCGCAGCCCAGGGCGCCGAGGCCAAAGAGGATCAGGCCGCCGCCGATGGTGGCGCGTCGGCCAAGCATGTCCGACAGGGGACCCATGAACAACTGGGCCAGGGCGAAGATCGCCAGATAGAGGGTGACCGTGAGCTGGGCCATCTCGATGGTCGAGTCCAGGTCCTGGGCGATGGCCGGCAGGCTGGGCAGATACATGTCGATGGCGAAGGGCGTCAACCCGGAGAGCAGACCCAGGGTGACGAGCAGTGACGGGCGAATGCGCATGGAACCCTCGGGATGCGGGAGTTATGGGGGTGTATATTGAAGGCTGCCAATCTTTCCCGCTAGCCATCTTCTGGCCCTATTCTCGGGCGCTAGCCGGGCTGGCGACCCATCTGACGATAAATAGCAGAGAGGCGAAAGACATGTTGAAGAGCTATGAGGCCTTCTATGAGAAAGGGCGCTTGAAATGGCTCGGTGAGCAGCCGAATGTCGACTCGGCTCGGGTCATCGTCACGATCTTGTTTGACAACAGTAAGATGCCGAGACGTCGTTCTCCACCCGCATCCCTGGCCGGTAAAGCTGAAATCCTTGGGGACGTCGTCTCCCCTCTGGTGGATGAGGAAGAATGGGAATGTCTGAAATAATTATTTTGGATACGCATGTCTGGCTCTGGTATATCAATGGCAATACAGCACAGTATCCCGTGGCATGGATTGAGCGCATCGCTACGGCTTCGCGAGTAGCCATTTCGCCCGTATCTTGCTTTGAGATTGCCTTGGCGGAGCGCCGCGGCCGGATCAGCTTGAAGTGTCCGGTGACAGAGTGGTTCTCAGGCGCACTGGAGCCGGCCGGAGTGGAACTGCTGCCATTAACGCCCGCCATAGCAACGCGCGCCGTTCATCTTACCCCGGCCCATCGCGACCCCTTCGACCGACTGATTATTGCCACGGCCTTAGAGTATGGTGCCATGCTTGCCAGCGTCGACGGCCTCTTTATCCACTATCCAGAGCTCGTGGGTAGTCTGCTCAAGTAAGGTTGCATAATGTCAGCCAGAACCACGGTCAAATCCATCCAGGACATCCTTCGCCAACATCGGCACCAACTCACTCTGGCCAAGGCGTTGCCGCGATAATCATCTTCCCACCACGCTATCCGGCCGCCCCAGCATGATCAATTCCGCCGTCCACATGCCCCCCGCCGCCATCAGCCACGTTTGCCAGCCCCATCGGATCAAGACCCTGGCCCTGTTCGGTTGCGTCGTTCGCGAGGATTTACTACAACTTGTTATCTAAATACCCCTCCCTGCTCATCCAGATCCTCCACCAGGATCCCGCCCGGCCTGACCCGGGCATCCTGGCCGGCTTCACCCCGGAAGAATGGGCTGAGCTGATCGCGGAGGCCAGCCGTTACCGTCTGGCGTTTCAACTCCGGGACTATCTCAAGGCGCACCCCGACCTCGTCGAACGGGTACCGGCCGCGGGTCTCCAGGGTCTGGACGACACGATTCGCGAGACCATGAATCATAACTTTTGCAAACAGATGCAACTGGAGGAGATGCTGTCCGCCTGCGCCGCCGCCGGCATCCCCTGCCTGGTGATGAAGGGACTCTGGCTGGTGGAAAACGTCTATCGCGATCTCAAGGCCCGCCATTCGGGGGATATCGACCTGCTGGTGCGCCCGGAGGATATGCCGCGCTTCACCCGGCTGGTCCAGACGCTGGGGTTCAAGGTGCCGCGCGACATCGGGGACATCCGGGAAATTACCGCCGCCAACCACGAGTTCTCGCTGTTTCATCCCGGCACGGGGGCCGGTTTTGATCTCCACTGGTCCTTGACCCACCCCTTGGAGGAGGCCCCGGTTGATGATGACAAGTTCTGGCAAGGCTCCGAAATTTTCACCCTCGGGGACCAGCCCTGCCGGAGCCTGGGCCTGGAAGATCATCTGTTGCTCTTGTGCTTCCATGCCACCCTGCACCATCGCTTCCAATACGTCGGGCCGCGCGCCCTGGTGGATATCGCCAGGGTCATCGAGCAGCCGCCGCGCGCCATCGACTGGGAGCATTTCCTGGAGCGTGCCCGGGAACTGGGCTGGAGTCGTGGCATCTGGCTGATCCTGGACCTGGTGCGGGAGCATCTGGGGGTACAACCGCCCGCCGGAGTGCTGGATGAACTGCGGCCCGCGGATGCGAACGATCCAGCCATTCGCGCGGCGGCCCTGGCGGCGATGTTTCTGGATCAGGGGAATGGCCAGGCCCTTGACCACCATCAGGTCCGCCTGGTGAGTGCGCCGACCTGGCGCGAGAGTCTCGCGATCTTGCATGGCCGGCTCTTCCCGCCGCGCCGCTATATCGCCAGCTACTTTGGCGTCAAGCTCGACCACCCCGGCCTGACCTGGCTCTATGTCAAACGCTGGGGGATGTTACTGAAACGGGTGACGCCCGGATTATTCCAACTGTGGTCGGGTGATGCGCCGCGACAGGCAGAGCTTGAGCGCTCCAGCATCATCGCGGCTTGGCTGCGGCAACCCTGAAAGGGCGTCAAGCGACCCGCCGTCCTTGGGTAACTGGGGATGACAGGGCTGGGCGGCCGCCGCGCACTGGCGGCAGCTCAATGAGCCCGCGCCGCGCCAGTTCCCCCAAGGCCTTGCGGCTGCTGACCTCCTGGACCCGGCCGTTCGCGCCGCACCAGTCCAGCCAGTCGCACACCTGCCGCGACAGGGCGCTCCGGCTCAGCCCCGCCTCGTTCGCGATCAGGCCGCGGATCCGCTCAAGAATCCCGGCCGTGAAGGTTTGTCCATAGAGCCTCATGCGGCCCTAGGCTACGTTCAACGCTCGCCCGTGTTCAGTGTGTCCCATAGACAGCCCGCGAGGGGAGGGAGCCAAGAGGGGCTACCGACTGGAGGGCCCAACAATTGGATCGTTTACATGTACGCTTATAGGGCGTACATTAAATTAATCTGATCTTCAAGGAACTCGACCATGCACGCTGTTACCGATATCGCACCCCAGAGCGAGGAGCGCAAGGAGGTGCGGATGAACTTTCGCACCCAGCCGCGTATCAAGGCCGTTATTCAGAAGGCGGCCGCGCTGTCGGGCATGGACGACTCGGCGTTCACGCTGAATGCCGCCTACCAGGCCGCGCAGGCCACCATTGCCGCCCATGAGCACACCTTATTGCAGCCAGTGGACCACGCCGTCTTCTTTGCCGCGCTGGAAGAGGCGCCAGCACCCAGCCCGGCGTTGCAAGCGGCCTTCGTACGGCACCGCGACACGGTCGTTTCCCGTTGACTGCCGAGCCGCGGCCACCATTCTGCATCGAGCCCTTTGATGCCGCCCGGCATGACCGTGCCGGCTTTTGCTGCGGCATTGTGCCGGTGGACAACTATTTCCGGAAAACCGCCAACAAACTCGCTAAAGCCGACAACGTGCGCCTCTATGTGATGACGGCGGCGGACGGTGCCTTGATTGGCTTTTACGCGCTGAATGCCCACGCGGTGGATTATCAGGAGCTACCGCGCCAGTACGCGCGCAACCGCCCTGGGCACGGAGCGATCCCGGCGGCCTATATTGCCATGATCGGCCGCGACCGGCGTTATGCCGGGCAGGGATTTGGCGGCGATCTGCTGGTCGATGCCTTGCGCCGCATTGATCGCGCGGCGGCTGCCTTGGGCATTGCCGTCGTCATGCTTGATGTGCTCGATTGCGGCGATGCGGCGCGGGTGGCCCGGCGCCAGGCGCTTTATGCAGCCTATGGCTTCATGCCGCTGGTTTCGAATCCCCTGCGCCTGTTCTTGCCGATGAAAACCGTACAGGAACTGATCGGGCACCTGGCCGAGAAGTGCTGATAGTCCGACTCCTTGCCGGCAACTCGATCGTTGGCCCGAGACGCGGGCTGGGCCTTAAGCCCCTCCCCCCGCGAGGCTGTCTATTACCCATACTGAACACGGTAAGTCAGGGACCGGCCGGTAACTGGGGATGAAAGACAGCGCCAGGGGGGAGGGAGCAAAGGAATCAGTGGCTTGGACAGATCCCCGTCAGGGGGTCGGCCCAACCCTCCCCATGGCCTCCATCCGCCGCCGGACCTCAGGGTCCAATGTCATGGGGCTGCCGGTGCGCTGCTCCGCCAGGGCCGGACAAAAGCCTGCGGGTCGCTCCTCGGCTGGCCAGGCGGCGAATTGCTGCTTGACCGCCTGGGTCACGGCGCGCACCCCGGCCAGTTCCCGGGAGCCGTGCCACAGCTCGGCCACGGAGTGCTCGTGCAGACTGCCGATGGACCGGCGCCACTGGACGCAGGGGTAAACCTGGCCGCAGGGATCCACCGCCAGGGTGGCGGCACCGGCGCCACAGTGGTGACAGGATTCCCCCGGGGTGATGGCTTCCTCCCGGGTCGCCGCCGGGTTCTGGCTGGCTGCCGCGGCGCGCTGCAAGTCCATCACCCTGCGCATCCCCGCCAGCGAGGCCGTCAGGTCCAGGGGGCTCAGGTCACCATCATCCCGGGGGGTCAGGCGGGTATCCACGGACAAGGGCACCCCCAGGGAGGCTGCCAGGGCGAACATGGCCGGCATCTCCCCCTCGTTCCAGGCCGTGAGGGGGCTGTTGAACTTGAGGCGCTGGCCGGAGGCTTGCAGGATCGCGACGTTGTCGAGCAGGCGGACCAGGCTACCGGGGACCTGGGTCTGGCGGTCATGGGTGGCGGGGGTGGCGCCGTGCAGACTGAGTTCGATGATGAAGGGATCGATCTCGTCCCGGAGGCGCCTCGCCACCGTCCCGCCCAGGGCCAGGCCGTTGGACTTGATGCGCACCACGAAGCCCAGTTCCCGTGCCCGCCGCCCGATGGCCCAGAAGTCCGGATGGAGCAGGGGCTCGCCGCCGGAGAGGGTGAGGGTCAAGACCTGCAGGGCCGCCAGATCCTCCAGCAACCGCAGATACTGGTCCCGCCGCAGGGGGACGCCGGGCTCGGCCCGGTCGTTATAGCAGATGACACAGTCCAGGTTGCAGCGGTAGCCCAGTTCCAGCAGGACGCTGGAGAGGATGGCCCGGTCCCAGGTGCGGGCGACATGGTCCCTAAAGGCCATGAGCGCCCCCGTCCGCCGGGGCCGTCACCGGCTCGATGACATGGGCGGCCTCCAGTTCGCCCAGATAGCGCCGCACATCCGCCGCGAACACCTCGGGGTCCACCTCGTAGTCGTCCGCCAGGCGCGCCACCAAGTCTCCCACCGAGGTCTGGCCGTCCAGGGCGGTCAGGATGCGGCTGCCCAGGACATTGAGGTTGAGGACCCGGGCGTCCGCCTGCTGCACCACGATGGCCTCGCCGTCGATGATGCGGTAGCGGATGGCGCTGCTGGGCTTGAGCAGGGTCGCGGCTTCAATCATGGTTCGCCTCCAGGGAGGGTGGGGGGTGAGGGCGGGGGCCGTTGGGGAAGCGCGGCGGCGGCCAGCAGGGGCCAGAAACCGGCGTCCTTGCGGAAGGTCAGGTCGTGGCAGTCCAGGGCCCGTACCAGGGCCTCCAGGCTAGCCATCAGGTCCAGCACCCGGTAGGGGTCCTGATTGACGTAGGGCGCCGACCCGACCAGGGCGGCCAGGGCCTCGGGCCGGGCCAGGGGCCTGAGCTGGTGCGCCGGGCCCTTGGCCAGGCGGCAGATACCGGCGACGGGGTATGAGCGATCGTCCCCGTGGGTCGGGCCCAACTCGCCGGCGAAGGGGACGCGCTGGGCCAGCCAGAGGCCATCCTCCCGGCGCAGGGCGTTGAGATCGTCGCTCAGCACCCGCTGACCCGCGTCCAGGGCGAGACCGGAGAGGGTGGACTTGCCGGCGCCGGAATGACCAAAGCCGATCCAGGCCCAGTGGCCATCACTGACCCCCGCGCTGTGCAGCAGGACGCCGCCCCGGGCCAGCAGGGCATAGGCGCTCACCATGCGAAAGACGTTGTCGAAGACCAGATTGAAGCCGGGGGTGATCTCGGTCGCGGACCAGAGGGCGGCGGAGAGGTGGGGGGACCAGTCCAGCATCGCCATCAACTCCAGCCCGGCGATGCGCACCCGGTTGGGCCCATAGTCCCGGTCCAGGGTATAGGTCCAGCCGCGTTGCGTGAAGGGGCGGAAGTCTTCGGGGGCGGCGCGGAAGAGCTGGGTCCGTACCGCTGGCGTATCGCCACTCGAGGGCGCGTCCAGAAAATCCCCATAGCGTTGGCGGACATAGGCCGCCTGTGGCGCGGACAGGCCCGAAAAGCTGAAGTGCGACCCGCTCATGACCAGGTCCACGACCTCCTCGCCCCAGGGGACGCCAACAGGCTCCCCCGGGAATCGTCCCGGCTCATTGAGAAAAAAGCTTCCAAAATTCATCGGCGCAGCCTTGTGATGCCTCGGATCAGGATGAAAGCGGCAAAGCGGCCCAGGGCCCGCGCCCGATGCCAGGGCGGCACCTGGACGAGCCGCGGGGAGCAGTCGCCGCCGCCGACCAGGCCCAGGATCTCCGGGTTGGTGACGGCTCGATCGGGCCGGAGGGCCCGATCGCCCTGGGTGAGGTAGCGCCACTCGCCCCGGCGCCGATAGGCGCCGAGCACCCGATGCAGGGCCAGCCCCCGACCGGCGGTGCGCACCGCGACCACATCCCCGGGCCAGTAGCGGGTTGCCGGTCCGGCAATCGCCACCCAGGCCCCGTCCTGGACCAGGGGGGCCATGCAGTGACCCCGGACCCGCATAGGTAGTGGCGTCTCGGTCGCCAGGGCCTGGAGGGCAGGCAGAGCCTTAAAGGCGGGCGGTGTATCTCGGTACATGGATGCTGTCGGCCCGAACCGGCTTTTGAGAAGGTTTGATTTTCCTATGTTATCGAACTAGCTGGGGATCTTCACATTAACTGGTGAGCATCCGAGCAGCAGTAGGTGCGGCACGGCTGATGACGGGAAGCGGCACGGCGAATCCGTTCTAGCCCGCCGTCGCTGGCCGTCCCCGCGGGCGGCGGCGGGAGTTCTCGGTCATGCCCAGGTAGTCGAACACCAGACGGACGTTGCGTGCCAAGCGTTGGAGGGTGGCGG
>JADZBU010000343.1 GCA_020851955.1 Chromatiaceae bacterium | reverse complement strand
TCGACCGGCGACAAGGATCTGGCGCAACTGGTCGGCGACCATGTCACCCTCATCAACACCATGAGCGACGAGCGCCTGGACCGCCAGGGCGTCATCGACAAGTTCGGCGTGCCGCCGGAGCGCATCGTCGATTATCTGACCCTGGTCGGCGACAGCGTGGACAACATCCCCGGCGTCCCCAACTGCGGCCCTAAGACCGCCGTCAAGTGGCTCCAGGAATTCGGCGACCTGGAGGGACTCATGGCCCACGCCGCCCAGATCAAGGGCAAGGTGGGTGACCACCTGCGCCAGAGCCTCGACCAGCTGCCGCTGTCGCGCTCCCTGGCCCAAATCAAGCTCGATCTGGACCTGGGTTTGGTCTGGGCGGACCTCAAGCCCACCGCCCCGGACCCGGAGGCCCTGCGGGCCTGGTATCGCCGCATCGAGTCGCGCCGCTTGCTGGAGAGCCTGGACGGGAAGGAGGGTGCCCGGGGCGCGGCAGCCGGGGAGGCGCCTGCCGGGGAGGCATCAGCCGGCCCGGCGGGGGCCGCCAGCCAGTCCGATCCAGCCGCCTATGAAATCCTCCTCGATCCGGCGCGCCTCGACGCCTGGCTGGCCCGCCTGGAAGCCGCCGAACTCTTCGCCATCGATACCGAGACCACCAGCCTGGATTACATCCAGGCCCGCATCGTCGGCCTGTCATTCGCGGTGGAGGCCGGGGCGGCGGCCTATGTCCCGCTCGCTCACACCTATGTAGGCGCCCCGGCCCAGCTCGACCGGGAGGCGGTGCTGGCGCGGCTCAAGCCCCTGCTGGAGGACCCGGCGCGGGCCAAGGTCGGCCAGAATCTCAAGTACGACATGAGCGTGCTCGCCAACCATGGCATCGGGCTCCAGGGCATCGCCCACGACACCATGCTGGAGTCCTACGTCCTGGACAGCACCGCCAGCCGCCATGACATGGACTCCCTGGCTCTGAAGTACCTGGGCCAGCGGACCATCCATTTCGAGGACATCGCCGGTAAGGGGGCCAAGCAGATCGGTTTCGATCAGGTGCCCATCGAGGCCGCCGGCCCCTATGCCGCCGAGGACGCCGAGGTTACCCTGCGCCTCCACCAGGCCTTCTGGCCCCGGCTGGAGCAGCAACCGGGCCTGGCCCGTCTGTACCAGGAGATCGAGATGCCCCTGGTGCCCGTGCTCTCGCGCCTGGAGCGCCAGGGGGTGCGCATCGACCGCGAGCGCCTGGCGGCCCAGAGCCGCGACCTGACCGGGCGCATCGCCGCCCTGGAGGAGGCCGCCTATCGCGTCGCCGGCCGGCCCTTCAACCTGGGTTCGCCCAAGCAGATCGGCGATATCTTCTTCACCGAGCAGGGCCTGCCGGTGGTGGAGAAGACCCCCAAGGGGGCGCCTTCCACCTCGGAATCCGTGCTGCAGCAACTGGCCGATGCTGGCCACGAACTACCGCGGATCATTCTGGAGCATCGCGGTCTCGCCAAGCTGAAATCGACCTACACCGACAAGTTGCCCCAGATGGTCAGCCCGGTCACGGGACGGGTGCATACCTCCTATCACCAGGCGGTGGCCGCCACCGGGCGCCTCTCGTCCTCGGACCCCAATCTGCAGAACATCCCCATCCGGAGCGAGGACGGGCGGCGCATCCGCCTGGCCTTCATCGCCGATCCGGGCTGCAAGCTGGTCGCCGCCGACTATTCCCAGATCGAGTTGCGCATCATGGCCCACCTCTCCGGGGACGAGCGCCTGCTGGCGGCCTTCGCCGCCGGTCTGGACATCCATAGCGCCACCGCCGCCGAGGTCTGGGGCCTGGCCCCGGACCAGGTCGGCGCCGACCAGCGCCGTTCCGCCAAGGCCATCAATTTCGGCCTCATCTATGGCATGTCGGCCTTCGGCCTGGCGCGGCAACTGGGGATAGAGCGCGGCGAGGCCCAGGCCTACGTGGACCGCTATTTTCAGCGCTACACCGGGGTGAAGGACTTCATGGACCGTACCCGCCTGCAGGCGCGTCGGGACAAGTATGTCGAGACCCTGTTCGGTCGGCGCCTCTACCTGCCGGACATCGACCACTCCAACCAGGGACGCCGCGCCGGTTCCGAGCGCACCGCCATCAATGCCCCCTTGCAGGGTACGGCCGCCGATATCATCAAGCGGGCCATGATCGCCGCCGATGGCTGGATTCAGACCGAGCAGCCCCCGGTGCGCATGATCATGCAGGTTCACGACGAGCTGGTCTTCGAGGTCGAAGAGGCGGCGGTACCGGCGGCCTCGGAGCGCATCCGCGCCGCCATGGAATCCGCCGCCGAGCTCGCCGTCCCCCTCCTGGTGCAGATCGGCGTCGGTGACAATTGGGAGGAGGCGCATTGAAGCAGTCAGGATCAGCCATGAAACACCCAGCCCCCCCTCTCCGCCGCATGCTTGATGACCTGATCGCCTTGCCCACGGTGAGCAGCGTCAAGCCAGAACTGAACATGGGCAACCGGCATCTGGTCGACCGTCTGGGGGAATGGCTGCTGGGGGCCGGCTTCCGCGTGGAGGTCATGGAATTGCCCAATCAGCCGGGCAAGGCCAATCTGATCGCGACCCTGGGCACGGGGCCCGGGGGGCTGGTGTTGTCCGGGCACACCGACACGGTCCCCTATGACGCCGGGCGCTGGCAACGCGATCCCTTCGAGATCACGGAGGAGGACGGCCGGCTTTACGGCCTGGGCACCAGCGACATGAAGTCCTTTCTGGCCCTGGCGCTGGAGGCGGCGCGCGGGCTCGCGGCCAAGGACATGCAACGGCCCCTGACGATTTTGGCGACGGCGGACGAGGAGTCCTCCATGAGCGGGGCCCGGGCCCTGGTCCAGGCGGGCCGGCCCCTGGGGCGCTATGCCGTGATCGGCGAGCCCACCTCCCTCCGGCCGGTGCGGCTGCATAAGGGGGTGATGAACGAGGCGGTGCGCCTGATCGGCCAGCCAGGGCACGCCAGTGACCCGTCCCTGGGTAATTCGGCTCTGGAGGGGATGCATGAGATCATGGGCGAGATCCTGGCCTGGCGCCGGGAGTTGCAGGAGCGGTATCGCCATCCCGCCTTCGCGGTGCCGGTGCCAACCATCAACCTGGGCCATATCCACGGTGGCGACAACCCCAACCGCATCTGTGGTGATTGTGAGCTGCTGCTGGACCTGCGGGTCCTGCCGGGGTTGCGGGTGGAGGAGTTGCGTGCCCAACTGGCCGCGCGGGTCGCCCGGGTGGCGGAGCGACGCGGCCTGGGCTGGGAGGTGGCGCCCCTGTTCGAGGCCATACCGCCGGCGGAGACCCCCGCCGCCTCCGCCATCGTCCAGGCCAGCGAGGCCCTGACGGGCCATGTCGCCGAGGCCGTGGGCTTTGGCACCGAGGCGCCCTTTTTGAACCAACTGGGCCTGGAGACCGTCATCCTGGGCCCCGGCAACCTGGCCCAGGCCCATCAGCCGGATGAATATCTGGAGACGGCGCGCATACCGCCAACGCTGGAGCTGCTGCGCGCCCTCATCCGGCGCTTTTGCCTCGCGGGCTGACATCCGCGGCCAGGGCCTGGCGACCTCGCGCGGCTTTTCCTCGCGTGGCGGTGAACTTTTTCCGTCCGCCTGGTTCTCATCGGATGAGCGTTTTTACAACCCCGTTGCCTTCTCTTCCCCCTGGCAACCGGGGTTCCCGGCCCCCCTCCGGGACGCTCTTACCCCGCCCTTCAGCCCCCCTTGAACGGCGGGGTTTCTTTTGGGTGCCATATTCCGCAACGGGTCGGGTAGCGGCTTGGCGCTGGCCTACCAGCTAAAGAGGAGCCATTGGGGAACGGCGTTGTTCCAGACCCGGTCCTGCTGAACGTCCAGGGTCCCATCGCCATTGGAGTCGATCAAATAGTAGGCTGGGCCGATCTGGGGCTGGATGCGCACCATGTAGAGCCGACCCTTGATGCGGTACTCACTGATGGTGCCGCGATCCGTCTCCAGAATGGTGACGTCCGGCTGCACCGACTCGCCGGCGTAGCCCGCGGGTGGCAGTTCCGGCGCCGAGAGCTGGGTTTCGGACTGGGCCCAGGCCGCCAGGGAGGCGGCGCCCAGGAGGGTCGCGGTCAGGATCCGTTGCATGGGGTTCGCCAAAGCCTTGGGGTTGTCATGAGTGCGCGTATGTTAGTACGTCCCGCCCGGCAATTCCCTTCTTTGTTGCCCCCCGGTGGGCGGGCTCGGGCATAATGCCGCCCTGCCCGCGCCTCCGCCCGGTTCGCGTTCCAGTCAGTTTCCTGGCCCTTGCGCGCCGCGCCTTGCCCCCTCCAGGCCCGTTTCATGAAAGACCTCAATCCCCGACAGCTCGAAGCCGTGCGCTATGTGGGTGGCCCCTTGCTGGTGCTGGCTGGCGCCGGATCGGGCAAGACGCGCGTCATCGCCCGTAAGATCGCCCATCTCGTCGGCGAATGCGGCCTGGCGCCGCGCCACATCGCCGCCGTCACCTTCACCAACAAGGCGGCGCGCGAGATGAAGGCCCGGGTCGCGAGCGCCCTCCAGGGGCGGGAGGGGC
>JADZBU010000342.1 GCA_020851955.1 Chromatiaceae bacterium | reverse complement strand
CCAACCCGTAATAGGCATCGCCAAAGCGGGGGTCCAGGCGCACCGCCTCCTGGAAATTCATCAGGGCGCCATTGTAATCCCCGACATCGTAGGCGGCCCTGCCCTGGTTGTAGAAATCGGTTGCCGTACCGCCCCCTTGCGGGATCGTTTGGCAGCCCACCAATACCAGGCTCATCAACAGCATGACAAAGAGACGACGCATCTCAACCTCTCCTCTATTCGATCTAGTGTGGATGGAAAAAGGGTTCCGCGTATTTTTACTTAACTATAGGATTCCGAGGGGCTGGTTACCATGGATTTTTGACTAAACTGGCATCGCAGTCGCCTAGCGTTTGACGGCGATCGGAAAATCCGTGATGGTCTGCGGCTTGGTGGTAGTGGGGGTCTGCTTGTTACCCGTCAGTGCCTTGACGCGCTCGCTGAGATACAGATCAAGCTGATTGATGGTGATGCGGCCGTCCTTCGTATAGTTGGCGGCCCCGTCGAAACCCTCCACCAGGGCCTTGGTGAAGGCCCCATTGCCCCATTCGGGATTTTCCAGTGAATACTGTTTGCCCGTGGAACTGGCAAAGACCACCACCCCATTCTCGGCGGCGGTCAGGTCGTTGATGACGCCGGTGATGTTGGCGACCTCCCGCCGCGCGCCCATGATGTTGCCGGAGTGACAGGTGTCCACGAATGCCAGCACCTTACTCGGCAGGGCCGAGAGGGTCTTCTTGACATCAAAGGAGGAGACGGCGGTCCGCCGCAGGCGCTCGGGGTCGGAATCCCGGGTCAGGTAATAGTAGTCGCCATCGGGGTCGTTCGCCCCATGGCCGGAGACGAAGATGACGGCGATGTCCTTGCTGGTGACCTCCTTGCGCAGCCAGTCGAGACCATCGAGCAGTTCATCGCTACTGGGATTTTCGAGGATGCGCACCACCACCTCCCGGTAGATACCCCCCGACTGACGCTCCAGGGCGGCGCCGAAATCCTTCGCATCCTTGGCGGCATAAGTGAGGTCCAGGCTGTCGTTGGCATAGTCCGAGACCCCGGCCGTCAGGGCATAGAGCTTGGGCTGGATGCTGAATTCCTCTGCCTGGCCACCCCCTTCCCAGCGCAGTCTGATGGTCTCGGGTGGGGAGGCGCCAAAGCGATTCTCGGCCACCAGGCTGAGCGTCAGGTCACGGGTCGGGAGGCTGATTTCCAGGATCTCCTCCCCCTCCGCCGGCTTGTCGGGCGCTTCCTGCTGGGTGATACGCTGGAGCCCCCGTTGGGTATCCAGGGGGCGGCCATCCACCAGTACCTGTAACTGGCTGATGGGCTCGCCGCTGGGGTTCTTGATGCGATAGCGGAGGCTGGTCCGGCCTTGGGAGAAGCCGTCGCCATCCCGGGGGCCGAGGATCTGGACGAGCGGGGGCAAGGATGCCGCCACGCTCTGGTTAGGCAGAGTCTTTTCACCCTGGGCATTGGCCTTGGCAATGGCCTTGCCCTCATCCAGGGTTTCGAGGATATTCGCCACCACCTGGGGACGGTAGAAGCGCTCGCGAAAGCTGCTGACGGGGTAGAAGTCGGAGGCATTGGCCTGGGTCATGGCCCGCCCGACCACCGCCCCTACCTTGGGCGGGGCCTGGGGGTGCGCGCGCTGGGGAAAGATGTCGAAGGTGAGATATTCCATGCCGCGAATGATATTGGCATGGACGGCCTCGCCGGCGGGAGCCTGGCCGATGACCTCGATCAACTCCTCGCGCGACTTGACCCGGACGCCATTGACCGATTCGATTTGATCCCCGGGCAGGATACCCGCGCTAGCAGCGGCGGAGCCCGGGACCAGGTTAAGCACCGACAGGCCCTCGCCCATCTCGACCCGGTTCAGGTGCCAACCGATCAGCCGGTCCCCGCCAGGACTGGCATCGTAGTAACCATCCGGGCTCCAGAGCACCCATTCCCGGGTCTCCTTGTGCACGAACAAGGCCAGTAACTCCTGGCCATCCGCGTAGCGATACCAGCGGACCGTGCCATCCCCGAAGGCGGCCACTGCCAGGCGGCCATCGGCGCTGATGTTGACGCCCCAGGCGGTATCATGAACCTGGGTCTGCCAGACCGGCTGGCCCTTGTTGTCGAAACGGCGGAGATACCAGGCCGTGCCTAACAGGAAGCTTTGCCCATCGGGAGCGATGGCCAAGGCGCGGGAGGTTTCGTGAGGCGCCAGGGGCAGGGCCTTGCCATTGAGCTTGGGTCCTGGCTTGTTCTCCCAGTCGCTGATCTTCAGGCCCTGAGCCTTGATGCGGGGCGCGGCCAGGGGGCTGATGCCCAGGCCGCGGCGCACCGCATCGTCCAGGCCGCCAGGACCCAGGCCTTGTGCCTGGCGCCATTGATTGAGGGCCACCTTCAACTGGGGTCCCGCCTGGCCATCGATCCCGCCGGGGTCGTAGCCTGATTCCACCAGGCGTTGTTGGAGCAGCCAGGTCTCGTTGATCTGGCCCTCGAAGAGTCGTTTGGCATTGATATCGAACATGACGGTTTGTTCGCCGCCATAGCCAAGACCCACCGCAATCCGGCGCCCGTCGGCGGAGACCCGGAAATTCTCGCCGAGCTTGTTGCGTAAATCAGGAATCACCGTGCGCCGCTTCTGGATCAAGTCCCCATCCTGATTGAACTTGAGCCAGGCGGGGTCGTTGGTGGCGGCCAGGAGCCCGCCCTTGGCCAAGGGCCTGAGGTCCGCCAGGCTGTTGCCCGTGCCCGGCCAAAAGCGCCGCTCGCCCTTGCCTGCCTTTTCCCAGGCCACGATCGGAAACTTGCGGTCGAGTTGAAAGCGCCCCCCCGCGAACAGGTGCTGGCCATCGCTGGACCAGGCCACCTTGCTCAGATCTCCGTTGTCTATCCCTTTGCGGCTGGGGTGCTCCAGGGGTTGCAGATCCTTGCCAGAGAGCAGATTCACCACCGGGGCATCCGCGAAGCCGACGGCGATCTGGGAGCCGTCGGGGGAAAAGGCGACGGCGAACGGCTCCTTGCCGCCCGGCGCCGCCCGCTTGGCCACGAGCTGGAACTGGCCGTCGTAGAGGCGGATCTGGCCGTCCAGGGAACTGGTGACCAAGTGGCCCTTGGCGTCAAAGTCGCACCAGTGGCTGGCGTCGCCATAATCGCTGTCGCTGGCCACCTGTCGCCAGCCGTCCGTGGCCCAGACGCGGATGCCGTCGCCGCCCAGGCTGGCCGCCAGGTAGGCGCCATCCCGGGAAAAACACAGATGGTTGATGACATTGGGTAAACCCAGCAGATGCTGCCGCAATTCGCCGCTGACCCGGTCGAAAAGGTAGAGATGGTAATTGCCCGGCCCCTCGGACCCGGCCTTGGTGGCGCCGCCGGCGGCGATCCATTGGCCGTCGGGTGACAGGGCGGCGGCATACAGACGGCCTTCCTCGCCTTCGCCGATCGGTATCCGCAAGGTCTTGCTCAAGTTCCCGTCATCGAGGGTCCAGAGGCGCAGGGTCTTGTCGTCGGAGGCGGTGATGAGCAGGTCCCCCGCCTGATCGACGGAAATGCGCTTGATGGGGCCGGTGTGCATGCCCGTTTCCAGGCGCAGGATGGGTTCGGTGGGCAAGCCATCGGCCCCGGGGGCGGGGCGGGAGAAGGCGAGGGTAAAGGCGAGGAGCCCGAGGACAAAAAGGTTAGACTGATGACTCATCTGGCTCTCCCGGGATTTTGCCCAAGGGATCGGGACCTTGAGCCTTGTGCCAAGGACTCCCAGTCCCCGTCGTTGCAACCCTATAATAATGAAAAACCGGGCTGATGTTCGCAGCTTCTGGGACCTGGCTTCAGGATTGAAATAGCCATCCAGCCGACATGACACAGGAGGGATCTTAGGCCAATGACCCATTGCCGACTTCTCGCGGGCAGTCTGTGCCTCTCTCTGCCCATCCTGGCCTGGGGCGATTGCGCCAGCCTGGCCACGGATATTCAGGCGGCCTCGCGGGCGGGGGAGGTGGCGGCCCTGGCGGACTATGCCCGCCAGATCCCTATCGAGCCTACCTGCGCCGATGATTTTCGCGTCAATCTCGCCCGGGTAGCGGCCTATGGCTTTCTCCGGGAGGTCCAGGCTCGCCTTGCCAAGGGTGAGGCCCTGGCGGATCAGGAGCCCCTGCTGCGCCAGTCGCTGGCGGTGGCTCGTACCTGGCAGGTGCTGGCCCTGCTGGGGGATCTGGAGCTGGAGCGTAAGCGTTACGAGGTCGCGACCCTGACCTATCAGGAGGCCCTGGGTCTCATCAATGACCCGGTGGCGACGCCCAAGGCCCCGCCCGAGGCCCAGATTGAGTCCATCTTCCGCAAGGCCGCGGAGTCTCGCCTCCTTGCCGAGCGTTATGTGGCCGTGCCCGTCAATCACCGCTCTGGTACCGCCGAGGGGTTGGCGCTGACCTCCGTGCGTGGATGGGCGGTGCAGCGGGTGCCGATCCCGGTCACCTTTGATAGCTACTCCGCCCAATTCTCGCCCAAGGGCGAGCAGGCGGCCGGCGATCTGGCCGACTATCTCCTGAAGCAGGCGCCGGCTGAAATTACGCTGGTCGGTCACACCGATGAGCGCGGCTCGGACCAGGAAAATCTGGCCCTCTCCAAACGGCGCGCCGAGGCTCTCGCCGCATACTTAAAAGATCAGGGTTACGAGGGCCGCATTCGCATCGAGGGCGCGGGCGAATCCCAACCCATCAAACTTGACGATCCCGATCGCTATACCCAGGAGGAGATCTGGGAGCTCAATCGCCGGGTCGAACTGGTGCGGAAATGAGGGCATGATCATGATCAAGCGGCAGGCGCTCTGGCACCCTTCCCCACCGGCACCCTGGGGTCATGCCTGGCCCTTCAGGCCTTGCCTCCAAGCCATACTGGCCCTGGGCTGTCTGGTGGCGGGTTCCGCGCTGGCCGAGGTCCGCGCCCTGGTGATCGGCATCGATGCCTATCAACATGGTTCCCCGCTCAAGGGCGCCGTGTCGGATGCCCAGGATGTTGCCCAGGCACTGCGCCAGCTCGGCGTGACGGATCTAACCCTGCGGCTCAATCAAGAGGTGACTCGGGACCGCCTGGCTGAGGACTGGCGGGAGTTGCTGGCGCGTGCCCAGAGCGGCGACACCCTGGTGTTGACCTATGCCGGTCATGGTTCCCAGGAACCGGAGCGGGTCGAAGGTAACGAGCAGGACGGCAAGGACGAGGTGCTCCTGCTGGCGGGTTTCTCGGACACCGGCCCGGGTACCCGTGAACGCCTGGTGGATGATGAACTCTACCAATGGTTTCGCGAGGCCAATGACCGGGGGCTGGAACTGCTGTTCGTCGCCGATGCTTGCCACTCCGGCACCCTGACCCGGGGCGTGGACCCGCGCGCGGGCGGTGGCCGGGTCCGTTACAGCGCCTATACCATCACCGAGGACGAGCTCGATCTGCCCATCCCCACCCCGGCTGCCGGCGGCTCGGGCGGGGAGGACCTGCCGCGCCTCACCTTTCTGGCGGCGGGGCAGGAAAACCAGAAGGTGCCCGAGGTCGATCTGCTGGATACCCAGGGGCACCCTTCGCCTCGGGGCGCCCTGAGTTGGGCCTTTGCCCGGGCCCTGGAGGGCCAGGCCGATCAGGACAGCGACGCCCGGCTGACGCGGGACGAAATCAACCGTTTCGTGCGCGCCAATGTGCGTGCCATCGCCGAGGCGCGGCAGACGCCGAACCTGCTGCCGATGGGTGACGAGGGGCGGGTCGTCCTGCCGGTGTCCGCCGCCACGACGCGCTCCACCACCCTGGCCCAGTGGCCGGAGGCGCGGGTGCGCATACTGGCGTCGGACGAGCGCTCGGCGGCCGCCCTGGCCGAGGAATTGACCGGGATCAGCCGGGTGGCGGAGGGCGAGGATGCCGATCTGATCCTCGACCTGCGCGCGCGCCAGGCGATCTCCGGGCAGGGGGATGTCCTGGCGCGGGATTTGGTCCGGCCCGCGCTGCAAACCCTCATCGATAAATGGCGTGGTCTGGAAAAGCTCAAGTTCGAGCGGTTGGGGGACCGCTTGACGATGCGGGTGCTCCCCAACGATGGCACGCACCGCCAGGGGGAGGAGATGGCCTTCGAGATCGACGACATCCGCCTGCCCTATCTGGTGTTTTTCAGCCTCTCGGGCGACGGCACCCTGAATTTTCACTACCCCTTGCCGGATGACCCCGAGACCCTGCCGCCGGGCCGGCCGGTCAAGGTCGCCTTCAAGGTCACGCCGCCCTATGGCGCCGATCACATCATTGCCGTGGCTAGCGACCAGTCCCTGGGTGAGTTGACGGCCTTGCTCCGGTCCCTCGATGGCAAGCCCGCCCCCCGGCCGGCCGTCGAGGCGGTCATCGCCGCCATCCGTCAGGGCCGCCGCCAATTGGGGCTGCAGGGCCTCTATACCGCTCCCTGACGGCCCCCCCTGAAAGACCTGACCATCCCTTGCCGCCTACTTTGGGAGACTTGCCGCATGAAGATCCGCCTCGGGTGCCGCCACGGGTTTGCATCCCGCCCTGGCCGGGCTGACCACCGTCCTCAGCGGATCTGCGCGCCTTGGCTTGGTCGGCTGATTCTCGGCCTGCTCTTGCTGTCGCCGCTGGCCCTCCTGGCCCAGGTTTCCGCCGTGGATTTGGCGGAATGGGGTCAGGATAAGGCCGCGCCACGCCCGGCGGAGTCGGTGCCGGGAGAAATAACCGCCCTGGACACCGGCGACGACGCAGATGAGCCAGCGGCAAAGCCCGCGGAAACCCAGCCCGCCAAGCCTCGGGTGGCGGTCTATCAATTCAAGGTGCGCGGTGATCTGGGTATCCCGGACGCGGGTGACATCATTGGTGAATGGATGATGGGGGCCTTGGCCGCGACGGGACGTTTCACCCTGATGGAGCGGGTGCTGCTCCAAAAGGTGTTCGAGGAAAATGAACTCCAATCCAGCCATCTGACGGATGAATCGACCCTGGCCGCCGAGGCGGGCCGTCTCTATGGCGTGGAGGCGATCGTGAGCGGGACCGCCATCAAGTGGGGCGACACCATTTCCATCGTGGCGCGCCTGATTGATACCAGCACGGGCGTCATTCGTAGCGCCGCCGAGATCAAGACCAATAATCGCAACAGCAT
>JADZBU010000341.1 GCA_020851955.1 Chromatiaceae bacterium | reverse complement strand
TGGTCCCGGTGGCGGCGGCGCTGCTCCCAATAATAGAGCCCGGCGATGACCAGGGCGCCAAGCACGGCGAGGATGATGCGGAGAAAATCGGCGTCCATGGGCTGCTCGGATATGGATGCGGAGGTTAATAAAGGGATTTAAAGTATAACCCGGATCGGCCACGGCGACAGTTTCACCAAGGGCATGGGCAATCCCAGCTAGGCTGGGGCCTCCTTCATCTTCCTCGCGGGTCTCAACCGCCAGGACGGGGCCTGCATGAAGGCGGATCGGCAGGCCAGCGGGAAAGCCGAGGGCCCAGTTGGGGTTAACGGGCGCCAATATTGGCCGTTAACACATCAATCGGCAAGTAAAAGCCGTAAGATGTCAGCCTTCGATGCGCCTCATGCCAGCCCCTTGTCAGCACCCGCCCCGCCATGCCCGACTTCTTTGCCACCGCCCCCCGGCACCTGGAATCCCTGCTTGCCGATGAGTTGCGTGACCTCGGCCTCCCCTCGGCCAAGGAGGCCCGGGGGGGTGCCCGCTTCTCGGGCTCGCTCGCGGACGCCTACCGCGCCTGTCTCTGGTCGCGGGTCGCCAACCGGGTGCTGCTGCCGCTGACCAGCTTCCCGGCCACCGACAGCGACAGCCTTTACGCCGGGGCCAGCGCCCTCCCCTGGGAGGAGCATCTCCCCCTGCGCGGCACCTTCGCCATCCAGTTCGACGGGGCGGAGGGCGGTATCGGCCACAGCCAATTTGGCGCCTTGCGGGTCAAGGACGCCATCGTCGATCGCTTCCGTGCCCGGCTTGGCGAACGCCCCAGCGTGGACCGGGAGCGGCCGGACCTGCGAATCCAGGCGTATCTGCATCGCGGTCAGGTGACCCTCAGCCTGGACCTTTCCGGCGACTCCCTGCACCTGCGGGGCTACCGCCATCAGGGCAGCGCCGCGCCCCTCAAGGAAAACCTGGCGGCCGCCATCCTCTTGCGCTCGGCCTGGCCGGCCATGGCCCGGGAGGGCGCCGCCCTCCTCGACCCCCTGTGTGGCTCCGGCACCCTCTGCATCGAGGGCGCCCTGATTGCCGCCGACATCGCCCCCGGCCTCGCCAGAGTCCATTGGGGGATGACCGGCTGGCTGGGCCATGAAGCGGGCCCCTGGGGGGAACTCCTGGCGGAGGCGCGGGAGCGCCGGGCCGCGGGTCTGGCGCGGTTCGACGCCATCAAGGCCTCGATCCGGGGCTACGACCGGGACCCGGCCGCGATCCGCGTGGCCCTCGACAATCTGGAGCGCGCCGGGCTGGCGGGCAAGGTCCACTTCGAGCGCCGCGACCTGAGTCAGGCCACCCCGGGTCGCGAGGGGGATCTGGGCCTGGTGGTGGCCAATCCGCCCTACGGCGAACGCCTGGGCGAGGCCGAGGAGTTGACGGGGCTCTATGGCCTGCTGGGCACCGTGCTGCGCGAGCGATTTCGCGGCTGGCAGGCCGCCGTCCTCATGGGCAACCCGGACCTGGGGCGGCGGATGGGCCTGCGGGCCACGGGCTATCACAGCCTCTACAACGGCCCCCTGCCCTGCCGGCTGCTCCATTTCGAAGTAAAGGAGGAGCATTTCGTCTCCGACCAGCCCCGCCCCCTACCGGTGACGGACCGGGGACCTGGCGCCGAGATGCTGGCCAACCGGCTGCGCAAAAATTTAAAAAACCTGGAGAAATGGCGGCGGCGCGAGCAGGTGGACTGCTATCGGCTCTACGACGCCGACCTGCCGGAATACGCCCTCGCCCTGGACCTCTACGAGACCCGGAAGGGCGAACGCCTCGCCAATGTCCAGGAATACGAGGCCCCCGCCAGTATCGACCCCCTGGACGCGCGGCGCCGGTTACGGGAGGCGCTGGGCGTCATCGCCGAGGTCTTGGAGATCCCCGCCACGCAGATCTTCTTTCGCGTCCGCCGGCGGCAGAAGGGCAAGGATCAGTACCAACGCCTCGACAGCCAGCGCCGCTTCTTCCAGGTCCAGGAAAGTGGGCTGAATTTTCTCGTCAACTTCGAGGACTACCTGGATACGGGGCTCTTCCTGGACCATCGCGAGGTGCGCCGCCTGATCGGTAAACTGGCGGCGGGGCGGCGCTTCCTGAATCTCTTCGGCTATACCGGGGCCGCCAGCGTCCATGCCGCCGCGGGGGGTGCCCTGGGCACCACCACGGTGGATCTGTCACGCACCTATCTGGACTGGGCGGGTCGCAATCTCGCCCTCAACGGTTTTGGCGGGCGCGACCATGAACTGATTCAGGCGGATTGCCTGCACTGGCCACGCGAAGAAGCCGGCCGGCGGCGCTGGGGCCTGATCCTGCTGGACCCGCCCAGCTTCTCCACCTCCAAGCGCATGACCGCCACCCTGGACGTCCAGCGGGATCAGGTGGCCTTGATCCAGGATGCCCTCCGGCTCCTGGAGCCCGGCGGCAGCCTCATCTTTTCCAACAATCTGCGCCGCTTTCAACTGGATCGGGAGGCCCTCGACCGCTGGGGGGCCCTGGAGATCACGAATATCACCGCCGCGACCCTGCCCAAGGACTTCGCCCGCAATCCGCGCATTCACAACGTCTGGCGGATCGAGTGGCGCCCGTGACGGGGGGCCTCAGGGCTCCAGGTGACGCTCCAGCCAGTCCCTGAGTTCCTGGAGTTCATTGAGGCAATCCAAGGGCTCATGCCGGAGCAGGCGTTCCGGGTGATGGACGCCATAGGCGACCGCCAGGGCCGCCACGCCCGCGTTGCGGGCCATCTCCATGTCAAATTCCGTGTCGCCGATCATGAGGGTCTCGGACCGGTCCGCCCCCAATTCCGCCATGACCTGCAGCAGCATCTCCGGATGGGGTTTGGAGAAGGTCTCGTCGGCGCAGCGGGTGGCATGAAAGTGACTTCGCAGCCCCGTGCTCGTCAGGGCTGACTCCAGGCCGCGCCGACTCTTGCCGGTCGCCACCGCCAGCAACAGGCCGCGGGCATTGAGATCCTGCACCAACTCGCGGGCGCCCGGAAAGAGCGGGGACTCGGTCTCCTGGCCGCCCAGAAAGTGAAAGCGATAGCGATCGACCAGTTCGCGCCGCTGGAGGACGCTCCCGTCCGGCCAGAGCATGGTCATGGCCTCCTCCAGCCCCAGGCCGATCACCTCGCGGGCGATCTCCCGGGGCGGCGGCATCTCGCCAAGATCCGCGAAGGCGGACTGGATGCAGGCAACGATCCGGGCCTCCGAATCCATGAGGGTTCCGTCCCAGTCAAAGACAAGCAGTTTGTACGACATGGCGGAAAAGCCTGATCAGCGGGGAATGGCGTTAATACCGGCAAGAAGCGTGCAAAGAGGGAAACCGCTGGTGGAAACACCGGGTAAGGCGCCCGGGACCCCATCCTGGGCCGCTAGGAGAATCCCTAGGGCCGCCTTTCCCCTACTTTTAAATTGCCTCCAGTCGCCCGAGCAGGGCCTCGAGTTCGGCGGGCAGAGGGGCCTGGAGCCGCAGGGGCTGGTCGAGATGGGCGGGTTGCAGGCCCAGGGAGGCGGCGTGGAGAAAGAGGCGTCGGAGACCCAGGGCGCGCAGAGCCTTGTTGGCGGCCTCATCCCCATACTTTTCGTCCCCGGCCACGGGGGCGCCCAGATGGGCGGCGTGGACGCGGATCTGGTGGGTACGCCCCGTAATGAGGCGCGCCTCGACCAGATCCAGGTCGCCAAGGCGCCGCAGGCGGCGAAACTGGGTCCGCGCCGGCTTGCCCTGGGCGGTATCGACCCGCACCACCCACTCGCCGCTCTTGAGGGTGTTCTTGAGCAGGGGGGCATCCAGAGTCATTTCGGGCCTCGGCAGGGGCCTGACCAGGAGGGCCAGATAGCGCTTTTCGACGCCATTCTCCCGCATGAGGCGATGCAGATCGCGCAGAGTGCTGGCGCGCTTGGCCAGCAGCAGACAGCCGGAGGTATCACGGTCGAGGCGATGGACCAACTCCAGCTCCGCCCCGGGCCGCATCTGGCGCATGGCCTCGATGAGGCCGAAACTCAGGCCGCTGCCGCCATGCACCGCCAGCCCCGCTGGCTTGTCCAGTACCAGGAGGCGTTCGTCTTCGTAGAGGATGGCGCCGGCGAGGCCGCGCAGCCGGGACTGCGGCGCCTCACCCGGCGGCCTGGGCTCGACGGTACGCAAGGGTGGGATGCGCACCAGATCTCCCGGCTGCAAGCGGTAGTCCGGCTTGACCCGGCCCTTGTTCACCCGGACCTCGCCGCGCCGGAGGATGCGATAGACATGACTGCGCGGCACACCCCGGGCCCGGGCCAGGAGGAAGTTGTCGATACGCTGGCCGGCCAGCTCGGCATCGATGCTGACCAGGACGACCGCCTGAGGGGGGGGCTCAGCCGTCATGAGGTGGGAAGAAGCAACAAGAGCGAGAAGCGATCTGGTCCATAACCTTGATTCGATTGATGCGATCCGTGATCGCTGCTACTATTGAAAGGCTTCGACGTACCGGCCACTTGGCCTGGAACGGCGCCGCAAACAGACGATTTCCGGGGCGATTCCACCTAGGCCGCCCTCCGTGCCAATCCCTCGGCGCCCCGACATACCCTTTGCCGTCGGCCGGCTCCTTGCGCTAAACCAGCGGCGTCC
The DNA here is from genome assembly GCA_020851955.1 of Chromatiaceae bacterium. Lineage (GTDB taxonomy): Bacteria > Pseudomonadota > Gammaproteobacteria > Chromatiales > Chromatiaceae > M0108. The sequence continues at coordinate 9,741 of JADZBU010000341.1, read as the reverse complement.
CTTAATCGAGGCGGTCGCGGATTGTACACCGAGACGGCCCCGGCGCATCGGTTTGGTGAGATTCGATTCATTTCGATTCGCCCATCCCAGTGCCCAGATTGCCCCAAAGGTCCAGCGCCCCCTCAGCACGGGAAGGCGCTGGTCCCAAGCGCGCGGGGTCTCAGACCAGGCCCCGCGACATGAAGGATCACGCGCGCCTGTCCGCGCGACCCGCACCGCCCGCCGCCTCATGAATGGCGGGGGCCAGCGGGTCGGCGCGGCTGGACAGACCTCCGGCCATGCGTCCCCACCTCGGCGGCGATGGGCCGGCCAGAGTCCCGGGAAACCAGCGCGCCTAGCTGCGAGACAAAGAATGAAAAGAATGCTGATCAACGCAACTCAGCCGGAAGAGTTGCGGGTGGCCATTGTCGATGGCCAGAAACTCTTCAACCTGGATATCGAATCCCCGGGCCGGGAACAGAAAAAGGCCAATATCTACAAGGGCTACATCACCCGCGTCGAGCCCAGCCTGGAGGCCGCCTTCGTCGATTACGGGGCCGAGCGCCACGGCTTCCTGCCCCTCAAGGAAATCGCCCGCAGCTACTTCACCGAGGAGTCGAACAAGCCGGGCGCCCGCGTCAACATCAAGGATGCCCTCACCGAGGGCCGCGAGGTGGTGGTCCAGATCGACAAGGAGGAACGCGGCAACAAGGGCGCGGCCCTCACCACCTTTGTCTCCCTGGCTGGCCGCTACCTGGTCCTCATGCCCAACAACCCGCGGGCCGGCGGCGTCTCCCGCCGCATCGAGGGCAACGACCGCTCCGAGTTGCGCGACGCCATGAGCCAACTGCAGATCCCCGAGAACACGGGGCTCATCGTGCGCACCGCCGGCGTCGGCAAGAGCGTCGAGGAGTTGCAGTGGGACCTCAACTACCTCAACCAGCTCTGGGCGGCCATCGAGCAGTCCGCCGCCGAGCGCAAGGCGCCTTACCTCATTTATCAGGAAAGCGACGTCATCATCCGCTCCATCCGCGACCATCTGCGCACGGATATCGGCGAGATCGTGGTCGATGACCGCAAGATGTACGAGAAGGCCGAGGCCTTCATCCGTCAGGTGATGCCCCACAACCTGCGCAAGCTGCGGCTCTACGAGGACGAGGTGCCGTTGTTTACGCGCTACCAGATCGAGAGCCAGATCGAATCCGCCTTCCAGCGCTCGGTCCAGTTGCCCTCCGGCGGCTCCATCGTCATCGACCATACCGAGGCCCTGACCTCCATCGACATCAACTCGGCCCGGGCCACCAAGGGCGCCGACATCGAGGAGACGGCCCTCAACACCAACCTGGAGGCCGCCGACGAGATCGCCCGCCAGTTGCGGCTGCGCGACCTGGGCGGCCTCTTCGTCGTCGATTTCATCGACATGACCCCGGCGCGCAACCAGCGCGAGGTCGAAAACCGGCTGCGCGATGCCATGAAGGAGGACCGCGCCCGGGTCCAGTTGGGTCGTATCTCCCGCTTCGGCCTCATGGAGATGTCCCGCCAGCGCCTGCGCCCCTCCCTGGGCGAATCCAGCCAGCTCGTGTGCCCGCGCTGCAAGGGCCAGGGCACCATCCGCGGCGTCGAGTCCCTCGCCCTCTCCATCCTCCGCATCCTGGAGGAGGAGGCCATGAAGGAGAACACCGAACGCATCCTGGCCGAATTGCCCGTGGACGTGGCCACCTTCCTCCTCAACGAGAAGCGCCGCGCCATCCTCGAAATCGAGAAGCGCCAGCGCCTGAGCGTCCTGCTCCTGCCCAGCGCGCACCTGGAGACCCCGGACTACCGCATCGAACGGGTGCGCACCCAGGATGCGGAACGCCTGACCCCCGATCAGCCCAGCTACCAACTGGCGGGCAAGATCGAGGAGCGCCATGTGGAGATGGGGCGCGTCGTCGAGCCGGTACGCATCGAGGAACCCGCCATCAAGCAGCTCGCCCCCTCGGAGCCGGCGCCCCCGCCCCGGCGCCAGGAACCAGCTCCCCTGCCCCTTCAGCCGACCCAGCCCGCCCAGGAACAACGCCAGCCGGAAAGCCTGCTGAAGCGGCTCTGGTCCAACCTCTTCGCCCCGCGCCATGCCGAGGAACCGGCTTCCGCGCCAGCGCCGGTGCCCACGACCCGGCCCGAGCCACCGCGGCGCACCAGACCCGCCCCCCGGCCAGCCACTTCATCCCGACCGACGGAATCCCAGCCGCAGGCGGGCCGTACCCCCGCCGGCGGCGGGGACCGGGATGCCTCCCGGCAACGACCGGCGCAACAGCCCCCCAGGCGCAACGAACCACGCCGCGAGGAAGCCCGGCGTGAGGAACCCCGGCGTGACGAGGTGAAGCGCGGGGAAACCCGGCGCGAGGAACCGCGACGCGAGGAGGTTCGGCGTGACGAGCCCAGACGCGAAGAGCCCCGGCGGGATGAACCCCGGCGGGAAGAGGCCTTTGGTCCCAGGCCCCTGACCGGTGGACCTCAGCCACGCCCCCAGCTTCCCGCCACGCAGGCTGCCGATGAGCAGCCCCCCGCTCCACCGACCCCGGCCCGGGTCGAGGGCGGGGACGGCGGCGAGGGCGGCGGTGAAACCCGGCGTAGCTCACGGCGCGGGGGTCGTGGTCGCGGCCGGCGCGGCGGCGAGGCGCGTCGCCCCGAGGACGCCACCACCCCGGCGGCCCCGCTGGAGGAGAGCGATGCCCTGGACTTTTTTGACTGGGATCTGATCCCGGCGGAAGGCAGCACCCAACCCTCGGGCAGGCCTGACCAGCCGGCAACCGCCCTTGCGCCCCAGGACCAGGCCCCGAGAAGGCCCCCACCAGACCTCGTGGAGGTAGAAGAGACCCGTGAACTCCGGCCTGAGTTCGCCGAGGCCGAGGCACCCAGGCCCACCCGCGAGGAGGAGCCAAGGCTTATTCCCGAGGCTACGCCACCCACCCCGAGAGCCGAGCGCCCGGCTGCCCAGCCACTGGTTGGCGAGGCAACCCAGCAGGAAGAAGCGGAATCCGAGCCTACCCCGGCCCTGATCGAGGAGAGCGCGGAGGCCCCCAGCAAACCTCGCTCCCGGCGGCGTCGCGGTGGACGTGGCCGGCGTGGACGCGGCAATAGTGGCGAGGCCAGCCAGGATGAGTCCGACCAGGAAGAAGCCGGCGAAGACGAGGATCAGCCCGAGGCCAGCGCCGCCGAGGATCTGAGCGCGACCCGGCCCCCGGCGTCAACCGCACCCGCCATCCCGCCCGCGCCACCCGCACCCGCCCTCCCCCCCCAGGCCCAGCCGCTCGAGTTGGCCGAGACCCCGCGGGAGGCCGAGATCCCGGTCACCCCGGAGCAGCCGGTGCTCGTCGCCGAGGTGCCGACGACCCCGGCCAGAATACCCGCCAAGGCGAAAGCCAAACCGGCTTCGGAGCCCGTCTCGCCCGAACCCGAGACCACGCCCGCCTACCCTGCCGCCCTGGGCGAGATCGGACCTGCGGAGCCGGTCTCCCCGGAACCCGAGGCCACGCCCGCGACCCCGGCTCCCAGTCCCGCCCCGAGTCCCCGGCGCCGCCGCGCCGCCACCGAGGTCGCGGAGGAGGCCGAGCCACCGGTCGAGACCGAGGACCAGGCCGTCGCCCCCGCCGTTCCGGCCGTCAAGGAGCCCCCCCTCGCCTCGGCCGAGCAAGTCATGCCGCCGGCGGCAGCCCAGGCCGAGGCCAGTCCCGTCAGCAGTGAGCCCGAGCCCGAAATCCTGGCTGAAAAGGTTAAGACCCCCGCGCCCAGGAAGGCGGCCAAGCCCGTCGTGGAGGCCGAGCCCATCAGCCCGGATGACGGGGACCCGGCACGGGACACTACGCCCCAGGCCAAGGTGGAAGAGGTCAAGGTGAAGGCCTCCAAGATCAGCGAGCCCGCTGCAACCAAGGCGCCCAAGACCCCCAAGGCTCCCAAGACGGAACCGGCGGCCAGCGAGCCGAAAGTCGCCGATCCTTCCCTCGGCGAAGCGGCGGACCGCGACTAAGCAGACCCCCGGACCCGGGACGGCAAGGACGCCGACGGGTTCAGGTTCTCATCGCTGCTCGACCCCACGGCCCGTTGTGACAGGGACGGGGAGGCAGGGTTAGGGTCACCGGGTGCGGCCGGGGTTGGGCCTGGGGCGCCAATCACCGCCAGCGCTGGCGGATATCCTCCAGCAGCCCCAAGGCGGCGGCCTCCACCAGATCGAATACCTGCTCGAAGCCCCGGGGGCCCCCATAATAGGGATCAGGCACCTCGCGAATGCCGTAATCCGGGGCGAAGTCCATGAAGAGTCTTAATTTACCGCGATGTACCGGAGGACAGATGGTCCTGAGGGCCTGATAGTTTTCCTGGTCCATGGCCAGAATATAATCGAAGAGGTCGAAATCCTCCCGAGCCACGCGCCGGGCGCGCAAATCACTCAGATCAATCCCCCGCCTCAGCGCCGTCTCCCGCGCCCGTTCGTCGGGGGGCTCACCAATGTGATAGCCGTGGGTACCGGCGGAATCGGTCGCGATCATTTCATCGCACCCCTCCCCTCGCACCAAATGCCGGAAGACGCCCTCCGCCGTGGGAGAACGACAGATATTACCCATGCACACGAACAGAATCCGCACCCTCGTCGCTTCGCTCATGGCAGCTGCCTCGCGGTTGAATCTCAACCAGGATCATAGCATCGACGCTGAATTGAACAAGAACCCTGGCCAGTCCCGAGGCACCTCCTCCCTGGGCCCAGCGCCTTCTCCCTAGTCCAGCACCTCCTCCCTGGGCCCGGCGCCTTCTCCCTAGCCCAGCACCTTTTCCCTGGGCCCAGCATCTTCCTCCTGGCCTAGCGCCTTCTCCCTGGCCCAGCGCCTCCTCACTAAGGCCCGGGGCGCCACCTCCAGGCGCCATCCAGGTGCCGCCAGCGTGCCCTTGGCACCCTTGAGGTGCGGTTCCGGCCTTGTTAGGCAGAGACTTTACCCGGCCATCGGGCGGCCTTGGCCACCAAGAGATGAGCAGCGCCTAGGGTCCCAAGGCCGCACTCAGGATACAGGTCACTGTTAATATTATCATTCCTGGGAATGAACTCCCCCAGGCAGGGGCCAAGCCAAAGAGGCTTCGCAGGCATGGCACGGATTCTGCTAAATATTAAGCGAGGCACAGTCTTGTTCCGACACCTCCGTTCTCGAACCTCCTCAGTGGTGAATTACCCCGCCTTTATGGCGGGGTTTTTTTATGGGTGCGGGGCTATTCCACCACCAGAATCTCGAAGCTGGGTGGGTTCTGGATGTGCTTCTTGACGGCGCACAGCTCGATGGACTTGAGGATGCTGGCGCGGTACTTGTCCGGGAAGCCCGCGGGCAACCGTAATTGGTAGTGCACACTGGCGGCCAGGGGATTGGCCGGATCCCGATCCCAGTCCAGGCTCAAGGCCAGGCCCTCGGTCGCCAAGTCGCGAGAGGTGCAGAAATTGAGGGCATAGATACCCGCGCAGGCCGCCATCGAACTCAAAAAGAGGTCGAAGGGCTCGGGGGCACTGGCCTCCCCACCCCCTTTGAGGGACTGATCGGTAGGGATCACAAACTCGCGAACGCGGACATCGACCCGCTTTCCGCCCGGAAATGAGACTTCAAGATGCTCGCTCATGGACAAACTCCGCTGAATCGAAGAGCCCGTGGGCTCAATGAGGAAAGAGACTGATGAGGCCGACCACGGCGCCGGTGAAGCTGGTCGCCAGGGTACCCGCGACGATGGAACGGGGCCCCAGGGCCGTGATCTCGGCGCGGCGCTCGGGCACCATGGCGCCCATGCCGCCGATGAGGATGCCCAGGCTGCCGAGATTGGCGAAGCCGCACAGGGCGTAGGTCATAATGAGCCGGGACCGCTCACTCAAGGCCCCCTCGGGCAGGCCAGCCAGTTCAATATAAGCCAGAAACTCGTTCAGGATGGTCTTGACGCCCATGAGGCCGCCGGCCGTGACCGCCTCGCTTGCGGGGATGCCCATCAGCCAGGTCAGGGGGGCCAGCGCCCAGCCCAGCAGACGCTGGAGGCTGATCGCCTCGCCACCCAGGGCCGGCAGTAAGCCGAGGAACTGGTTGACCAAGGCCACCAGGGCGACCAGGACCACCAACATGGCCACGATATTGACCAGCAGCCCCACCCCGTCCAGGGTGCCCCGGGCAATGGCATCCAGGCTACTGGAGTCCTGGCGGGGGGGCTCCCAATGCACCCCATCGTCATCCCCGTCGGTCGCGGGGATCATGATCCGCGCCACCATGACGGCGGCGGGGGCGCTGATCAGCGAGGCGATCAGGAGTTGCCCCAAGGCATCCGGGATGACCGTCGACAGGATGCTGGCATAGATGACCATGATGGTCCCGGCGATCGTCGCCATGCCCGCGGTCATGATCAGAAAGAGGTCGCTGCGCGAAACCTTTATCAGATAGGGCTTGATCAGCAGGGGCGATTCCACATGGCCCAGGAAGATGTTGGCCGCCACCCCCACTCCCGCGGCCCCGCCCAGGCCCAGGGTCTTGCGCAACAGCCAGGCAAAGCCCCGCACCACCCAGGGCAGGACCCGCCAGTGAAAGAGCAGGGCCGAGAGGGCACTGACCACCAGCACCATGGGCAGGGCCTGGAAGGCAAAAACGAAGGAACTGGCCCCGGCTCGGACCGGGAAGGGCAAGTCACCTCCGCCCACATAGCCAAAAACGAAGCTGGTGCCCGCGCGGGTCGCCGCCTCCAGGCTGGTCACCAGTTCGTTCAAAACCATAAAGAAATGGCGGAACAGCGGAATTTCCAACAGCAGCAGGGCGATGAGGAACTGGAGGGCCAGGGCCACCAGGGCCGGCCGATAACACACCGCCCGCCGGTTTTCACTGAACAGCCAGGTCAACAGAAACAGGCCCACCAACCCGATCAAACTCTGGGACCACATCATGATGCTGCCACTCTTAAGGCCCATTCCGGGCTGTCATACCGCAAATTCCAGCGGCGGCTAGGAGGATTTCGGCGTGGAAAGACGGCGACGATCCTGGGTACCAATCACCAGCCTATTCCTCAACACCTGGACCATCCTCGTCGTCATGGCGAAATACAGGAGGAAAACCACCACCAAGGCATAGAACCTCAGATACTCGGGTACCCCGAACCACTGGGCCAGGACCCCCAGCCCCCCCAAACCGAAGGCAATGAGCAGGAGGATGGCAACGGCTCGGACTTGGGACCACCCATAGCCGAGCAAGAGAAAGTGCAGGTGTTGACGGTCGGCGGCAAAGGGGCTGCGACCGGCCATCAGGCGGCGAATCATCACCGCCACCGTATCCATGAGCGGCAGGGCCAGCATCCACACGGCCGTGATAGGGTCCAGTTCCCGCGCCTCGCCCTGAGACATGCGTATCAGGAACCAGGCCAACACAAAGCCCAGCAGGTTACTGCCGGCATCGCCCATGAAGACGCTGGCCCGCGCTCGTCCGGGATGACGCAGGTTGAAGAGGAGAAAGCCCGCGATAGCCATGGCCAGGATCAGCAGGGACTCCAGTCGTGCCTCGACGCGGAGGGGGGCATGGAAACCCAGGAGGACCAACCAGCCGGTGGCGATCAGGGCCTGCCCCCCGGCGAGGCCATCCACCCCGTCCATCATGTTGAAGGCATTGATCAGCCCCACGACGGCAAAGAGGGTAAAGAGCCAGGCGGCATGGGTCAGAAGGATATCGCCCGACCCCAGAAGATTGCCCAGGTTGGTCAGCACCGCGTGGTCGGCCAGCCCCATCAGCAGGACCGCCAGGACCTGGAACAGGAGGCGGAACCAGGGACTGAGGGGATGGATATCGTCCAGGAGACCGAGGAGGGTCATGAGGGTCATGCCGCCCAGCAGAAACCCATAATCGGGAAGTGATTCGGGCTTGAGCAGCAGGCCGATGGTGAAGGCGGCCCAGATGGCGATGCCACCGACCAGGGGCACCGGCTGGCGATGGTGTTTGCGGGTCGAGGGTAGATCGAGAAGCCCCCACCTGCCGGCTGGCCCGGACAGCAAGAGGATCAAGCCCGCGCTCAGCAGCAGGACCCCCGCGAGCAGGCAGCCGAGATACGCCCCGCTATTCATCCGGCTTCCGGAGAAGGCAGCCGCCCCGCCAACCCTAGCCAGACGCGGTTACGCCAGGCTAACCGGGCCATCGGACCCATGGCATCTCCGGCAAGTCACTGATCTCGGGCTGTTTGCGGATCATGAGACCTTCCCCAAGTTGAGCGGGCAGCCCTTTACCTTCAGGACCAGAGGGCCAGGCCGGCCTCTTGCCGGCGCAGCAGCTCTTGTTGAAAGGCCGGTGGGCCATGGCCGAATACCTGCTGTTGTTCCTGATACTCGCCCCCCACCAGGATCTGTTCGGTGTGGACGAGGGGGCGCCGGTGGGTCTCGGCGAAGTTGCGCAGCCAGGTCAGGGCCCGGGGCGGTATGCGCTTGCCCACGGGCACGGCGAGATCGACGGGTACGCCCTGCCATTGGAATTTGTTGAAGAGGACGATCACCCGCGCATTGTCCGGCTTCATCCAATCCGGAAGCGGACTGGCGGCCATGATCCAGCCGCAGGAAAAGTTGACGCAAGGGTCGATGGGGCGATTGAGATAGTCATCACACCCCTGGCGGGTGCTGTGGGGACAGGGGTGTCCTGGGAAGACGGGGACACCCTGAATCGTCATCTTGACCCAGCCATCGCAGCAGGCGGTGCAAGGCTGGCAACTTCTGGTATTCATGGCTTAAAGGCTCCGCCAGGGCCCCGTGATGCGCCCAGCGCCGCTTGACCGCGCCCCATGAAATCCAGGAGGCGCTGGACATCGGCGGCGGTATCCACCCCGGGGCCCGGCTCCTCGGTGGCCAGGCCGACATGGATGCCCTCGCCGTGCCAGAGGACCCGCAACTGTTCAAGGGATTCGGCCAGTTCCAGTGGGGCGGGCGGCCAGGCCACGAAGCGCGCCAGAAAGGCGGCGCGGTAGGCGTAGAGGCCGATATGGCGCAGAAAGCGCCCGCCTGGCGGCAGGGTCTGTCGTCCGCCGTGAAATTCGTCGCGATGCCAGGGGATGGGGGCCCGGGAGAAATAGAGAGCGTAGCCCTGGGCGTCGGTCACCACCTTGACCACATGGGGATCGAAGAGGGTCTCGGCATCCTGAATGGGATAAGCCAGGGTCGCCATACCGACACGCTCATGGCCGGCCAGACCCGCCGCCACCTGATCCACCAGGGCGGGGGGCATGCCCGCCTCGTCACCCTGGAGATTGACGACCAGGGTCTCGTCGGGCCAGCCACGCAGGGCGATGACCTCGGCGAGACGGTCGGTACCGCTGCGGTGATCGCCGCGGGTCATGACCACCTCGGCACCAAAGGCCTGGCAGGCGGCGGCGATCCGCTCGTCATCCGTGGCGATCAGGATCTCCGCCGCCGCCGTGGCCTGGGCGCGCTCATAAACATGCCGGATCAGGGGCTTGCCCGCGATCTCCAGCAAGGGCTTGCCCGGCAAGCGCGTGGAGGCATGGCGCGCCGGGATGACGACCTTGAAGGGCGGAGGGGCCACCACCAGGGGCTCCAGCCCCCCCGTGCCCGGCCCCGCCCCGCCCCCGGCCTCGCCCGACCCCGCCACGCTCAAGCCTTGGGTACCTCTTCATCGGCGGGCAGTTCCCGCGCCTCCTCCTCCAGCATGACGGGGATATCGTCACGGATGGGGAAGGCCAAACGATCGGCGCGGCAGATCAACTCGGCGGCGGCCTTATCAAAATAGAGAG
>JADZBU010000340.1 GCA_020851955.1 Chromatiaceae bacterium | reverse complement strand
TCAGTGGGCCACCGCAGCCCTGCGGTTCTCTACCCAGAGCCCGTCCATCTTCGTCACAGAGCAGCAGGGTCGGGTGGCGGCGGTTGGGGGACGCCGTGAATACGTCCCTGTAGGCTTGGCGACAGCATCCCTGCTGTCGACACCCCCAACCACCGCCACCCGACCCTGCTGCTCTGTGACGAAGATGGACGGGCTCTGGGTAGAGAACCGCAGGGCTGCGGTGGCCCACTGAAGAGGCACCGGTTGCCTCCAAACCCTGACTCAGCGAATCCGGGCAAGGCCCGGGCTGACGCCCCCCGCCTCGCCCCCCGGCTTGGCCCGGGGTTCGCTATCGAACAGGATGTCGGCGCCCATACGAAAGACCCGGCACGGGGGGCGCAGGCAGTCCCCCAGGGCGTCAGGTGCGGGCAGACTCAGGCCCCGGCGGCCGGTGCCGATCAGGAGGGGCGCCACGGCCACCTGCAGGCGATCCAGCAGCCCCGCGCCCAGGAAGCTGGACACCGTCAGGCCGCCGCCCTCGACGAAGAGGCGGCGCAGCCCACGCCGATGGAGCGCCGCCACCAGGGCGTCCAACCGCAGGCGCCCCTGGTGGGCGGGCACCGCCAGCACCTCCGCCTGACCCAGACGCCCCGGCCCAGGCTGCCCCTCGGCGCACACCAGGAGGGTCGGCGCCGCCCCGTCCTGGAAGACGCGGCGCTCCACCGGGAGCCGGCGACGGGGATCGAGCACCACCCTGACGGGGTTGTCCCCCGGGACCAGCCGGGTGGTAAGACGGGGATCGTCGGCGGCCACCGTCTCCGCCCCCACCAGGACGGCATCACAGAGGGCCCGCAGGCAATGCAGGTGCAGGATATTTTCCGGCCCCGTCACGAAGCAGGACTCGCCCCGGGCCGTAGCGATGTAGCCGTCGAGGCTCTGGCCGAGATGGCCCAGGGTCAGGGTCTCCCCCGGGTGGCGGGGTAGCAGTGGGAGGTAAAGATCGAGCAGGGCCCGGGCCTCCCCCTGGACAGGGCTCGCCACTTGCCAGCCAGACTCCGGGGCCCAGGCAAGCAAGGCCCCGGTCGCCGCCTCGGCCAGGGGTTGCAGACCCAGCCGCTCATCCGCCGCGAAGGTGACAGTGTCCGCGGGCAGGGTCCCACGCCGGGCCAGGTGGTAGGCGCCCAGGAGTGCCAACCAGGCGGTGGCGGCCTCGGCACCCAAGCTTGGCACTGGCCTAGCAACTGCGCTGGGCGCCGCCATCATCGGCTAGCCACGCCCAGGTGAGGGAGCCGTGGTTTGCCGGGGAGGCGGTTCCAGGCCTTCCGGAATGACCGGAGATCATCCGAGGTGCGGGGAGGCAACGCGGGCCACCTCGATAAAGTGACCCTTGGCATCAAGGCCATAAGAGTCGGATCGCCCTCAATGGATCACCCTCACCGGAACAGGCTCATGCGCCGCATCACCCCGTCGTGCTTGACCAGCCAGTGCTGGAGCGCACCGCCGATGTGCAGCGCCAGCAAGGCGAGCAGGGCCCAGCCCAGCAGGCCGTGCAACTCGAACAACTGCTCGCTCAGGGCCGGGTCCTTGGCGATCAGCCCTGGCAAGGTCCAGGCGAAGAACTGGACCGGGTAACCCCCGGCCGCCGTCGCCAGCCAACCGACGAGGGGCAGGGCCAGCAGGACCAGATACATCGCCGCCTGGACCGCCTGACTGGCCAGGCGCTCGAACGACGTCAAAGTGGGGACGGGAGGCGGTGCCCCCAGGGTCAGACGCAACACCAGCCGCAAGGTCATCAGGGCCAGAATCAGCACCCCGATGGTCTTGTGACCGGTGTAGAGGGCATTGGTCACCTCCATCCCAAAGGCATCCCGGGCGCCGTCGAACCCCAGCCAGCCCAGGGTCATGCCCACCCCCAGGGCGGGAATCACCAGCAGGGCCAGGAGCCAGTGCAGCAGGCGTTGTACCAGGCTAAAGCGATCGACCTCGGACATGGCGTTTCTCCTTATGAGGTAACAAGGGGATCAAGCAAATGGCGCCCGGGCCGGCGGCGGGGATAGGTCCGGTCTGGCCCCACGCGGGCCGAGACCGAGCCGCAACCGGTCAGGCGGCCGCGGCCTTGGCCGCCGCCGACTCCGCCAGGGTCTTGAGTTCACCCGTGGCATGGAGTTCCAGGGTGATATCGCACCCCCCGACCAGTTCGCCATCAATGTAGATCTGGGGAAAGGTCGGCCAGTCCGCGTAGCGCGGCAGGTTTTCGAAAATCTCCATGTCCTGGAGGACGTTGACGTAGGCAAAGGGGACACCGCACTCCTTGAGGGCGGAGGCGGCGCGCATGGAAAACCCGCACTGGGGAAACTGAGGGGTGCCCTTCATGAAGATGAGGATGGGATTACCCTTGACCTGCTGATCGATGCGCTCCAGGACGTCCATTGGCTGACCTCTGTTGGGTATGAGAAAAAAGTAGGGGATGGAACGGTGGCTGAGATCGGGCCGCCGGGGCCCTTTTCAAGGAAGCCCGCCATCAGCCATCAAGTCGGCGCCGCCGGGTTGGCGGCCAAAACCTCGTCAACCAGTTCAAGCCAGTGCCGCACGGGAATCCGGGTACCGGACTCCAGGTGCAACTGACACCCGACATTAGCGGTGGCGATGCACTCCGGGCCGCCAGCGGCCAGGCTGGCGAGCTTATTGTCACGCAGTTGCCGCGCCAGCGTCGGTTGCAGCAGGGAATAGCTGCCCGCCGAGCCACAGCACAGGTGGCCGTCGGCCACCGGGGTCAGTTCGTAGCCCAGCCGGGTCAGCAGGCCCTCGGCCAGACCCGGCAACTTCTGCCCGTGCTGCAGGCTGCAGGGGGAATGAAAGGCGATTTTACGGCCGGCCCCCGGCAGGGGCAGCGCGACCTCCGGGCGGGCCAACTCGACCGCCAGCACCTCGCTCGGATCCCGTGCCAGGCTGGCGATCCGGGCCGCCTTGGCGGCATAGACCGGGTCCTCGGCGAGCAGGGCGCCATAATCCTTGACCATGGCCCCGCAACCGCTGGCGGTCACCAGGATGGCCTCGGCGCCGGCCTCGACCTGGGGCCACCAGGCGTCGATGTTGCGCCGCATCATGGCCAGGGCCTCCTCCTCCGCGCCCAAGTGGTGTGGCAGAGCCCCGCAACAACCCGCCCGCGGAACCTCGACCAGGCGGATGCCCAGGCGATCGAGGACCCGCGCGGCGGCGGCGTTGGTATCGGGGGTCGCCACCGCCTGGGCACAGCCGGCGAGGGCCAGCAGGGTGCGCGGCCGCGGGGCGGTCGGCCAGGGGCCGGCGACCCGGCGCGGCGGCACCTTGGCCTTGAGGCTCGCCGGCAGGAGGGGCCGAAACAACTGACCGAGGCCGAGAAAAAGGCCGAAGCGTACCCGCGAGGGCACCAGCCAACGCAGCAGGCGCCGCGCCAGCCGCTCGTCCCAGGGGCGCGGCACGGCAGCCTCGACGGCGGCGCGGCCGATATCGACCAGCCGGCCATAGCGCACGCCGGAGGGGCAGGTCGTCTCGCAGGAGCGGCAGGTCAGACAGCGATCCAGGTGGAGTTGGGTCTTGCGGCTGGGGGTCTGGCCTTCCAGGACCTGCTTGATCAGATAGATGCGGCCCCGGGGGCCGTCCAGTTCATCGCCCAGGAGCTGGTAGGTGGGACAAGTGGCGGTGCAGAAACCGCAGTGCACGCAGGATCTCAGGATGGCGTCCGCCTCCTGGCCCTGGTGACTGTCACGGATAAAATCGGCCAGTTGGGTCTGCATACCTATAAATCCGGATAGAGGCGGCCAGGATTAAGGATGCCGCGCGGATCGAGGGCGGCCTTGAGGCGTTGGTGGAGGGCCAGCAGGGCGGGCGGCAGGGGCTGAAAGACCTGCCCACCCGGCGGATCGCCAGCCTGGCCACCCGCCCAAGGGTCCGGTTGGCCGGCGGGCCCACGACCGTAATAGGTGGCGTGCCCCCCGGCGGCCTGGGCCACCGCCCACGGGGGCTGCTCGCCCTGGACCCAGCGCAGGGCGCCGCCCCAATCGATGAGCTGGGGGCCCAGACTGGGATCATGAGGGGCGGTGGGCGGAAGGGACAGGCGCCACAGGGGGGCCAGCTGCTGGAAGAAGGGGTGGCGCAGCTCGCGCACGCCGCGCCAGAAATCGGCCCCCGCCGCCACCGCCTCGCCTCCCAGCCGAGCGTGAGCGGCCAGCACCGCCGCCTCGCTGCCGGCGAGCCGGACATAGGCTCGTTCGCCGTCATGGCAGGCCGCGCTCAGGGGCAAGGGCTGACCGGCCCAGCGGTTGAAGCGGTCGATGGCCTCCCCCGCCGTCAGGTCGAGGGCCAGGGTCAACTCCGTGGCCGGGCGCGGCAACACCTTGAGGCTGACCTCCAGCAAGACGCCCAGGGTACCCTGGGCCCCGACCATGAGGCGCGACAGGTCGTAGCCGGCAACGTTTTTCATCACCTCGCCACCAAAGCGCAGCACCTCGCCGCGGCCATTGATGATTCTGACCCCCAGGACGAAGTCCCGGGCGGCGCCGGCATAGGGCCGGGCGGGACCCGAGAGGCCGCAGGCGATGGTCCCGCCCAGGGTGGCGGCCGCGTCAGCACCCGGGCCGCCAGCGGGAGCGGGGCGAGCGTCGAAATGGGGCGGCTCGAAGGCCAGCCACTGGCCGCGCTCGGCCAGGGCGGCCTTGATCTCGGTCAGGGGTGTGCCGGCCCTGGCGGTGATCACCAGTTCGGTCGGCTCGTAGCTCAGGATGCCGCGATGGCCGGCGACCGCCAGCGCCTCCCCCGCCACGGCTCGCCCCAGCCAGGTCTTGCTGGCACCGCCCTGAATCCGCAGCTGCCGGCCCGCGTCATGGGCGGCCGTGACCTGGCCGGCCAGTTCCTGGGTAAGGTCCTGGTTCATCGCTCGCTCCCTCCCAGGTTGCTGGCACCCTGGGTGCCAAGGCCTTCATTGGCGCTAACTCTCATCACTCACCCTCGCCTGTACCAAGGTCCCCCGGGACCGAGCTTGAAAATCCGTGCCGCCGCCTAACCCGCTTCCGGCGGCGGTCAGGGGCCCCGCGCCACCGCAAGCCGTTGAAAAATCTCGACCGCGCACCGTTCATCCCTCGTCGCTCAGAACCTTGGCAGTTCGGGGAATTTGAGCTGTCCGCCATGGACATGCATGGCGCCGAACTCGGCGCAGCGATGGAGGGGAGGCACGGCCTTGGCGGGGTTCAGCAGGCCCGCCGGGTCGAAGGCGGCCTTGACGGCATGGAACTGGGCCAGTTCCCGGGGCTGGAACTGGACGCACATCTGGTCGATCTTTTCCTTGCCGACGCCATGCTCACCCGTGATGGTGCCACCCACCTCGACGCACAGCTCCAGG
>JADZBU010000339.1 GCA_020851955.1 Chromatiaceae bacterium | reverse complement strand
GGGGCCTTCGGGTTGATCGCGGGCTTCTTGGGTTCGGCGGATTTCTTGGCCATCTCGGTTTCCTGGGCTCGGGTCCCGCCGTTGGCTGGCAACGGTCAAGATCAAGACCGCCATCGCGGCGGCCATTACAACGATAAATTAGCCGCTAGCGTCCTGGCGGGCCTAGCGCCGCGGGCAAGCGCGATGAGGTGGCTTCATTCCTCGGTCTCGACGATGACACCGCTGCCATCCCGGCCCTCGATGATCACCAACTTGCCCAGGGTCGGGTGCCGCACGGCCCAGACATTGAAATCCGGATGGGCCTGGGCGGTGACGATCTCGCTTTCTTCACGCAAGTCCTGGAGGACCTGAGGTTCGGCATCGAATGTGCGCATCTGGTCTTTACCTAGAAGGAGGAGGTGGCAGGTCATGGGGAGAGGTTGAGAGGCACTCCACGCCCATAGTTTAGCGGGAAGCGGCTCGGGATTCCCGAAATCCTCGCCGCTCCCGAACCTCATTCCCGCCCTTGCCGCTCCCGGACCAGGCGGGTGGCCTCACCCTGGAACAGGTCCATGAAGGCCCGCTGAAAGGCCCGTGGGTACTTGGACCGCGCCTGGGCCATGCGCGTCACCTCCCAGGGAAAGAGATGGCTGAGGTCGCGGCGGCCCAGATCGGCGTCGAGTTGGGGGTCGTAAGCCAGGTCCGCGATGATGCCCATGCCAAAGCCCTCACGGACATAGGTCTTGATGACGTCCGCATCGGCGGCGCTCACCGTCACCCGCGGCTTCAGGCCCTCCCGCGCGAAGGCGTCGCTGAAGTGTCCGCGCCCGGTGAAACCCTGCACATAGGTGACCAGGGGCTGGTCGCCGAGCAGTTCCAGGCTGATGGGCCGTACCGCCAGCAGGGGGTGGTTCCGGGGGGCGATCAGGCAGCGATTCCAGCGATAACAGGGCGAGGAGATCAGGTCCGGGTGGTTGCCAATCGCCTCGGTGCAGATCGCCAGATCCACGGCGTCACGCAGCACCATGGCCACCAACTGGCTCGGCGTACCCTGGTGAAGCTGGATCTCCACCTCGGGGAAGGGCTCGCGAAAGCGGCGGATCAGGAGGGGAAGCACATAGCGCGCCTGGGTATGGGTGGTGCCAATGCGCAGGACGCCCCGGCTTTCCTCCCGCCGATCCTGGCCGATGGCGAGGATGTTCGCCGCTCCCGCCAGGGTCGCGTGGGCATGCCGCGCCACCTCGTCCCCGGCGGGCGTCAGGCCTAGCAGCCGCTTGCCATGGCACTGGACCAGGGGGATGCCCAGTTCCTCCTCCAGGAGTTTCAGGTGCTGGGAGACCGCTGGCTGCACCAGGCTCAAGCGGTCCGCGGCGCGGCTGACGTTGAAATCGGCCTCCACCAGGGCGATCAGGGAGCGGAGTTGGCGCAGTTCCATATCATGATTCGTGATAAAAAATCGAAATTCATTATTTCACATTGTCAAAGGCCCGAACCATACTCCTTCGCAAGCCGCTAAGGCGGCACTCCCCCCAACCCGATCATTCAGGAGATGATTCTCATGCCTAACCTACATAGCCAGATCCTTGCCAGCCAGACCCATCCCGCCCACCAGCTTTTCGATGAGGATGGCTTTCTGATCGACCCCGCCCTCTGGAGTGAACCGCTGGCCCGGACCCTGGCGGAGGAAGAGGGTCTGGGGCCACTCACCGCGGAGCATTGGCGGGTGATCGGCTTTATCCGCGATAAATTCCTGCGGCTTGGGGCCCCGTCCAATCTGCGCCTGGTCTGCCGTGGCACGGAACTGTCCCGGTCGCAAATCAAGAGCTTATTTGGCGGTTGCCTGGTTATCTGGCGCCTTGCCGGCCTGCCAAATCCGGGCGAGGAGGCCAAGAGTTATTTGAATTGAGCGCCGCCAGGCGCGGCCACCCCTTTCGGGCCTCGGAGTGGCGAAGTAATCGGCCGCGCGGCTAGTAACATCAATGTCATCTGGGCTAAACTCCGCCCCGTCACGGCCACCATCCCCCGGCTTGGCGCCAGGCAGCGGCGGTGGCGACCACAACCATCACAACGAGGAGCCCACATGAGCATGAAACCGACTTCCATCCTGTTAGGCCTGCTGTGCCTGGGTCTCGCCTGCGTGGCCCAGGCCGAGGAACCCATCGTCATTAAATTCAGCCACGTCGTGGCGGCGGATACCCCTAAGGGCAAGGCAGCGGAACACTTCGCCAAGCTCGCCAATGAAAAGACTCAGGGCAAGGTCAAGGTCGAGGTCTATGCCAATAGCACCCTCTACAAGGACAAGGAGGAGATGGAGGCCCTGCAAATCGGTTCGGTGCAGATGCTGGCCCCCTCCCTGGCCAAGTTTGGCCCCCTGGGCGTCAAGGAATTCGAGGTCTTTGACCTGCCTTACATCTTCGATGGCTACAAGCAACTGCATACCGTCACTCAGGGCTCCATCGGCAAGGACCTGCTGGCCAAGCTGGGTGACAAGGGTATCCTGGGCCTGGCCTACTGGGATAATGGCTTCAAGGTCATGAGCTCCAACAAGGCCCTGCGCGAGGTCAAGGACTTCCGCGGCCAGAAGCTGCGCATCCAGTCCTCCAAGGTCCTCGAGGCCCAGATGAAGGCCCTGGGCGCCAGCCCGCAGGTCATGGCTTTCTCCGAGGTCTATCAGGCCCTCCAGACCGGCGTCGTGGATGGCACCGAGAACCCGCCCTCCAACCTCTACACCCAGAAGATGTATGAGGTGCAGAAGTACGTGACCAAGTCCGATCACGGCTATCTGGGCTATGCGGTTATCGTCAACAAGGCTTTCTGGGATGGTCTGCCGGCGGACATCCGTAAGTCCCTCGAAGAGGCCATGGTCGAATCGACCGTGTACGCCAATGATATCGCCAAGCAGGAGAACGAGGACTCCCTGGCCAAGGTCAAGGAGAGCGGCAAAAGCGAGATCATCGAGCTGACGGCCGAACAGAAGGCGAGCTGGAAAAAGGCCTTGTTCAAAGTCCACCAGCAAATGGCGGATCGCGTCGGCGCCGACTTGATTGAGTCCATCTATAAGGCGACCGGCAACGATATGAGTAAGCTTTAACCGGCACCGGGCTTGGGGCGCGGGTTTACCGCGCCCTCGCTCCGGCCCTCCCGAGCGTCAAGCTAACCTTTCGCTCATCGCCTGACACCGGGTCGGGGCGTGTCCCCGGCCCACCGGAGATTCGCCGTGTTAAAAATCCTTGACCACCTGGAGGAATGGCTCATTGCCTTCCTCATCGGGGCCGCGACCCTGATTATCTTCGTTGCCGTCGTCCATCGTTACACCCTCGATATGGCGGCGGACTGGGGCTTCGATGCCCTCTATGACGCCCTCTTCACCATCAACCTGGGTTGGGCCCAGGAACTCACCATCATCATGTTCGTCTGGATGGCCAAGTTCGGCGCCGCCTATGGCGTTCGCACGGGCATCCACGTTGGCGTCGATGTCCTGATCAATCGGCTCAATGAGAAGAACCGAGGCATCTTTATCGTCATCGGCCTGCTGGCCGGCGCCCTCTTTACCGGTATCGTCGCCACCCTGGGCGTCGCCTTCGTCTGGGAGAATGGCGCCCACTACTGGTTATTTACCGCCCTGGGTCAGCCGCTCTCGGGTATCCCGGAGGGCCCGACCACCCCCGACCTGGAAATGCCGACCTGGATCGTCTATTCGGCCATTCCCCTCGGTTCCTCCCTCATGTGCTTCCGCTTCCTCCAAGTCACCGTCGCCTTTATCAAGACGGGTGAACTGCCTCATCATGACCACGGCTTTGTCGAGGGTCTG
The DNA here is from genome assembly GCA_020851955.1 of Chromatiaceae bacterium. Lineage (GTDB taxonomy): Bacteria > Pseudomonadota > Gammaproteobacteria > Chromatiales > Chromatiaceae > M0108. The sequence continues at coordinate 3,640 of JADZBU010000339.1, read as the reverse complement.
GAAGAGGGCCAGCCGCTCAAACCGGGCTATGACGACCTGATTTACGAAATGGATGACAACCTGCACCCGCGTGAAGTGGCGCAAGACACCAAACCGGGCGACCTTCCCTCCAAGCCGGAGAAAGGAGATAGGACATGAATAGCCTCATCATCTTCGGCTTGTTGGTCGGCCTTATGCTGACCGGCATGCCCATTTCCATTTCCCTCGGCCTGACTGTGCTGTCCTTTCTCTTCTTCATGACCGACGTGCCGATCGAAGCGGTGGCCATGAAGCTGTTCACCGGCATCGAAAAGTTCGAGATCATGGCGATCCCCTTCTTCATCCTGGCCGGCAACTTCCTCACCCATGGCGGGGTGGCGCGGCGCATGATCAATTTCGCCACCTCGATGCTGGGCCACTGGTATGGAGGTCTGGGTCTCGGGGGCGTCTTGGCCTGCGCCCTGTTCGCGGCCGTGTCCGGCTCCAGCCCGGCGACGGTGGTGGCCATCGGCTCGATCCTGATGCCCGCCATGGTCAAGGCCGGCTTCCCCAAACGCTTTGGCGCGGGCGTCGTCACCACCTCGGGTGCCCTGGGGATACTGATTCCGCCCTCCATCGTCATGGTGATGTACTCGGTGTCCACCAATACCTCGGTGGGCGCCCTCTTCATGGCCGGCATCATTCCGGGACTGGTGCTGGCGAGCATGCTGGGTTTCACCACCTGGTACCGCGCCTGGAAGAATAATTATCCACGGCAACCCAAGGCCACCTGGCGCGAGCGGTGGGCCAGCTTTCGCAAGGCGGTTTGGGGCCTCTTGCTGATCCTGGTCGTGATGGGGGGCATTTATTCCGGCATGTTTACCCCGACCGAGGCAGCGGCGGTGAGCGCGGTCTATGCCTTCTTTGTGGCCGTCTTCGTCTATAAGGACATGGGGCTCAAAGACGTACCGAAGGTGTTGCTCTCCTCGGCCAACATGAGCGCCATGCTGCTGTATATCATCACCAACGCGGTGCTCTTCTCCTTCCTCATGACCCACGAGAACATCCCGCAGGAGATGGCCAGTTGGATGATGGGCACCGGCGTGGGCGTCATCGGCTTCCTGCTGATCTCCAACGTCCTGCTGCTGGTGGCGGGCAACTTCATGGAGCCCAGCTCCATCGTGCTGATCCTGGCGCCTATCCTCTTCCCCATCGCCATGCAGCTCGGTATCGATCCGGTGCATTTCGGTATCATCATGGTGGTGAACATGGAAGTAGGCATGTGCCATCCCCCGGTGGGCCTGAACCTCTATGTGTCCTCGGGCATCACCAAGATGGGCATTACGGAGCTGACCATTGCCGTCTGGCCCTGGCTGCTGACCATGCTGATCTTCCTGGTGATCGTCACCTACTGGCCGCCGCTATCCATTTGGCTGCCCAAGACGATTGGTATGATGTAGGGGGCCTGATACCGGCCCTCCTTGGCCCCCGGCCTGGGTGATCCCCGCGCCGGGGGCCGCTTTCCTTCCAGTCACCCGCTGACCAAACCGTCGCCACGCTATGGCAGTCCAGCCATGCCCTCCATCCCCGGAACGCGGATCGAGCAATTGCGCGGCGAGGTCAGGACGCGGATCGGTAAAGGCGCCTTGCGCGCCGCCGCTCCCTTGACCCCGCAGGGGCTCACTCAGGATTTTCCGCTTCCCCATCCTCCTCCCCGGGCAAGCGGGTCGCCAGGACCTTGTCGATGGTCCGGCCATCCATGTCCACGATCTCCAGCCGCCAACCTTCCCAATTCACCACGTCGGCCACGGTGGGCAGGCGCCCCGTGAGCAGCATCATCATGCCGCTGAGGGTGTTGTAGCGGCCGTGCTCTTCCTCCGGGACGGCAGCGAGGCCGAGGCGATCCTTTAGTTCGGGCACCGGAATATGGCCATCCAGCAGCCAACTCCCATCCTCCCGTCGCACCGCCCAGGAGTTCTCGGGGTCGGTGGGGCTCATCTCCCCCGTGATCGCCTCGATCAGGTCCTGGAGGGTGACGATGCCCAGCACTTCGCCATATTCGTCAACCACGAAGGCCATGTGCACCCTGGAGTGGCGGAAGTTGTCGAGCAGATCCATGCCACTGCTGGTCTCGGGGACATAGAGGGGTTCCTGGAGCACCTGGTCGGCCAATTCCCGCGGCTGGCCGCGCAGGGCGTTGCACAGCCATTTGCTGGCATCCACGACCCCCACCACCTCATTCAAGTCGTCATGCACCACCGGAAAGCGGGCATGGTCCGTGGACTCGACCCGCGCCAGGTTGTCCTCGAAAGAGGCCTCGAGATCGAGCACGACCACATCGCCGCGGGGCACCATGAGGGAGCCGATGGGGCGATCATCCAGGCGGAACACATTGCGGACCATGGCGTGCTCCTGGGATTCGATGACGCCCGCGGTCGTGCCCTCGGCCAGCATGGCGTGAATTTCCTCCTCGGTCACCGGGCTGCTGGTGCTCTCCTTGATCCCCAGCAGGCGCAGGGAGCCGCGGGTGGACAGAGACAGGAGCAAGACGAAGGGTTTGGTGGCGATGGCCAGCCATTCGATGGGGCGGGCCACTAGGCGCGCCAGGGTCTCGGGGTGGGATTGGCCGATGCGCTTGGGCACCAGTTCGCCCGCGACGATGGCGAAATAGGTGATGACGACCACCACCAGGCCCGTGGCGGTAATGTAGCTGGAGTCCTCCGCCATCCCCAGGGACATCAGCCAAACCCCCATGGGGTCCGCCAGGGCGGCCTCGCCGACGATGCCGCTGAGAATGCCGATGGCCGTTATGCCAATCTGGATGGTGGACAGAAAACGGGTCGGATCCTCGCCCAGCTTGACCGCCGCCGCGGCCGCCTTGTCCCCCTGATCGACGAATTTCTGTAACCGCGCCCGGCGGGCGGTGACCAGCGCGATCTCGGACATGGCCAGGAGGCCATTGATCAGGATGAGTAACAGCAGTAAGACGACTTCCATGGAAAATGCTCGATTTAAACCTGGGCCGGGACAATCTTGGGTTTGGGGGTAGGGACCTGCCGCTTGTCCGCGCTCGCCGGGGTACTAGGGTAGGGGACTCATGTTACCCGACGCTATCCCCACGCGCGTCGGGATGTCACCCAGGGCGGCTATGACACAGGGTCCCGTTCCGCATCGTTCAAACCCGTGTTCCTGGTATCCAAGCCGGCGGCCTGTCTCCCTCACGGCACCCGGTCGATATCGGTCCGACTGAAGTCGCCACCGACATAGAGCAGGCGGCACCCCGCTTCCTTGGCGAGCGTATAGGCGAAGCAGTCCCCAAAATTGAGAGCGGCGGGGTTGTTGCCCTTGCCCCACGCCGCGTAGGCCAGTGCCATGCGCCGGGCCGAAGCCGCGGTGACCGGCACCACCTCGAAACCCAACTCCTCGATCAGGCGCGTCATCGCCTCGCCAACGCCGCGGCGCGCCGACACGATCAGGGCCTCCGCCACTGTGCCGGGGGAAATGAGCAGGTCCGCCTCGGTGGCGAGCGCCGTGATACATGCATCCGCTTCGGGCTCGTTCAGCAGGATGGCCATCAGGGCCGAGGTATCGACCGCGATCATCCTGGCAGCCCAGCGTCATCGTAGAGGAAATCCTGGCTGCGGGCCGCGCTTGGCCCGGCCGTGGGGGACACGGAAGCCCG
>JADZBU010000338.1 GCA_020851955.1 Chromatiaceae bacterium | reverse complement strand
CCAGGAGCAGACCGCCTTGCTGCGCGCCGCCTACGCCGAACAAAAGGCCATCTACGACGCCGCCACGGTGGGGATCGCCCTGGCCCAAAACCGGGTGATCCAGCGCTGCAACCGCACCATGGAGCAAATCTTCGGCTATGGTCCGGACGAACTCATCGGCCAGTGCGCCAGCCTCCTCTACGCCGACCTCGCCACCTATAACGAATTCGGCCACCGCTTCACCGCCGGCCTGGAACGGCAAGGCTACTATCAGGAAGAGATCGAGATGGTACGCAAGGATGGCCGCCCGGTGTGGATGCGCGTCTCGACGGTGCCCATCGATCCGCTGGACATGAGCAAGGGGCTCGCCGGGACTTTTCAGGACATTTCCGCCGAGCGTGCGGCCCTCGCGGACTTACGGGAGCTCAACGCCAACCTGGAACGGACGGTCGCGGAGCGCACCGCCGAGGTCGCCGCCGCCAACCAGGCGCTGCGGACCGCCAATGCCGGACTTGCCCAGCTCGCCACCACCGATGCCCTCACCGGGGCCTGGAACCGGCGCCAATTCGAGAGCATCGGGGCGATCGAGATCTCGAAGGCACGGCGCTACGGGGAGCCGCTGTCCTTGTTGCTGTTCGATATCGACCACTTCAAGGCGATCAACGATCGTTATGGACACCCGGTCGGCGACCGGGTGTTGGTGGAGTTGACCCGACTGCTGCAAGGCCACCTGCGGGCCTCCGACCTGCTGGCGCGGTGGGGTGGCGAGGAATTCACCCTCATCACGCCCCATTGCACCACGGCCCATGCCCTGGCCCTGGCCGAAAGACTCCGCCGCCTGGTGGCGTCCTGGTCCTTCCCCACGGTCGACAAGCTCACGGTGAGCTGTGGCGTCGCGGAACTCAGGCCCCGGGATACCTTCCAGACCTGGCTCGAACGGGCTGACCATGCCCTCTACGCGGCCAAGGCGGCGGGGCGCGACCAGGTGATGGCGGACGTGGATGACCCGCCGCCGGACCCGGAACCCGCCGTTCCCGGGGCCGAGGCCCGCCGCCGCCAGGCCTAGGCGGCCCCCTCCCGGGACCGCAAAAACGCCACGAAATCATCCACCTCCAGGGGCGGGCTAAAATAGTAGCCCTGCGCCTCGTCGCAGCCCTGGGCCCGGAGGAAGGAGCCTTGCGCCTCCGTCTCCACCCCCTCGGCCAGGGTGACGAGGCCCAGGCTGTGCGCCATCTGAATGATGGCCTTCACAATCGCCTGGTCGTCCGCGTCCTGGTCCAGGTCGCGCACGAAGGATTGGTCGATCTTGAGCTTGTAAACGGCAAAGCGCTTGAGATAGCTCAGGGATGAATAGACGGTGCCGAAATCATCGATCGACAGGGAGAAACCCTGCTGGACCAGTTGATCCATGGTCCGGGTCGCGACCTCCGGGTCCTTCATGGCGACCGCTTCGGTCAGCTCCATCTCCAGCAGGCTGGGCGCGGTGCCCAGGTCCTGGGCCATCCGCGCCACCCGCACCGCCAGGTCCGGTTGGGCGAACTGGACGGCGGACAGATTGACCGCGACCTTGACGGCGGGCAGGCCGCACCTTTGCCAGGCCTTGATCTGGGCCAGGGCGGTGTTGATCACCCAATCGCCGATCTGGACGATGAGGCCGCCGCTCTCGGCAATGGGCACGAATTCGCCCGGGGGGATGGCCCCCCACTGGGGGTGCTGCCAGCGCAGCAGGGCCTCGGCCCCCACCAGACGGCCATCGGCCAGCGACACCTGCGGCTGATAAACCAGCCGCAGCTCCCCCCGGCCCAAGGCCAGCTTGAGGGCATGGCCCAGGGCCATGATCCGCGCCGAGCGCGCCTGCAAGCCGGGGGCGAAGAAGCTGTAACCGTTCCGGCCCTGGTCCTTGGCGTGATACATGGCGGCCTCGGCCGCGCGCAGCAGGTTGTCCAGGGTATCGCCATCGCCGGGATAGAGTGCCAGGCCCATGGAGGCCGTTAGCACCAGTTCCTGCCCCGCCAGCAGCATGGGCTCCGCCAGAGCCCGTTGCAGGGCGGCCACGACCCGGATGCCCCCGTGCTGGTCGGCGCCATGCAGGAGGAGCACGAAATCGTCCCCCGATTGGCGGGACAGGGTGTCCTCGTCGCGGACCACCCGGCGTAGCCGGTGGGCGACCTCGCGCAGCAGCAGATCACCCGCGGCATGACCGATGGTATCGTTGATATCCTTAAAGTTATCCAGGTCCAGCCACACCAGGGTCAGGGGCTCCTCATGGCGGCGCGCGATGCCGATGGCGTACTGGAAGCGCTCCTCCAGCAGGGCCCGATTCGGCAGATCGGTGAGGGGGTCGTAATAGGACAGATACTGGAGGCGCGCGGTGGCGGCCTCGCTTTGCTTGCGCGCGGTGATGTCGTGAGAGATGACCAGGAAGCGGGCCTCCTCGTCGCTGGCGGTGGGTTTCAGGGCCACCGACAGCTCGAACCAGTGGGGACCCCCGGGCAGATCCAAGCGGATTTGCTGGCCCTGACTGCGACCGCTGGCCTTGGCCTCGCGCAGGGCCTCCCGGCAGGTCTGGGCGGCGGAGGCGGGCATGACCTCGTCCAGGGTGCGGCCCACCAACTGGTCGGGGGCGGCTAGCGGACTTTTGCCCCGGCTGGCGTGGACCTCCAGATAGCGCCCTTCTTCATTCATTTCGAATAAAAGATCGGGCAAGGCGTCGAGGGTGGCTTGTAACTGGCTTTGGGAGGCCCGCAGGCGCTCATAGGGCTGCTGCACCGTGACCACGAAGAGGGCGCGGTAGAGAAAGAGGTAGGCGATGACCTTGTAGATGTGACCGAGAAGGTTGTAGGCATCCGTCACGTCGGCGTAGAGGGTGAAGAGAAACTCGGCCATGGCCATGATGAGGGCGGCCATGAAGAGATTGCTGGTGCTGAAGACCCGCGGCCGGCGCAGATGCATCCAAAAGAGGCCGGCGGCCAGGAGGTACACCGCGATCAGGCCATACTCCAGGTTGCGCTTGAGGGGGGTAAGCCCCTGGCCCGGTTCGTAGGTGAGGGGCAGTTGCGCGGGGAAGGCGAGCACCAGGAGGTGCGAGGCCAGGAGGAGCCCCACCACGGCCCCCAGGGTGAGATAGGCCTGGCGCTGGGTTCCGGGCGTGCCCCAGGGCAGCAGGGCCACCGCCAGCAGCGCCAGGGCCGCCAGGGCCCGCGCCACCAGCCAGAAATGGATGGCCTTGTTGGGGCTACCCGCGGTGACGAAATCCGGCATGCCCTCATAGGAGAGGGTGTGTGAAAAATCCAGGATGGCGACCCCCAGGAAGGCGCAGGCCAACAGCAAGGCGTTGCGGGAACTGGCATGGCGGGGGGTGTTCCAGCCCACCGCGAACACCAGGGCCCCCACCACGATCGCCAGGGTCTCCAAGGCCATGTGCAAGGGCAGATAATTGGCCAGACCCTTGAACTCGTCCGGCAAGGGCAGCCACCAGACCAGCCAGACGCAGAGCGCGAGCAGCCCGAGGAACCCGCCGGCGCGCTGGACTTCTCTTTGATGGCTGGGGTGAATCGTCATGATAGGAGGGTCCTGGTGGGCCGGACGTTCGCTTAATGAACGCTGGCGGGGATGCCGACCCCGGCCCCGGATGCGGTGGCCATCGCGGCGTGGATCACGACAGCGAGCGGGCCTCCTCGCTCTGGCTGTCCAGAAGCGTGAAGGTTTCTAAATCGTACGCAAAGGCCGATTTTGCCAGCATTCCAAAGAGGGCGCTATCCAAATCGCGGATCTGGTCCAGCAGGGCGTTGATGCGTTCAAAATCGCCCAGCGCCACCGCGGCCCGCAGGTCGGCGCGCCAGGCCGGGGGACAGGCGGCCAGGCGAGCGGCCAGGTCCGCGTCCGGCGGCGCGGGGGGCCCGGTGGGCGCATCTCCGGCGCGGCTCCGCCCGCCATCGTCCGCCTGGGGCCGGAACCAGGAGTTCGGGTCCGCCACCCCTTCATCGAGAGCGGCGGTGGCGGTTGGGCGCGTCATCCGGTCACCCTCGTTCCTGGCGATATCCAGGATGTTATTGATGAGGCTCAGCAGGTAGTCGCCGTTGCGCACGATGCTGGCCAGACTGGCCCGCTGACTGGGGTTCAACGCCGGGTCGCGGCCCAGGATCTGGGCGAAACCCTGGATGGCATTCAGGGGGGTGCGCACCTCGTGACTCATGTTGGCCAGGAAGAGGGATTTGGCGCGGTTGGCCGCCTCCGCCTGCTCCTTGGCAAGGACCAGCGCCTCCTCCGCCCGCTTGCGTTCATCGATGTTTTCGGTCTGCGCCACGAAATAGAGCGGCGTTCCCCCGCCATCCCTGACCAGCGAGATCGCGATGCGACCCCAGATGACCTCGGCGTTTTTGCGAAAGAAGCGCTTTTCCATCACGAAGCTGTCGATTTCGCCCGCCAGTAACCGGCGGGTCTGGCTCAGGTCACTCGCGAGGTCATCGGGGTGGGTGACTTCCTGAAAGGTCATCGCCAGGAGTTCCTCCTCCGCATAGCCGAGAATGGCGCACAGGCTGGCGTTGACCCTCAACCAAGCCCCCGCCGGCGAGACCAGGGCCATCCCGATGACCGCATGCTGGAAGGCACCCTTGAAGCGGGCCTCGCTCTCGGCCATCGCCTGGGCGGAGGCCAGGGCCCGGTTCCGTCCGGCCAGCAGGATGAAGGTGATCGCGGTGAGCAGGAGGCTGACCAGGAGGCCGCCGGTCAGGAGGGTGTAGGACGAGCCAGCATTCATCGCCTGGGCGAAGTCCGGGAGGGTTTTAAAGCTAAAGAGCCAGGTCCGTCCGTAGGCCTCCACCGCGATCCGATTCCGGAAGGTGGGGGCGTAGCCCGGGGGCAGGGTGACTCCTTCCGCCTGGAGACTGTCGAACATCAGGGCCTCGGGCTCCTCCCGGTCGGCGGCGTAAAGCTCAAAGCCGATATCCGGTGGCATCTGGCCCAGGACCCCATGGATGAAGTCATTGATCCGAATGGGGCTGTAGGAAAACCCCAGAATCGCCTGGCGGCGTTGCGCGACGGTCTCCGTCGGCAGGCCCGGGCGGTAAAGCGGGACGTAAATCAGCATGCCATTCTGGACTTCCCGTTCCGTTTCCTGGACCAGGATGACCTTGGCCGCGATGCTGGTCTCGCCGCTGTCCTTGGCCTGTTCCATGGCCAGGCGACGCACGGGCTCGGCAAACATGTCAAAGCCGAAGGCGCGCTGATTGCGCCAGTCGAAGGGTTCCAGGTAGATGATGGCGGTATAGACGGGCCGGTCCCCGGCGGGACGGATAGCGTAGTCAGGGAAGCCTTCCGCCCGGATGGCGCGGATGTGCTCCTCCTTCTCGGCGGAGGTGAGCCATTGGCTGAATCCGACCCCCTGAATACCGGGGAAGTTTTCGCCCAGCCTCAGGGTCGCGACATAGCGGCGCCATGCCTCGCGATCGACGGCCTGGGAGGCATTGAAGAGGCCGGCGCCACCCCGCAAGATCACTTCATGGTCTTGCATCCGGCGGATGATCCGGGAGACGATTTCCGCGGTTTTATCCTGGTAGAGTAAAGAGGCCCGTTCTTTCAGCCCGGCATCATGGAGATTCCAGAAAATCAGCGTCATGGTCAGGGACAGGGCCAGGACCAGGTAAGGCAGGGCGGGCATGATTCTCGTCATGGGGTCGGCTCGCGGTCGAACAGTAAGGCGAAGGCCTCCAGATCGAAGTCGTAGGCCCAGCGGGCCAGGACCTCGTGGAGCGCGGCGTCCTGGGTTCGCAGGGCCTCCAGCGCCGCCGCGATCCTCCCGAAGTCCCCCAGCCCCACCGCCGCCCGCAAGTCGGCGCGCCAGTCGTCCGGCAGGGCGGCCAGCCGGTCGGCCAGGGCCGTTGGTGACAGGGGGGCTGGCGCGGGGGGCGCCGCCTCGCCCCGGAGGAACCGCAAGCCAAGCTGGTTTTCCAGGATGGCGAACAACTCCTCGGCCT
>JADZBU010000337.1 GCA_020851955.1 Chromatiaceae bacterium | reverse complement strand
TGGTGCTGGCCCTCGATCACCGTGAACTGGTTCACCACCAGCCAGTCGTTCGCGGCTACCTCCTCAAAATCCACCAACCGCGCATGATCGCCCGCGATGCCGCCATCGGGGCGCGAATACTCCACGGGAACGCCATCGCGCAGCAGGCGGTGAAAGGCGCGGTTGGTCTGGGTGAGCGAGGATGTGGCTATCCGCAGCACCTTGCGCAAGGCCTCCTCCCGCGCCTCCTCGGGCAGGGTCGGGTTCAGGCGCCGGAGCGCGGCACGCAGGCGACCCACCAGGATCACCTCGCCGTAAGACGCCCGCTCCCCGTGGGCGGCCGGGGCAAGGGCTTCCGCCCCGAGGCAGGCGTAACCCAGTTCCCCGAACCATTCCAGGGCGGCGTTTTCGACGAGCGCTTCGTTGAGGATCATGGTTGGGATGGCTTCATTGCGTAGACGTGAAGTTGAAGATGGTCCATTTGGAGTGCTTTGGAGTGCTTTGGAGTTCTTTGGTAGTCAATCGGGGGCAGCGTCTTGGACAACGACCGGCCGCGTTGCGGCTCATCCTTTTGATGGCCTGGAGTTATTTGGTCGCGGCAATTTCTGTAACGCCTTTACCGCCTTTTCAAAGTCGGCATCCACGCGCCGCGGTTGGGCATCCAGCAGCGTCCGATACCGGGCATATTCCAGTTCCGCCTTAGCCTTGGCGGACTCGGCGGAAATCTTCCCCACGTGGTCCAGCAGCTCGTGCTCGGAGAGTTTCAGAAACTCATCCAGCTTGGTGATCCAGTCCCGCATGGTCATCACCTTGCGTTGCAGCGCCCGCAGTTCGGCAAATTCGATGTAGGCGTTCACGATCCGGTTCAGCGTGTCGAGCTCCTCGCCATCGAGGTAGTTCTTGGCAATGGACACGTCCTCCTTGCGGACGATGCCCCCGGGCCGCGTGGTTTGCAGGCCCATGAACGGCTTGCCGGCATCCACCCGCGCATGGATGACCTCCGCCGCCGTCTGACCGTGCGCCGCCCAGTGCATCTTGTTCTGCACCGTGGCGAAAAACTGCTGCGACATCTCCGTGTTCGGCGTGTAATCCACACTCGTCGCGTAAATATCCAGCACCTTCTGGTAAAACCTCCGCTCGGACGACCGGATGTCGCGGATGCGCTCCAGTTGCTCGTCGAAATAATCCTTCTGCCCCTTGCCGGGCGGATTTTTCAGCCGCTCGTCGTCCATGGTGAAGCCCTTCACCAGATACTCGTTCAAGCGCCCGATGGCCCACTGCCGGAACTGCGTGCCTCGATGGCTCCGCACGCGAAAGCCAACCGCGAGGATGGCGTCCAGCCGGTAATGGCGGAGCTTCCGGGAGATCTCGCGCCCCCCTTCCAATCGAACTTGTAAGTAATCCTTACAAGTTGCCGCCTCGACCAGTTCGCCCTCGGCAAAAATACCCCTCAAGTGGCGGGTCACGTTCTGCGGAGTCGTCTCGAACAGCTCAGCCATCTGCGCCTGCGTTAACCACAGCGTCTCGCTATCTAACCGGCACTGGATGCGGGTCCGGCCATCCTCCGTCTGGTAGAGGATAATTTCGGATTGGGGTAACGGCTGATCGCTCACGCGGTGGCTTTTAGCTTGGATTCAAGCCCCGCTACGCTCAACTCCCCACTCAGCAGCTTCGGCAGCAGCGTGTCGCGCAAGGTGGCGAGAGTGCGGGATTCTGAAAGGTTCTGCTCCATCCGCCGCCGAAGCGGTCTGGCCAAGGCCTCGAAGCGGGCTCCTATCTCCGGTGTCGGACGGACAAATCTCAGTTTTGGGATGCTCTTCACGTTCAGCGCGTCGAGAATCGTTCCCGAGTCTGTCTTCAGCCGAATCTCCTCGCGCATGGATTCGGAGACCAGGCATTCGATGAGGAAAGTGGGAAACGGAAATGCAGACTTGCATCGAATGCCCGTGATATTTCTGCCGAGCGCGGCCTTGACACCTTCTGGAATCTGGCCGACCGCACCCACGCGCCCGACGTTGGTAATGACGCAGTCACCGGCACGTGCTTCCATGCGAGAAATCCACTTCTGGTAATCTTCCGCGCTAATAAAAAAGGAGTCGGTGATGTCGATCAGACCATCATCACGGATGTTGTTTAGCTGGAGGTAGAGTTGGCCATTCTCGCAACGCTCTGGCTTCTTGGCATGAAGACAGTCGATGACGTCCGCTATTTGGCCTAGCTCTGCGACTTCCCATCCGGTCGGAATATGGCCGATGGACGAGTCTTGGAAGGAGTCGGGGAAGAGGGTGGCGGTGGCGGAGTCGAGGGCAGCGGGGAGGCGGCCGTCGAGTTTGGTGCGGACGGGGTCGAAATCCACGAACCAGCTCTGGAACAGCGCCCGCGCCATCGCCTCCAGCGTCGCGTTCATCCGCCGGTTCAACTCGATCTTGTCGTCCAGCGCCCCCAGCACCGCCGCGATGGCTTTTTGTTCGGCGAGGGGTGGGAGAGTAAGCGGCGTATTGCGTAGGATGCCAAGGTTCGTATGCGGAACGCCTGTCGTAATCGCGTTCTGGACAATGTAAGCCTGCTGCTCGGGGCTGATGAAAACGTAGTAGAGGAAAATCGCGTCGGCTTTCGTGGGGTCGAGCGTGACCTTCATCTGACTTTGCGATATCAAGTAGCGATCTGCGCCCTTCATCGGAACGAGCGCAACCTGACCAAGTGTTCCCCGCTGCGTAAAAACGAGGTCGCCGGGCTTTGCGCAGTTAGATGCAAGCGAGTCTGCTTTCTCAGGCGTCACATAGACGAACTCACCATCGACCCATCTGCCGTGGCCCATGTTCGCACCTCGGATAACCGGAACACCGTTCGGGACGTAGTCGCGAGAAACCAAGTCAGAACCGAACGGCCCGCCGACGAGCGCATTTCGGCTGGGTGCTGCAACGTCACCGACGGTGCATTCGGTTATCGTTTCACCCGCCATAACTCAGTCCCCTCAGGCTGGCTTTGATGGCCTGCTCCATTTTCGCGGACTCGGCCAACAGGCCCTGCAGTGCGGCGACGGGGCGCGTCTTCCTTGCGTGGCGAAGGTTCATGGGTTTAGGGGCTCCCGAGGGTGGAGTAACTCATCTGGTTGTAGCCGGAGAAACACGACATACTCGCTCATCACATCCAAAGCCAAGGTCTGGCCGTTGTGCATGGCGGTGAGGTGCGCGTCGGACAGATGTAGGACCTCGCCGCCCCAGCGATGGCCAAAGGGTGTATCGGCACCGGTGGCGGCATCGAATGGGGCATTCACCGTGGCGATCTGGCCGTATGCCGGAGTTCCCCCGGGGGCGCTGACTGGCCAATGGCGGCGGACTTTGGCTAACCAGGGTTCCAGACCGGCTGAACGGATACCGTCAAAACGGTCGAGGGCTACGGCCAGTTCGTGAAGTTCCGGTGAAATCCATGCAATCACTTCGAGGACCGACCGATGCTGGGCGTCCAAATCCTTCCAGTGGAGAACCCGCTCGTGATGGAACACGCGGTTGCGGAGGTTGCGAATGAGCCGCCAGCGCTCCCCGAGCTTATTCAGGTTCCGCTCGTCAAAGGGAGCGTACGGGTAGATGGTGTGGGCGAGGTAGTGGCCGACCCCGGTCTGGCCATGAGCCTTGTTGAAGAAGCCGGTCCAGAAGCCGAAGTTCAGTTCCGCCACCATGCGCCCGGGCGTTATTGATTTCCGATGGTCGGTGAGTGCCTTCCGCGCTTCCGAGACTTGGGTTTTTTGCCAAGGCGTCAGGCGGTTATCCGCAGTGTCAAACCAATCGTCGGTTTGGCAGCGGGTTGTCATGGCCCGGTGAATGGCATTGCGCAAGGCGACTTCGGCGAACTGGAGGGCAGGATAAAGGGATTCGCCCAAGGCCATATTCAGAGAGTAGCGGGCAAGCGTAAGGGCCGGATCAGCCCCATCCTGGCGGTAGGCGTCGATCCTCTCCTCGTGCAGGATATTTTCGATTTTCCTGAAGAAATCCTGGTTCACCCACAGCGCTCCCGGCGGAAATTTTCGATAAGGATTGACTCGCGGGCAGGCTGGCCCCAATATTTTAGACGTTGACCCCGGACCCCCTTCCTCTGCCGCTTGCGACAGACAGGGGCCGGGGTTTCTTCGTTTTCGGGCTCTTGCCGGCAAACCCCACTCGGATTCATCCTCGGCACATCTCCGTGGTGCTGCGGAACCCAGCGAGAGCGGGGGTTCGCGCTTAGTCCTGTTCCGCCAGTATTCATTGGAATCCAAGTCCTTTCAGGTTGGCTTTGATGGCCAGTTCCAGCCTCGCTGACTCGGCGAACTGGGCGTGCAGTTCGGCGACGAGGCGCGGCATCTTTTCCTCGAAGGGATCGCCGTCGTCTTCGACTTCCTCGGCGCCGACGTAGCGGCCGGGCGTGAGGACATGGCCGTGGGCGGCGATCTCGGCGGTGGTGGCGGATTTGCAGAAGCCGGCAATGTCTGCATAGGGCGCGGCTCCCGCTCCCCGGCCCTCCGCCGCGCGGGGAGAGGAGGAAAGGCCGTTGCCGCGCCAGGCGTGGTAGGTCGCGGCGATCTTCTCCAGGTCGGCGTCGGTGAGTTCGCGGTGGACGCGGTCGATGAGGGTGCCGAGTTTGCGGGCGTCGATGAAGAGGGTGTACTGGCGGCGGTCGCGGAAGCCGCGTTTGGCGTCGGCGGCTTTGTTTTTCGCGAGGAACCAGAGGCAGACGGGGATCTGGGTGCTGTAGAAGAGCTGACCCGGGAGGGCGACCATGCAATCGACGAGGTCGGCCTCGATGAGGGCGCGGCGGATGTCGCCTTCGCCGGACTGGTTGGAGGACATGGCACCATTGGCGGAAACGAAGCCGGCCATGCCGTCGGGGGCCAGGTGGTGGAGGATGTGCTGGATCCAGCCGAAGTTGGCGTTGCCCTTCGGTGGCAGGCCGTATTTCCACCGCACGTCGTCGTCCTTGCGGAACCAGTCGCTGACGTTGAAGGGAAAGTTGGCGAGGATGTAGTCGGCCTTGAGGTCGAGGTGGAGGTCGTTGCGGAAGGTGTCGGCGGCGTATTTCCCGAGATCGCCCTCGATGCCGCGGATGGCGAGATTCATGAGGGCGAGCTTCCAGGTGGTAGGGTTCGATTCCTGGCCGTAGATGGCGATATCGCCGAGCTTGCCACCGTGGGCCTCGATGAATTTCTCGCTCTGCACGAAGAGGCCGCCGGAGCCATTGCAGGGGTCATAGACGCGGCCCTTGTAAGGGGCGAGCATGAAGACCAGCAGCTTATCAACACACTGCGGGGTGTAGAACTCGCCGCCGCGCTTCCCTTCCGCGCTGGCGAAGCGGCCGAGGAAGTATTCATAGACACGTCCGAGGATATCCCTGGAGCGGTTTTCCCGGTCCCCAAGGCCGATGGTGCCGATGAGGTCGATCAATTCCCCGAGGCGGTGCTTGTCGAGCGCGGGGCGGGCGTAGTCTTTCGGCAGGACGCCCTTGAGACGCGGGTTGTCGCGCTCGATGGCGACCATGGCATCGTCCACGAGCTTGCCGATGGCGGCCTGTTTGGCGTTGGCCTGGAGGTGGGACCAGCGGGCCTCGGCGGGCACCCAGAAAACGTTCTCGGCCTTGTATTCGTCGGGGTCTTCAGGATTCGCTCCGGCGTAGTCGCCCTGGCCCGCGAGGAGTTTGGCGCGCTGTTCGGCGAAGGTGTCCGAGATGTATTTGAGGAAAATCAGCCCGAGGACGACGTGCTTGTATTCCCCCGCGTCCATGTTGTTGCGCAGCTTGTCGGCGGTGAGCCAGAGCTTGGCCTCGAAGCCGATGGTGGCGGAGGAGTCATTTTTCGGGGTTGCCGTCTTGGCCATCGGATTGCCTTTTGCCGGGTGAGGGTGTCCATGGGCCCTAAACCCCATGTGCGCGGCATTCTAGCCGATTTGCCAGGCCTCCCTGGCCAGCCTCGCGCCCTCGATCCCGAGGGGGCCTATGCCATGAGGCGAGCTCTTCGCGGAGGCGTCTTCGACGATGGCTGCGAAGCGGCTCATGGTGCTGTTGAGTCAGTATCGCTCCCGGCCTGCACCACCACATAGGCCCGCTCGATCTCGCGCTGGAAGCTGGCCGGAATACGAGCCCAATCCATCATTTCGACCCGAATGGGCAGATTACTTTCCGACAGTATGTCCTGCATGGCTCCCAATTCCGGAGTCTCCTGATTCAGGTCGCTTGGCCGACGGACCACCAGATCCAGGTCACTGGCGTCGTGGCCATTGCCATTGACCCGACTGCCGTAGGCCCAGACCTCGGTGTGCCGCATCCGCTGTTGCAGCAGGGCACGGAGCATCTCAAGGTGGTGGGGCCGTAACTCCAGCCTTTGCAGCGGTAGTTCGGGCATTAGTGGGATTCCTCGGGATAGCGTTCGCGCAGCACGGCTGCCAGGCGCGTCACGTCGTCAATGAAGTCGGGGATCAGGCGTAGCGTCTCCAGGGCAAAGTTTTCGCCGTAGTCATGGGCGGTATTGTTGCGGTTGTCGCGGTAGGCAAACCAACGTTCCACTTCCTCGATTGTCATCAGGCCATGGGTGGCGGAAAGGCGCAGTAGATCCTTGATGGGCGTGGCGTCGAGTTTTCTTGCGGCGTGGCCGTAATCACGCAAGGCTTTTTTCAGCAGCTTGAAGCTGGTCTCCTGCGCCAATTCATAGCCCTTGACGATGGCATTGCGAAAAATTTCCCGGTCGATACTGTCCGCCGGAGCCTGCTGATAAAAGTTGAGAGACAAACGCAAGGTACCGATGCAACGTTGAAGATGGTCGGTATTCAGATTCATGCCGTTGGCTCCTACATGGGGACAGGACCGAGGAAGGGTTCGCCATGGACGTGGCTCTTATGGTCGGGATCATCGGTGATCGACGCCTGCGACGGATTATCCATGGCATAACAGGCGGGTACCGTGTGCCGGGGAGGCTCAAGGGTCGTACTCCAGGAATGGATTATTGGTCCCCTGGGTGCCCTTGTGGGGTTGTGGCGCCGCGGCCCGCGCACTGGCCGGGGCTGACGGCGCCTTGCGGTTGCTGTCCGAGGGTTGCGTTCTGGCCCCGGCGCGGGAGGGCAATCCGGTGGTGCCGGGTCGGTAGGCGTCGAAGCGGGCGCGGGCATCGCCGAGTTCGAATTGTTGCCAGTCGTCCTCCATTTCGAGCGCCCCCACGAAGCTGTGCCAGCGGACCAGGAGCATGGCCTCGCGGTGGTCATCGTCGGCGTGCCCCTTGGCCTGGACACCGACCGCCCCACTGCCGATCGTGGCGTCCTTGAGCACGGCGCTGTCGCCGTCCATGACCAACTGGATGTGCCCGCCCAGGTTCTCGACCAGCAGCAAATCCTCGATCCAGCGGTGCTCGCCCCGGGCGTTGTCCAGCAGGGCGACGAAGGGCCGGGTGTCCTTGATGGTAATGGCGGCCTGCATGTCCAGATGCATCGGCTTACGCCACAAGACCTTGGATTTCTCCAGTTCCAGATGGGCATGCCAATCGGGCGCCAGGGCTGAGGCGGTTTCGCCGATGACCTTAAATCCCTTCAGCCCCAAGGTGGAGCCGGTGATATCGAACCGCATATCCGCCGCCGAGCCGCCACGGATCAGCAGGTCCAGCCGGATATCTCCAGTCATCTCGGCCTGGCTCAGCGCCACGCGCACCTCCTTGGCGAGCAACAGCAGCTCGCCCCGCGGACCCTTGGGACCCAGTTGCAGATCGCCGACGAGACTGGCCTCGCCCGAGACCAGGGAGAGGGGGGCATGGGCGGGCAGGTAGGGGTTGTAGCTGCTCATGGTGCGAACCCGCGCCGAGTGGAGTTTCAGGGCCATGTCCACCTTGCCGGGGTGGTCGGCGAAGGGGTCGGTAACCACGACATCGGCATCCAGGCGCACCCCGTCGATGCTCGGCTCCGACTCGTCCTGGCGACGCATGCGGGCATCCGTCAAGGCGATATTCAGGACCAGCCTGGGACGATGGCCGTCCTGCTCCAGGCTCAGGGCGGCGCGCCCCAGACCCTCCACCCGGTGCTCCAGCAGCCCAAGCTCCAACTCCTCGGGCGGTAACTGGAGCGTGGTTCCCGGGGCCGGCAGGCCATCGGCGAGCAGGATCTCAGCATCGATCTCCGCCGCGCCCTTCAAGCTCAGGTTCAGCGGGCGGTGCAACAGCTCCGCGATCCAGTCGAGTCGGGAGAGGGTCAGGGTGACCAGGAGACGGCCATGGGTCGTCGCGAGCAGGGCCCCGAAACCCTGATCCGCCAGGGCCTTCGCCACGGCGCCTACCGGGCCCCCGGCTGCCTCCGTCGCCGCCAGGGGCAGGCTGAGATTGCCATCATTGACTGCCAGTTCAGCCTGCCAGGGTTGGGGCGGAATCGGTCCCTTGACGTGCTTCGTCTTGGCCTTGGTCTTCACCTTGGCCTGGGCCGCGGCATTGTCGAGCCGCAGCTTGGTGCCGCTCAGGTCCAGTACCGCGTCGGCGGCGTCGGGGGCACTGGCAATTCTGGCCCGCAGTTGCAGCGACAAGTCGGTGGTGGCCTGGTAATCCCGGTAGCTCAGGTGGGCCTGGTCGGAAGCCAGGTCGAGTTCGAATCGCATGGTCTCGGGGGCAACCACCACCTGGCCATTCACACGGCCGGACCCTCCCAGGAGCCGCATCTCCCACTCGTCGGGCAGCAGGCGGTTGTAAACCCGGAGATCGG
>JADZBU010000336.1 GCA_020851955.1 Chromatiaceae bacterium | reverse complement strand
CATGACGGAGGCTCATGCCCCATGACCGACTGGCACCAGATCGCCGCCCACATCCAGGCCCTCACGGGCCAGCCCTGCCAACCGGGCGCCATCCAGGAGCTCGGCGGCGGCTGCATCAATCGCGCCTTCGTACTCCGTCATGGAGCCAGCGCCTGGTTCGTCAAGATCAACGACGCCCAGCGACTCCCCATGTTCGAGGCGGAAGCGGCGGGGCTGGAGGCCTTGGCGGCGGCCAAGGCCATCCGCGTACCCACCCCGCTGGGATCGGGCCTGGCGGGAGCGGCGGCCTTTCTGGTCCTGGAGCACCTCGCCTTCGGCCGGCCGCGGCGGGATAGTGGGGCCGAGGCCGGCCGGCGACTGGCGCAACTCCACCGCCAGAGCCAGGCCTGGTTCGGCTGGGACCGGGACAACTTCATCGGCTCCACGCCCCAGCCCAATGCCGAGGATGGGGACTGGGCAGCCTTCTGGCGGACGCGGCGCCTGGAGCCCCAACTCGACCTGGCCCTGGCCCAGGGTTTTGGCGGCCGTCTCCAGGACCGCGGCCGGCGGCTCGCGGAGGCATGCCCGGCGCTGATCGACCATGCCCCCCCGCCCGCCCTGCTGCACGGCGACCTCTGGAGCGGCAACATGGCCTTTGACGCCGCGGGCCAGCCCGTCCTCTTCGACCCGGCGGTCTATTACGGTGACCGGGAGGCCGACCTGGCCATGACGGAGCTCTTCGGTGGCTTTGGCGCCGACTTTCAGGCCGCCTATCGCGAGGCCTGGCCCCTGGCTCCTGGCTACCAAGTCCGCCGGGACCTCTACAACCTCTACCACATTCTCAACCATCTGAACCTCTTTGGCGCCGGTTACCTGGGCCAGGCCCTGGGGACGATGGATCGCCTGCTGGCGGTCCTGCATTGAGGGGCTCGTCACCTCCGGACCTGGCCAGGGCCGGGCCTGCGATGAGAGACGGTGACAGTCCGACGAGGGGTATGGTAAAACACCGGCCATTCTTAAATCCCGGTGCCGCCTATCATCATGTCTAGAGAACTCCAACTGCTACGCCACGCCAAATCCGACTGGGAAACCGGCGCTCTGAATGATTTCGACCGCCCCCTGGCCAAGCGGGGCCTCAACCAGGCCCCCGGCATCGGCACCTGGCTGCTGGAAGAGGACCTGGTGCCCGACCTGGTGCTCAGTTCGCCGGCCCAGCGCGCCAAGGAGACCGCGCTCCTGGCGTGCGCGGCCATGGAGTACCACAAAAAGCACATCCTCTGGCATGAGGAACTCTATGCCGCCGAAGTCCCCGCCCTCCTGGATGCCCTCGCCTCCTGCCGGACCAAGCCCCGAGTCGTCATGCTCATCGGCCACAATCCCGGCATGGAGGAGCTGATGCGCTATCTGCTGGGGGACGCGGTGGAGACGCCCCCCGATGGCAAACTCCTGCCCACGGCCACCCTCGCCCGCCTGGAGATGCCCAAGGACTGGCGTAAGCTGGAGGCCGGCTGCGCCAAGCTGCTCGGCGTGCGCCGGCCCCGCCGGGCGGATTGATGCCCGCCCCTGCTCAAGCGCTTCGTTAACGTCGCGTGTCACGAAATCTCAGAGGCCTTTCCGCCCGGCAAGGCCTGGATAGGAGCCTGTACCTGGCGACCCAGGCGGCCAGCCGGTCAGACGTGAGCCGGGGTTTCGCCGAGATCGCGGCGGAATTCCTGGTCAGCGAGGCCAGCCTGATCGGGGCCAGCGCCTCTTATGACATGCCGCGACTCGATCAGGCCGGCAAAAAGGTTCTCCTCTGCGCGGGTACCGCCTGCCGGGTTTCCGGCCGGCAGGCAGACCTCCAGGCGGCCCTGTCCGGGCACTTCAGCGAGGCCGAGATCGGCCAGGTCACCTGTCTCGGCCATTGTCATCGCAACGACGCCTTCCTTTACGACCAGGCCACCTGGACTTGCGCGGACCTGGCCTTACTGGGCAGGCCCGGCGCCTCGCCGCCCGCCCCCAGGCCCGTCCCCATGGGGACCCTGGCCGCGCCACCGGTCCTTCTCGCCCCCATCCCGCATCCCGCGGCCTATTACGCCCCGCTGCTCGGCTTGCGGGGGGCGGCCGAACCCGCCCTGAGGGCGATCCGGGCGTCGGGGCTGCGCGGCCGGGGGGGCGCCGGTTTCCCCTTCCACCTCAAGGTCGAGGCCGCCCGCGCGGCGGCGAGTGACCAGAAGTATGTCGTCTGCAATGCCGACGAGGGGGACCCTGGAGCCTACTCCGACAAGTGGCTCCTGGAAGAGCGCCCCCATGCGGTCCTGGCCGGCATGCTGGCCATGGGCGCCCTCATCGGCGCCGATACCGGCGTCCTCTACATCCGCGGCGAGTATCCCGAGTCGCTCGCGGCCATCCGGGCGGCCATCGGCGAACTGGACGCCCTGGGTCTCTTGGAGGACGGGCGGCGCGGCGCCGGGCACACCTTTCGCTTTCATGTCATCCCGGGCGCGGGGGCCTACATCTGCGGCGAGGAAACCGCCCTGCTGAACTCCATCGAGGGCCTGAGGCCCGAGGTCCGGGTCCGGCCGCCCTTCCCCACCAGCCAGGGCCTGTTCGGCAAACCCACCCTACTCAGCAACGTGGAGACCCTGGCCAATCTGCCCTTTATCCTGACAGCCGGTGGCGAGGCATACGCGGCCCAGGGCCTGGCAAGCTGTACCGGCACCAAGCTGGTCTCCCTGGACGGCGGCTTCAACCGCCCCGGCGTTTACGAGGTGCCGATGGGCACCCCCCTGCGCCAGGTCCTGGAGGGCCTGGGGGGCGGCACCCGCTACCCCGTCAAGGCCTTCCAGATCGGCGGCCCCCTGGGGGGCCTGGTCCCCCTCGCCCAGGTGGACGGCCTGACCCTCGACTTCGAGGCCTTCGCGGAGGCGGGCTTTCTGCTGGGTCACGCCGGCATCATCGCCATTCCCGAGCACTTTCCCCTGGCCGAACTCCTCGCCCACCTCTTCGCCTTCACGGCGCGGGAGTCCTGTGGCAAATGCTTTCCCTGCCGCATCGGCGCGCGGCGCGGCCAGGAGATGCTCGAGGGGGCCCTCCGCCAGGGCACCCGGATCGATCCCAAGCTCTTCGCGGACCTGCTCGAAACCCTGGAGTTGGGTTCCCTCTGCGCCCTCGGCGGCGGCCTGCCCCTGCCGGTCGGTAACGCCCTGACCTACTTCGGCGCCGAACTCGCCCCCCTGTTCCGGGAGGCCTGAACAGGCAGTGGCCAGGTTTGCCCGGCCCGACCCGGAGGGCGGGGTGTTAGTGGTCGGCACCGGGCCATCGTGACGCACGCGACTTACACCTTGCCAAGGGTCGGGAACATGGAAAACACCGCCTACATCGACAACGAGCCCTGCGCCATCATCCCCGGCGAGACCATTCTCGAGTTCGTGCGCCGGCACCGAGGCGGGGACCTCATCCCCACCCTCTGCCAGGCTGACAATCTGGAGCATTACGGCTCCTGCCGGCTCTGCTCCGTGGAGGTGGCCCAGGCCCCGGACGGCCCCAGCCGGGTGCTGGCCGCCTGCCATACGCCGGTCGCGCCGGGTCAGTACCTCTATCCCGCCAGCGAGCGGATCCGGCGGCTACGCCGGAACATCCTCGAACTGCTGCTCTCCGATTACCCCGCCGACCGCCTCCAGCCGGCCCCGGGCCAACTCCCCACCGAGTTCCAGCGGGCCCTCGCCGCCCTCGGCATCCCGGCGGTGCGCTATCCGCCGGGTGCCCGCCATCCCGCCCCGGCCCCGGACCTCAGCCACCCCTACCTCCGGGCCGACATGGCCGAGTGCATCGGCTGCTACCGCTGCGTCCGGGCCTGCGACGAATTGCAGGCCGGCCAGGTCCTGGCGGTCGCCGGACGCGGGCTCGCGGCCCGGATCATCATCGGGGCTGACCAGTCTTTCGCCTACTCGCCTTGCGTCGCCTGTGGCGCCTGCGTCCAGACCTGCCCCACCAACGCCCTGGCCGACCGCTACGGCACCAAGACCGCCACCCATGACCGGCTGGTCCGCACCCTCTGCACCTACTGCGGCGTCGGCTGCAACCTGGAGGTCAAGGTCCGGGATGGCCAGATCCAGGGCATCCAGGGCGCCGCGGACGCCGCCGTCAACCGGGGCCACACCTGCGTCAAGGGCCGCTTCGCCTTCGAATTCCACCGCCACCCCGACCGGCTGACGACGCCCCTGATCCGCAAGGCTGGCCAACTCCAGCCGGCCACCTGGGACGAGGCCCTGGACTACACCGCCCGCCGCTTCCAGGAGATCAAGGATCGCCACGGCCCGGACGCCCTGGCCGGCATCTCCTCCGCCCGCAGCACCAACGAAGAAAACTACCTGATGCAGAAGTTTTTTCGGGTAGTGATCGGCACCAACAACATCGACGGCTGCGCCCGGGTCTGCCACGCCCCCACCGCCCTGGGCATGCAGTGGACCCTGGGCACCGGCGCCGCCACCAACTCGGTGGCCGACCTCGACCAGACGGCCTGCATCCTGCTCATCGGCGCCAACCCGACCGCCGCCCACCCGGTCACCGGCGCCCGCATCAAGGCGCGGGTCCAGCGCGGCGTGCCGCTGATCGTCATCGATCCCCTGCGCACCGAGCTGGCTCGCCACGCCCAATACCACCTGCGCCCCCGGCCGGGGACCAACCTGGCGGTGCTCAACCTCTTCGCCCGCGCCATCCTCGACGCCGGCCTTATCGATCAGGACTTCATCGCCCGCCGCACCGAAGGCTGGGAGGCCTTCGCCGCTCACCTGCAAGGCCTGGACATCGCCGCCCAGACGGACGTCTGCGGCGTCGCCTGGGACCTGATCCAGGCCGCCGCCCGCGCCTACGCCACCGCCCCGGCGGCCATGGAATTCCACGGCCTGGGCGTCACCGAGCACTGGCAGGGCACCAAGGCCGTCTCTCTCATCGCCGCCATCGCCCTCATGACCGGCAACCTCGGCAAGCCCGGCGCCGGGGTCAATCCCCTGCGCGGCCAGAACAATGTCCAGGGCGCCGCCGACATGGGCGTCCAGCCCCACCAGGGCCCGGGCTACCTGGCGGTGGATGACCCCCAGGCCCAGGCCCGCTACCAGGACTTCCATGGCGTCGCCTACCCCAACAAGCCCGGCTACAAGATTCCCGAGATGTTCGCCGCGAGCACCCGGGGCGACCTCAAGGCCCTCTGGATCATGGGTGAGGACCTGCTGCGCACCGACCCCAACACCTGTCAGGTCCGTCATGCCCTCTCCGGCCTGGAATTCCTGGTGGTCCAGGAGCTCTTTCTCACCGACACCGCCCAGTTGGCGGATGTCGTCTTCCCGGCCTCGTCCTGTTTCGAAAAGGAGGGTACCTTCACCAATGCCGAGCGCCGCGTCCAGCGGGTGCGCCCGGTGATACCGCCCCTGGCCGGCACCCGGCCCGACGGCCAAATCGTCATCGAACTGATGCGGCGCCTGGGTTACCCCCAGGCAACCCACTCGGCGCCGGACCTGCTGCGGGAGATCGCCAGCCTGATCCCCTTCTTCCAGGGGGTCCGCTGGGAGGAATTGGGCGACCAGGGCAAACAATGGCCCGTGGCCGCGGACGGCACCGCTACCCCCATCCTGCATCGCGAGGCCTTCAAGCGCGGCCTGGGCCGCTTCCAGGTCTGGGATTTCGAGGAGACGGCGGAACTGGCGGCTCATGGGGCCGACTACCCCTTCATCCTCACCACCGGTCGGCTGCTGGAGCACTACAACAGCGGCACCATGACCCGCCGCACCCCCAACGCAGAACTGGTCGGGGAGGACCTCCTCTATGTCCACCCCGACGACGCCCAGGCCAAGCACCTCGCCAACGGCGATACCGTCCGCCTCCGCTCCCCCCGGGCCGAGACCCTGATGCGGGTCGCGCTTTCCGATATCGTCAAACCCGGCGTCCTCTACACCACCTTCCATTTCCCCGAGGCGTCCATCAACCACCTCACCAGCGATGTGGGCGACGAATTCACCCTCACCCCCGAGTTCAAGGTAGTCGCGGTGGATTTCGAGCGGGCTGCCTGACTCACCTGTCAGGTGTCATTATTTCCGGTACGCGGAGATCTCGCTGTACGGGGATTGCCGAGACCGCCAGCGCGGAAGAATTGGAGGTTGGAGGTGGGGCCTTAAAATCGCCGATCAACGACTCGGAACTCGGATCATGAGCCGCATGATTAGTCCGAGCCATGTCGAAGCTTCGGGTAGCATAACAGTAAGCACATCCGAACAGACAGGAGTCATACATGCCAATGTCACGACTCTCGATGCAGCCACAAGCACGGCGCTGCCCCTTATCCTTCTTGTGGCTGACATCGATCCCAAAAAGCTGACGGATCAGCCGATCATCGATGCACTTGCCGGGTTCGATACCCGCGGCTGCCAGATCGATCTCCTCGGCGCAGCTCTGGATTTCCAAGCCATGGTCCCGTGCGAGCCGCGCAAGCTGCCGCAGCAGTGCCTCATCTCGCTCAGGCTTGTAGATGCGATATCTGAATTCTGGTCGTGCTTCGCCCAAGCGTGTGAGACGTCGAGCGGCTTTATCGTAGGGATCGACGATACTGACCACGACTCGCTGGGTCGCCCCCTTCAGACCTTTAGCGATACGAGTAAAATTCTCCAGATGAAAGTCCTGATTCGTTCTGTCGGACAACAGGATCGGGTCGTAACGCCAGACGACCCGATCAGGGCCTATGCGATCGGCCAACTGACGGAAAGCGGTGATGGCTTTTTCGAAGGGCGGTGACTTTGGATCGATTTCCGTTGGGTTGTTGACCAGAGTGTACTGGAAGTAGAAACGATATCCGAGCCGCTGCAATTGGTCAGTGGCGCCCAAAAATGGAGCTGCCCAGCGGGTCCAGAAGACAATCAGCGTCTCCGTGGGATTTATCTCGACGCGCGAGATTTGTTTGCTGTTGAAGGGATTAGGTACGGCGCAAAAACCGGCGCGAACACGATTCATGAACCAGCGGCCGTAGAATGCCGGGATATCGGTGCGGCGACTGACGCTGATGAGACGGATTGTCACTGGTTTATAGCACTCGGCGGTCAGGTTCGTGGTGGGCTCCCGCTCAGGCCGGGATGCGGAAATCGGAGCCATGCAGCCGGGCGAACACCTCCCGCGCCAAGCCGATCAGTCCACGAAACTATGCCATCCCGATCAGGGCGGCGGTGCCGGCCACCTCTAGTCATCGCTCGGTGGCGATCGCGCGTCCCCGACCCGCTCGTCCTTCAACTGCAGGCCGGGCCCCGGTTCGGCTGAATTGGCAGACGTCAGCTCCGGCTTCAACTCGCGAGACCCTTCAGACCCTCTTTCCAACCCTTTTTCGGGTCCAGCCGGTCCAGGCCTTGAGGCGAGGAATATTCATGGCGGGACTCCAGGGCTGATATTCGCAGGGTAAGGCAAGGGTGCTGAAAAACCGCCGGTAACTGTCCTTCAGGCCTGGAAGAGGCTTCCGCCCCTCCTATCTGTCAGAGCCCGCAAGCCCGATCGCGGCGCTGCTGGTTGTGATCGCTGTTGTCGATCAGGACGGCGGCGATGGCGGAGTTACATTCCGGTCTGGGGCTACTGCCGTGCGGCTCGGCTGGATCCGACCATTTCAGCACTGGAGCCGACGAGGTCGCTGCAGGCCTTTTCTCCAGACGGATCGACGTTGGCCCAGGGACGAGGGCGGGAACCATTAGCTTAGAGGCTTCCGGTCGCGAGATAGGCTCAGGGGGCAATGGGCCCGTCTCCCGCAAACCCAACCATACCAGCCAGAGACCAGAGCAGATCAGGATCAGATAGGGCTTCCACTTGACCCGGCCGGGCCCCCATTGGTCGGCGATACCCTGAAGGTGGGCTTTGCGCGCCCCGTGGCTCTGATCCGCTCGCGCCTTTATCGCTTCCCAGGCAGCCCGCAGCGCCTCACTCGGGGCGGCATGATAGCAAGTCGATCCCAAGTTCCTCCCGCAGATCCCCCACCAAAGAGTGCAGAGAGGACACGCCCGGTGGCATCCCCTGGGGGAACCGCGCTGAATTCGTAAACACCACCCGGCCGATCACCCGCACGCCCGGCACCAGGGCCTTCACCGCCTCGGTATGGCCATGGTTCTGCCGCAGGGGATTCGGAAAGGTGATGCCGTGGCGTCCGAGCCGTTGGGTCCATTGTGCTTCCCGCTCCCGACCGAAAATCCGACCCCGGTAGTTCTTGGTCTCCACGACCAGCAACCCGGCCCCGGTCAGCACCAGGTGATCGACCTGGGTCAGGCCGCCACGACTGGCCGGCAATATCACGTCGTGCAAGGCCTCGCTCCAGATCCGGTTCAGTCGCTTGCGGACCCGTGTCTCCCCGAGCTTTCCCCGCACCCATGGAGTGGCAAGGGTCAGGATCGCTGAAAATGCCAGGAAGACGGGAAGCGGCCAGATCAAGCCTACCTGGGCGATGATGGGCGCAATATAAGCTTGATAAGGCTCGACCATGGCCACCAGCTTCCCTCAAGGTGTAGGGTGGTACTCCTGAACGGGAGGAGCCCGGCGCGGAGGTTCATGCGCCGGGAGACACTTTATACCAGAGCAGGCCTCACAAAACCGATACCGCAAGACGGTCTATCGTGCAACTGAAATGGCCATGAAGCCTGGACGCCAAGCCGGAGTAAGCTGATTCGAATACCCCTCCTGGTCGCTTGCCAGTTACCACGGAACCTTCTATGTTGGCCAGGCGCGCAACCCCATGATCAAGCTGCGAGAAGGAGACACCAAGATGCCCCAGCCGGCCCTCAAAACCGGCTACTTCAGCTATTGCGATTATTGCCAGTGGCCCGAGGAGGAACGTTGGGAGTTGATCGAGGGCGAGGCCTTTGCCATGGCTCCCGCGCCGACACGGTTGCATCAGGAGTTCGTGGTGGAACTGGCGCGTCAGATCGGCAATGCCCTCCAAGGCCAGCTCTGTCGGGTCTATGTCGCCCCCTTCGATGTGCGCCTGCCCCGACAGGACGAGGCCGACGCGCTAGTTGACACGGTGGTTCAGCCCGACGTGGCGGTGATTTGCGATCCCCGTAAGCTGGATGACAAGGGCTGCCGGGGGGCCCCGGACTGGATCATCGAGATCCTCTCCCCCGCCAGCGCCGCCCACGATCAGATCCGCAAACGGGCCCTCTACGAGCGTCACGGGGTCCGGGAATACTGGCTGCTACAGCCCGTCGACCGGGTGCTGACCATCTATCGGCTGGGGGAAGATGGCGCCTTCGGCAAGCCGGACATCCGGGCGCTGGAGGAGCCGACCCCGGTGAGCGTGATCGCGGAACTGGCGATCCACTGGCCGCCAGCAGTCACCCTTGGGGGCTAACCCAAGCCGCTCACCCTGGCTCCGCCGAGCAAGCCATTGACTTTCTGCGCCTAGCCAGCGGGAGCCCAACCCCATCACCCAGGCTGGCGCCTGATATAAGCCCGCGCAACGCCGCGCCCTGGCGCCGACCCCGCCATAAGCCCGCGCAACACCACCCCTTGGCGCCGACCCCGCCGAGTGCCCCTCACCCCTTGATACACACCAGCGGCTCCAGCCGCGCCACCAGGCGAGCCAGGCCGGCACGGTCGGTGGCGGCAACCACCTCGCTGACATCCTTGTAGGCGCCGGGGGCCTCCTCGGCCATGCCGCGTGGGGAGGGGCTGCGCACCAGGATGCCGCGTTGCGCCAGTTCGTTCTGCACCGCCCGCCCCTGCCAGCGGCGAGTGGCGGCGTGGCGACTCAAGGCTCGGCCGGCGCCATGGCAGGCGGAGTTGAAGGCCAGTTCCTGGCTCTGGACCGTCCCCGCCAGGATGTAGGAGGCGGTGCCCATGGTGCCGCCGATCAGCACCGGCTGGCCGACGGCGCGCAGGCTCTCGGGCAGGTCGGGGTGACCGGGGCCGAAGGCGCGGGTGGCGCCCTTGCGGTGGATGTAGAGCTGGCGCCGGCGACCCTCGACGACATGCTCCTCCAGCTTGCAGGTGTTGTGGGAGACGTCGTAGAGCAGGGTCGGGTCCACCCCCAGCACCTCCCGAAAGACCTGGCGCGCCAGGTGGGTGATGATCTGGCGGTTGGCCAGGGCGCAGTTGATGCCGGCGCGCATGGCGCCGAGATAGGCGCGGCCCAGATCGGAGTTCAGCGGGGCGCAGGCCAGTTCCCGGTCCGGCAGGCGGATGCCGTGCTGGCTGGCGGCCAGGACCATGCGCTTGAGGTAATCGGTGCCGATCTGGTGGCCCAGGCCCCGGGAGCCGCAGTGGATGCTCACCAGCACCGCGCCCAGTTCCAGGCCGAAGGCGGCGGCGATGGCGTCATCATGGATCCGGGTGACCTCCTGGACCTCCAGATAATGGTTGCCGGAGCCCAGGGTGCCCATCTCGTCGCGCTGGCGGCGCTTGGCCTGGTCGGAGACCTGCTTGGGGTCGGCGCCGGCCATGCGGCCCCCTTCCTCGATACGGCCCAGGTCCTCGGGCCGGCCAAAGCCCCGGCTCACCGCCCAACGCGCCCCGCCGGCGAGCATGGCGTCCATTTCGCGGTCGTCGAGGCGAATGCCGCCGGTGCTGCCCAGCCCCACCGGGACCCGATAATAGAGGGCGTCCGCCAACTCTTGCTGCACCGCCAGGATGGCGGCCCGGTCCAGGCCGGTGTGCAGGGTGCGCACCCCGCAGGAGATGTCGAAACCCACGCCGCCGCCGGAGACCACGCCGCCCTCCTCCGGGTCGAAGGCGGCCACCCCGCCGATTGGAAAGCCGTAGCCCCAGTGCGCGTCCGGCATGGCGTAGGCCGCCTGGACGATGCCCGGCAGGCTGGCGACATTGGCCAACTGCTCCCGGACCTTGTCGTCCATGTCGCGAATCAGGGCCTGGCTGCCGAAGAGGATGCCGGGGACGCGCATGGGCCCCTGGGGCGCGAGGCGCCACTGGGTATCGGTGACTTGGGTCAGGTGCTGGGTATCCATGGGGGCTCCTCGCAATCAAACATCCACGACGCAGCGGGCGGACCAGGTGCCGTCGTCGGCCTGGCGCACCGCGAGGGCCGTATAGGTGGCCCCCTTCACCTCCACCGCCGGCTCATGGCGCACCCGGTCCAGCGGCTCGCCCCAGGCCTCGCCCCGGAGCCGGGAGCCCTCTAGCCGGACGCGAAACCGCGAGAAGAGCAGGTGACGGACGGCCATCTCGTAAACCAGGGCATTCAGCCAGTCCACGAACAGCAGTTCCAGGTCCGGCGCCTCGCAGTCGATGGCCACCGCCAGCTCGGGACGCACCCGGGCCGGGTCGCAGATGATGGCCGTGAGCGCCAGGGCCGCCTGCTCGAAGGCCTCCGCCGGGCTGGCGCCAAAGCCCGCCACGCCCATGTCGGCGCGATGCTCGAAGTGCTCCCAGGCGGGCAGGGGGCGCGGCTGATCGGCGGGCATCGGGTCCTGCCGATGGGGGCCCCCGCGGGGGGGGCCGCGGGTCTGGTGCCATTGCGTTCAATGCCAGAGGCCCGTAATGTGCCAGCGGGGCGACCGGTTGACGCCCCGCGCCAGAAGCGCCAGCAGTTCCCGAGGGTCGTCCAGGGGCCAGGCGAGAGCCGGGCCGGAGACTTCGTCCGGGATCAGTTCCAGAAGTCGGTCGATGCGTTCCTGGGTCGGCGGGTGGGTGCGCAGCAGGGAAGGGTCCGGCAGGTGGCGGCCGGGGAGCATCATCTGCTCCCAGAAGCTGCCCTGCTGGCGCTCCAGCTTGTCCAGGGCCGAGGCGAGACCCACCGGATCGCCGGAGAGCTCGGCGGCGCTGCGGTCGGCTTCGAACTCCCGGTTGCGCGACAGGGCGAGTTGAGCGAGGGCGCTCAGGGTCGGCGCCGCCAGCAGCACCAGCAGGGCCAGCAACGGCGGAGTGGCGAGACCCAGGAGCAGGGCCGGAATACTCAGGATCAGCAACACCTGGCCCACCAGCGCCAGCAAGCCGGTGATGCGGCTCAGGGTGTCGGCGAAGGTCATCACCTGGATATCGCCGTTGGCGACGTGGGCGAGTTCGTGCGCGAGGACGCCGATCAACTCCCGCCGCTCCAGACGCCGCAAGAGGCCATCCGACAGGACGATGGCCGCGTCCTCGCGCCGCCCGGTGGCGAAGGCGTTCATCATCCGGCTCGGCAGATAGTAGAGCCGGGGCGGCTGCTCCAGCCCGGCGCGCGCCGCCAGCGCCTCCAGCAGCCGGTAGAGGCCCGGCATCTCCCGGGGCGACAGGGGAATGGCGCCGTAGAGCCGGACCAGGAGCCGGGGGGAGGCCACCGGGTTGATCATCCAGATTATCGCGACGCCCATCAGGGTGCCCCACAGAAAGGGCGCGCCGCCCACCACCCAGGCCAGATAGCCCAGCAGCAGGGCCAGCAGCCCGAGCAATCCGAGTTGCTGCAGGCCGTTGCGCACCTTGTGTTCGAGCAGGCGTTGTCGGTCCATGGTGGCTAAAGGGGGTCGGGCCGCCGATCCAGGATGCCTCAGCTACCGTGCCGCTTGCGGTAGCCATCGAGGAAGCGGCCGATCCGGCCCATGGCATCCTCCAGATCATCGGTGTTGGGCAGGAAGACGATGCGCAGATGGTCGGGATGGGGCCAGTTGAAGCCGCTACCCTGGACCACCAGCACCTTTTCCTCCAGCAGGAGTTCGAGGATGAAGTGCTGGTCGTTGAGGATCGGATAGGCCTTGGTGTCCAGGCGGGGGAAGAGGTACATGGCCGCCTGGGGCTTGTGGCAGGTGACGCCCGGGATGGCGGTCAGGAGTTCGTAGGCCCGGTCACGCTGCCGGCAGAGGCGACCCGTCGGGGCGACCAGATCCTCGATACTCTGATAACCGCCCAGCGCGGTCTGGATGGCGTACTGGGCCGGCACGTTGGCGCACAACCGCATGGAGGCCAGGATGTCCAGCCCCTCGATGTAGTCGCGGGCGTGGCGCTTCTCCCCGGACACGATCGCCCAACCGGCGCGGTAGCCGCAGGCGCGGTAGTTCTTGGACAGGCCGTTGAAGGTCACGAACAGTACGTCCTCCGCCAGGGAGGCGATGGAGGTATGGGTGGCGCCGTCGTAGAGAACCTTATCGTAGATCTCGTCGGCGTAGATGATCAACTGGTGTTGGCGGGCAATCTCGACGATCTCTTGCAGCAGATCCACCGGATAGAGGGCGCCGGTGGGATTGTTGGGGTTGATGATGACGATGGCGCGGGTGGCCGGGGTGATCTTGGCCCGAATGTCGTGCAGGTCCGGCAGCCATCCCGATCCCTCGTCACAGAGGTAGTGGCTGGGGGTGCCGCCGGCCAGGGAGACGGCGGCGGTCCAGAGGGGATAGTCCGGCGCCGGCACCAGCACCTCGTCGCCGCTGTCCAGCAAGGCCTGGATGGTCATCACGATCAGCTCGGAGACCCCGTTGCCGATGTAGATGTCACCGACCTGGACCCCGGGGATCTGCTTTTCCTGGGTATAGTGCATCACCGCCTTGCGGGCGGCGAAGAGGCCCTTGGACTCGATATAGCCCGAGGCGTTGGGGAGGTTATGGATGACATCGCGCACGATCTCGTCCGGGGCCTCAAAGCCGAAGACGGCGGGGTTGCCGATGTTGAGCTTGATGATGCGGTGGCCCTCTTCCTCCATCTGGTAGGCGCGGGCCATGACGGGGCCGCGGATGTCATAGCAGACATTGGCCAGCTTGTTAGACTTGAGGACGGGCTGCATGGTGGCTACTTCCGGTTGATGGGCTCGCGAGATTGGGGCCAAGAAGGTACCCGATCCCGCCGGGGTCCTGCAAATAGGGACGCTCGTGGGCAGGCCCGTTTGTTTTCGCGATATTGCCCCCATCTATACCGCCTAACAAGATCCGGTCGCCGCCCGTCTGTCCGCGCCCTGGCGCGGGGGCCAAGCGACGGGCGGCGCCACCTTTCGGCAACCCTTGGCTCAGGAGATCTCTATGGACTCGGCTCCATCCCCGAACGCGGACACCGCGGAGCAGGTTTCTCTCCAGGACAATTCAACCCCCAGCCTCCTCCTGCGGCCGCAGTTCGCCGTGGCCTCCGTGGCGAAAGTGGCCGAACCCAATGGCGGCGCGGGGGAGGACTGGTATCGCTATGAGCTGGCGAGCGGCCCCTCCCGGATCACGGGCTATCACCGTGGTTCGCCCGAGGAGGTGATGGCCTACGCCCAACATTGCGCCGAGGACTTCAACATGCGCAACGCCACCGGCAAGAGCACCCGGGCCTTTGCCAGCAGCAAAACCCGATGAGGCCTCTGGCCCGCCACGGATGAGGGCGGACCCGCTTCCGGCTCAATCACCGCTTACCTTTCACCGAAAGACCTGTTATTGTGCCGGCCAAGAGGAACAACCGATCTCCAGATCGGGGCAAGGCGTAGCACAAATTCGACTGAATCCCACGGATTGCCCACGAGTCATGTAGCCCCCTTACTTCTTCTTACCGTTTTTACGGTATTCCGCTGTCGAAGGAATTTTCGTGCTTGGTATTTTTCGATAGTGTCATGTTTATCCAATGCACGAATTTCGGAGTTAGTCAGAGATGAATATTTACGTAGGTAACCTTCCCTATAGCGCCACCGACGCCGATCTGCGCGAGGCCTTTGCCCAATACGGCGACGTGTCCAACGTGCAACTGATCAGCGACAAGTTCACTGGCGAATCCAAGGGCTTCGGCTTTGTGGAAATGGACAACAACTCGCAGGCCGATGCCGCGATCAAGGGTCTGAATGGCACCGCCATCAAGGGCCGCAACATTACCGTCAATCAGGCCAAGCCCAGAAGCGACCGTCCCTCGCACGGCGGCGGCGGTGGTCGGCGTTATTGATCGGTTGAATCACCGGTCGGCGCGGGCACCCGCTGCCAGCGCCGATTAAGTGAAGAATCCCCGCCTCGGCGGGGATTTTTGCGTTCAGGGTTACCTACCCCCCTTGCCTGGCGCGCCGAAAGGCCTTGGCGGTATAGCGCGTCACTTCGGTGTAGTGGCGCTCCATGATGCCCCGCACCACCTGGGTGTATTCGTTGATCAGGTCCGGCGCTATGCTGAAGCGCTCGAAATTGAAGATGGCGGCGACCTTGTGGCCGATCGGCACCAGATGGGCCTCGAAGGCCTGGAGCAGGTGGTCGATGTCCCGGTGGGTACGCACCGTCAACCCCTCGAAGTTGACGAAGAGGATATTGCGCGCGGCGTCATAGGCCAGGCGTTGCTCCAGGGGCAACTCCAGCATGGCCGCGCGCAGATTCATGGCCTGGGTCCCGAAGATGCGCGCATCCATCAGCCGCGGTGGACTTGGCATCCGGGGGACGAAGGCCATCCGCTCCAGGATGTCACGCTCCAGATCCACGCCGGGGGCGATCTCGGTCAGTTCGAGGCCGTCGGGCCCCAGCCGGAACACGCAACGCTCGGTGATGTAGAGAACCGTCTTGCCGCCTTCCGCCGCCCGCGGGCCGCTGAAGGTCCGGTGCTCGACCTGCTCGACGAATTTCCGCGCCCCGCCGTCGACATGAATCCGCAGCGCCCCCTTTTCCAGGGCGATCTCCCGATTGCCGGCGGTGAAGGTGCCCACGAAGACCACCTTTTTCGCGTTTTGGCTGATGTTGATGAAGCCTCCGGCGCCGGCGAGCCGGGGGCCGAATTTCGAGACATTGAGGTTGCCCTCCCGGTCGGCCT
>JADZBU010000335.1 GCA_020851955.1 Chromatiaceae bacterium | reverse complement strand
TGGCTGATGCCGGACTTGCCCCCGTCAGCGGCGAAGGCCGAAATGCCGATTCTCATACCACCCCTCCAAAATTGTCAGCCGTCGCCGTCCGCGGGCCAGGATCCTATATTGAACGGGGCAGGTCCGGCGCGTAACATGCCGAGGATCAAATTTTTCAGACGATTCGCCATGATTGCGCAGTCCGCCAAGTTCATCAAGCAACTCCTCCAGGGCGACGCCCTCCCGGCCTATGTGATCTTTCGCGAGCCGGCGGTGGTCATCAGCTACTTCGAGGATTTCGTCAAGCACCGTGACGCCATCCTCGCGGCCCTGAGCGGATCTAAACCGCACCTGCTGTTCCAGTTCGGCTGGCATCGGGAGACCCAGGAGCGCGCCGAGGAGGTGGCGCGGGAGGCGGCGGAAGTCAGCCGCCTGCGTCCCGAGGCGGAGATGATCTTCCTCTGCAATTCCGAGCATGAGACCGCCCTGATCACCGGCGTCGGCCTGCGGGCCGCCTATTGTCACCAGAATGCCTTTCTCGACGAGGGCCATTATCGAATCTACAACCGGCCCATCAAGTACGATGCCATCTACCTGGCCCGCATCACGCCCTTCAAGCGCCATCACCTGGCCCTGGGGATCACCTCCTTGCGCCTGATCGGTGACCACTCTCCCCAGGAGGCGGCCTATTTCGCCGAGGTGATGCGCCAATTCCCCCATGCGAGTTGGAAGCGCAAAGTCTTCTCCGGCTTCGTCTCCCGGGCCATCGACGAGGCCCATTGCGGGCTCTGCCTGTCGGCGGAAGAGGGGGCCATGTTCGTCAGCGCCGAGTACCTCCTGTCCGGTCGCCCCCTGGTCTCCACGCGCAACCTGGGCGGGCGCGACGCCTTTTTCGAGCCCGCCTACGCCTACATCGCCGAAGACACTGCTGAATCGGTCCGTGCCGGGGTGGAGGCCATGAAGGCCTGCGCCCTGACCCCGGCCGAGATCCGCCAAAGGACCATCGAGAAGTTCCAGCCCCATCGCCAACGGCTGATCGCCATCCTCCAGGACATCTGCGACCGGGCTGGCGTCAAGCACGACGCGGCCGCGGAGTGGCCGAGCTACTTCACCCACAAGTTCGGCCTGCGCTGCTTCAACGGGCCCCGGGTGCGGCTGACCCGCATCCTCAAACGCCGTACCTAGCCGGTCGCCCGGGGCTAGCAGTTCGGGAGGGGCCCCATCATCCCGCCGAGGCAAGACCCGGGACGATACCGCGCTTATAGCCGTCCGTGGTGATTGCCCCGTCAGAAACAGAGGCGCCTACATCCAACCAGCGCAAGTTTGATGTCTGAACATCAAGTGGGATGACTATATACCCCCTCCCGAGCCAGGCTTAGGCGGCTTACGGGAGGGCCGGGTGGCGGTGGGCGGGGGTGTCGACAGCAGGGATGCTGTCGCCAAGCCTACAGGGACGTATTCACGGCGTCCCCCGCCCGCCGTCACCCGGCCCGGAATACCGACAACTAATACCGACAACTCATCTTAGTTGTTTAGTAACCGTTCAGACCCCTCTCCCCCAACCCTCTCCCGCAAGGGGCGAGGGAGCAGGAGAATCAGTGGGTTGAGCTATCGAACCCAACCCATGCAGCCGGGGGGCTGAACGGTTACCTTGTTTCTAACAGCCCAAACCCACACGGACCGGGGCGAGGGCGACGCTGGAACCGGCCGTCAAGCCGCCTCTGCCAGGATGACCATCAGCCGATCCAGATAGTGAGCCGGCTGAAACTCCGCCCGCACCCGCGCCAGCCCGGCCGCGCCCAAGGCGGCGGCCCGCTCCCGATCCCCCAGCAGAGAGGCGATAGCCGCCCCCAAGGCGCCGGTGTCCGCCTCCGGGGCCAGGAGGCCCGTCACCCCAGCGGCGAGCCAGTCCGGAATGCCGCCCACGGCGAAGGCAACCACCGGCCGTCCCCGGGCCATG
This sequence comes from Chromatiaceae bacterium, assembly GCA_020851955.1. Lineage (GTDB taxonomy): Bacteria > Pseudomonadota > Gammaproteobacteria > Chromatiales > Chromatiaceae > M0108. Next base: position 1,559 of record JADZBU010000335.1, on the reverse strand, counting down.
GCCTCCACCCCCACCATGCCGAAGGGCTCCGGCCAGCGCGACGGGACGACGCAGACGGCGGCGCGGCCATAGTAGGACTCCAGATCCTGGTGGGGAACCCAGCCGGCAAAGGTCACCCGCTCGGCAATCTTGAGTTCCCCGGCGAGGGCCCGGCAGGCTTCCAGATGATTGCCCGTGCCGACGATGGTGGCATGCCAATCGCCCGGCACTTCGGCCAGGGCCTTGAGCAGCAGGTCCACCCCCTTGCCCCGGATCACCTGGCCCACGAAGAGGACCTCCGGCTCCCGGGACGGCGGCACGGGCTGGGCGTCGGCCAGGGCCGCGGGGATCGGCGGGACTGTGGCCACCCGCTCCGGGTCCAGCCCATTCATCACCAACTCCCGCTCCATCCAGCGGCTGCCCACCATGAGCCGGCGCACCTCGCGGTTGGCACGAATGGCGGCCTTGACCTCCCCCAGGCCTTTCAGGGCGACGGGCAGGACCGACCCGGGCGCGGCCCGCTGCACGCAGCACAGGTTGAGATAGCAGGCCGACCCCGCCGGCCGGTCGCAGATGCGGCCGGTGAGGGGGAAATACTTGTGGCGGCGCAGGCAGACCAGGTCATGGTCATGGACCATCCGCACCGTGGGATAGCGTCGCGCCAGGTCCGCGACCCGCGCCGGGTCCTCGACCTTGTGCAGGAAGAGGATGTCCGGAGCGAAGGCGGCGATGAGGTCGTCGCCGGTCCCGGCTTGCGCGAAGGCCGCCAGGTAATCGGCCTGGGGCTGGGGATCGGCGTGCAGCAGCCCCTGGGGCCAGCCCCGGGCCATGAGCCCGCGGGCAGTGTCATGGAGGATCTGCTCCACGCCACCATAGAAGCCGGCCCGCTCATGGAGATGCAGGACACGCAAGGGGGAGCCGGGATGGCGCTTTGAGTTAGTCATTTGCTCTCATTGGATTTAGCAAGGATCTCTGAGCGTGGGGGCCTTTGAGGCCCCACATCAAGCGACGGCGTACTTCGGATTAGGTTCCCTATTCAAGGCAACCGGCTGACATTAATGCCGTTTGGGATAATCGCCTGGTTGGGCATGCCCACGCCTTGCAACCATCATCAGCTTCCTGTCCGGGTCGCGATCATGTCCCACAAGGGGGCCTCTACCTGCCACCCGCCAGGGGAGAGACCGCACCGAACTTGTCGTTTAGGGTCCGGGTGAGTCGATCCTCCCCCTTCGGCATCAGCCCTACCGGGCCCGTCGCCCTCGCGGCAATTCCCGATAAATATCGACCAGGCGCGCGGCAATCGCCGACCAGGCATAGTCGCGCCGAGCCTTGGCCTGCCCCGCTGCGGCGATGCGCCCGGCGAGTTGCGGATCGCCCAGCACCTGGATCAGCCGCGCGGCCAGGTCCGCCGTGTCGCCCGGTTGAGCGTGGAGAATGTCCTGGCCATCCTGGGTGAAGGAGGGGATGCCGCCGACGCGGGCGGCGACCACCGGCCGGCCGGCGGCCCAGGCCTCCAGGATGACGATGCCGAAGGGCTCGTGCAGGGACGGCAGGCAGAAGACCTCGGCGGCATGGTAGGC
>JADZBU010000334.1 GCA_020851955.1 Chromatiaceae bacterium | reverse complement strand
GGGGGGCTGAAGGGCCAGGCCCTTATTCGCTGGGCAGTTTTGGCATACATTTGGCATAATATCCCAAGCCTAACGAAATGCCGCCTCTGGCTTGGCGGCCGTAAATCCGATACCGGTTCCCATGAGGTGAGCGATGAGCCTTAACGGCCTACCCCAAGCGCAGGGACTTTACGACCCCGCCTACGAGCATGATGCCTGTGGCGTCGGCTTCGTCTGCAACATCAAGAACGTCAAGAGCCGCCGTATCGTCGAGCAGGGTCTGGAGATCCTGGTCCGCCTGACGCACCGCGGGGCCGTGGGGGCCGATCCCCGGGCCGGGGATGGCGCCGGCATTCTGGTGCAGATCCCCGACGCCTTCCTGCGCGCCGAGGTGGGCTTCGAACTCCCCCCGGTGGGCAGCTATGCGGTGGGCATGATCTTCCTGCCTCGGGATCGCGCCCGCCATGGGGAGATCCAGGCGGTCATCGAGCGCCAGATCGCCGAGGGCGGTGATGAGGTCCTGGGTTGGCGCGACGTGCCGGTGGACAGCAGCGTCCTGAGCGCGAGCGTTCTCCCTACGGAGCCCGTGGTGCGGCAGCTCTTCATCGCCCGCGGGGAGCGCCATCCGGACCAGGACGCCTTCGAGCGCAGCCTTTTCGTGACCCGCAAGCGCATGGACAACGCCATCCGCTTCGCCGGCTTGCCCCAGGCCAGCTTTTACGTCGCCTCCCTGTCCACCCGGACCCTGGTTTATAAGGGTATGTTCCTGGCGGACCAGGTGGGGACCTACTATCGGGACCTGCATCACCCCCTGTTCGAGTCGGCCCTGGCCCTGGTCCATCAGCGCTTCTCCACCAACACCTTCCCGACCTGGAACCTGGCCCACCCCTTCCGCATGATCGCCCACAATGGCGAGATCAACACCCTGCGGGGCAATCTCAACTGGATGGCGGCCCGCCGTCACAACATGACCTCCGAGGTCATAGGCCCGGATCTGGACAAGATCTGGCCCCTGATTCCCGAGAATCAGTCCGATTCCGCCTGCTTCGACAATGCCCTGGAACTGCTGGTGGTGGGCGGCTATTCCCTGGCCCACGCCATGATGATCCTGATTCCCGAGGCCTGGGCCGGCAACCCCCTGATGGACGAGCGGCGGCGCGCCTTCTACGAGTACCACGCCGCCCTCATGGAGCCCTGGGATGGCCCGGCGGCGGTGGCCTTCACCGACGGCCGCCAGATCGGCGCCACCCTGGATCGCAATGGCCTGCGGCCCGCCCGCTACCTCATCACCGACGATGACCTGGTGGTCATGGCCTCGGAGATGGGCGTTCTCGACATTCCCGAGGAGCGCATCGTCCGCAAGTGGCGCCTGCAGCCCGGCAAGATGTTCCTCATCGACCTGGAGCAGGGCCGCATCATCGACGACGCCGAGGTCAAGGCCAGCCTGGCGGTGGCCAAGCCCTATCAGGAGTGGCTGGATCGCACCCAGATCCGCCTGCGGGAGTTGCCGCCGGACATTGGCCCCATGGCCCCCGGCGCCCAAACCCTGCTCGACCGCCAACAGGCCTTCGGCTATACCCAGGAAGACCTCAAGTTCCTGATGACGCCCATGGCCACCACCGGCGAGGAGGCGGTGGGCTCCATGGGGGCGGACAACCCCATCGCCATCCTGTCGAACAAGCCCAAGCCCCTCTTCAATTATTTCCAGCAGAACTTCGCCCAGGTCACCAACCCGCCCATCGACCCCATCCGCGAGGAGTTGGTGATGTCGCTGGTGTCCCTGATCGGTCCGCGCCCGAATCTGCTGGGCATTCACGACGGGGGCAACCACCTGCGGCTGGAGGTGGATCACCCCATCCTGACGAACACGGACCTGGCCCGCATCCGCCATATCGAGGATCACACCGCCGGGGCCTTCCGCACCCAGACCATCAGCATCTGCTACCCGGTGGAGCAGGGGTCCGCGGGCATGAAGCCTGCCGTGGCCCTGCTGTGCGCGGCGGCGGAGCGGGCGGTGCGCGACGGCCACAACATCCTGGTGCTCTCGGACCGGGATGTGGATGCGGACCACATCCCCATCCCCGCCCTGCTGGCCACCGCCGCCGTGCATCATCATCTGGTGCGCATGGGCCTGCGCACCGAGTCGGGCCTGGTGGTGGAGACGGGGGCGGCCCGGGAGATCCACCATTTCGCCGTCCTGGCGGGCTATGGCGCCGAGGCCATCAACCCCTACCTGGCCTTCGATACCCTCTCGGCCCTGCGCCCCCGGCTCGCGGAGAAAATCCCCGAGGCGGAATTGCACAACCGCTACATCAAGAGCATCAAGAAAGGACTGCTCAAGGTGATGTCCAAGATGGGCATCTCCACCTATCAGTCCTACTGCGGCGCCCAGATCTTCGACGCCGTCGGGCTCTCCAGCGACTTTGTGGAGACCTATTTCACAGGTACGGCGACGCGCATCGAGGGTGTCGGCCTGCGGGAGATCGCGGAAGAGGCGACGCGCTGGCATACCGATGCCTTTGGCGCCAACCCCATCTATGAGCACGACCTGGACGTGGGCGGCGACTACGCCTTCCGGGTGCGGGGCGAGGCCCATGCCTGGACCCCGGATTCCATCGCCAAGCTGCAGCACGCCACCCGCGCCAACGATTGGCCGACCTACGAGGCCTTTTCCAGCAGCATCAACGATCAGAACGAGCGGCTGCTGACCCTGCGCGGCTTGTTCGAGCTGGCCCTGGACCGCAATCCGGTGCCCCTGGACGAGGTCGAGCCGGCGGCGGGGATCGTCAAGCGCTTCGCCACCGGGGCCATGTCCTTCGGCTCCATCTCCCAGGAGGCCCACACCAATCTCGCCATCGCCATGAACCAGATCGGCGGTAAGTCCAATACGGGCGAGGGCGGCGAGGAGCCGGAGCGCTTCCAGCCCCTGGCGGATGGCAGTCGTAACCCCCAGCGTTCGGCCATCAAGCAGGTGGCATCGGGGCGGTTCGGCGTGACCACCGAGTACCTGGTCAACGCCGACGACATCCAGATCAAGATGGCGCAGGGCGCCAAGCCGGGTGAGGGCGGCCAGTTGCCCGGCCACAAGGTGAGCAAACAGATCGCCCGGGTGCGGCACTCGACGCCGGGGGTAGGCCTCATCTCGCCGCCGCCCCATCATGACATCTATTCCATCGAGGACCTGGCCCAGCTCATCCATGACCTCAAGAACGTCAACCCGCGGGCCCGCATCTCGGTGAAGCTGGTCTCGGAGGTGGGCGTCGGCACGGTCGCGGCGGGGGTGGCCAAGGCCCACGCCGACCATGTCACCATCTCGGGCTACGAGGGGGGGACCGGGGCCTCGCCCCTGACCTCCATCAAGCACGCGGGTTCGCCCTGGGAGATCGGCCTGGCCGAGACCCATCAGACCCTGGTGCTGAACCGCCTGCGCGGGCGCATCGCGGTGCAGGTCGATGGCGGTCTCCGCACCGGGCGCGACGTGGTGGTCGGCGCCCTGCTCGGGGCCGATGAGTTCGGCTTCGCGACCGCGCCCCTGGTGGTTTCGGGCTGCATCATGATGCGCAAGTGTCACCTCAATACCTGCCCGGTGGGCGTGGCGACCCAGGACCCGGAGTTGCGCAAGCGCTTCACGGGTAAGCCGGAACACGTCATCAACTACTTCTTCTTCGTGGCGGAGGAGGTGCGCCGCCTGATGGCGCGGCTGGGCTTCCGGCGCTTCGAGGACATGATAGGCCGCGCCGATCTCATCGATGTGCGCCGGGCCATCAGTCACTGGAAGGCCAAGGGCCTGGATTTCGCCCGCCTGCTGCACCTGCCGCCGGCTCGGGAGGGGGTCGCGACCCATCACTGCGAGCCCCAGGATCATGGCCTGGACAAAGCCCTGGATCACGAACTGATCCGTCAGGCCGTGCCGGCCCTGGAGGGCGGCCAGCCGGTGCGGATCGAGATCCAGGTCCGCAACCACAACCGCACCTTTGGCGCCATGCTCTCGGGCCGGGTCGCGGATCGTTACGGTCATGCCGGTCTGCCGGAGGACTGCATCTCGATCCGGGCCCTGGGTACCGCGGGCCAGTCCTTCGGCGCCTGGCTGGCGCGCGGCATCACGGTGGCCCTAGAGGGCGTCGCCAACGACTATGTCGGCAAGGGGCTCTCGGGCGGGCGCATTATCGCCCGGCCCCCGGCCAATACCGGCCTGGCCCGCGCCGAGGACAACATCATCGTCGGCAACACGGCCCTCTATGGCGCCATCTCCGGGGAGTGCTTCCTGCGCGGCGTCGCTGGCGAGCGCTTCGCGGTGCGTAACTCGGGGGCCACGGCGGTGGTCGAGGGGGTCGGTGACCACGGCTGCGAGTACATGACGGGTGGCGTGGTCGTCTGCCTGGGGCCCACGGGCCGCAACTTCGCGGCGGGCATGAGCGGCGGCATCGCCTATGTCCTCGACGAGGAGGGCAATTTCGCCAAGCGCTGCAACCAGGCCATGGTCGAGCTCGAGCCCATTCCCCCCGAGGACGCGGCCCTGGAGGCCCTGTATCACCAGGGCGGTGATCTGGCGACTCACGGCCGGGTCGATGTGAGTCACGATATGACGCGCTTCGATGCCCTCCGGCTGCGGCAACTGGTCGAGCGCCACCTCGCCTACACCGGCAGCCCGGTCGCGCAACGGCTCCTCGACCATTGGGCCGAGAGCCTGCCGAAGTTCGTCAAGGTCATGCCGGTGGATTATCGGCGTGCGCTCACCCAGTTGCTCGCGGAACAACAGGCCGCGTTCGCCGAGGCCGCCTAGGAGGATCGCCAATCATGGGCAAGACAACCGGATTCATGGAATACGCGCGACAGGATCGGGCCTACGC
>JADZBU010000333.1 GCA_020851955.1 Chromatiaceae bacterium | reverse complement strand
CGCCGGCCCCGTTGTATTTGAGGGTCAGGGGCAGGAAGGCCAGGTGGTAGTCGCGGGTGATGTCGTCCTGGGTGATCCGGGAACGCTCCATGCCGACGCCCAGGCCGGCGCTGAGGTTTTCGCTGAAGCGCCGTTGCAGGGAGACGCCGGCGGAGATGGCGTCCCGATCGTAGGCGTCGAGGAATTCCCGGACCGCGGCCAGGTCCAGGTTCAGGTCGTCGTTGCGCCGCCAGACGTCCGGCTTGACGAAGGCGGCGCTGACGAGATAGCTGGGCTCGTTGGTGTAGGAGGCGCCCAGGGTGCCGATATCGGCGCGCAGGGTCAGGCGCTCGGCGCGGCCAAAGAGGTTGCGATGGGTCCAGGAGGCCGAGACGCTGCCGCCCTCGTCGGAGGAATAGGCGCCGGCGAAGCGCAGCACCCGGGGTGGGCGTTCGGTGACCTCCAGGGTCAGGGGCAGGCGCCCGAAGGCGTCGGGTTCGGTGCCGGGGATGAGGCGGGCACTGGACAGGACGCCGCTGTCGGTGAGCTCCCGTCGGGCGCGCTCTAGACGGCTGGGGCTATAGAGCTCGCCGGGTTCCAGGCCCAGGCGGCGCTGCACATAGTCCTCCTGGAGCCGATCCAGGCCGCGGATGGTGACGGGGCCGATGGCGAGGCGTGGGCCCGGGGTGGCGGTGTAGGTGACGTCCATGGTCCGGGTGGCGTGCAGGACGATGACCTCCGGTGAGGGTATCGCGGCGAGGGCATAACCCTCCTCGCGCAGGGCGGTCAAGACGGCCTGGCCGGCGGCGAGGACGCTGGCGGCCAGGGCCGGCTGGCCGGGCTCCAGGGTGAAGGCGGCGCGCGCCTTGGGGGGTATCTCGCCCTCGAGGCGGACCTCGCCCAGGAGGTAGAGGGGGCCCAGATCGATCGCGACCTCGATCGGGATGGGTGCCGCCCCGGCACTGGCCTCGAGGCGCGCCACCAGGTCCGGTTCGGCGAGGGGCAGGCCGTTGAGCCGGATGTCGATGTAGGCGTCGTAATAGCCGAAGCTGCGCAGCACGTCGTCCAGGCGCGGCAGGTCGTTGTTGGCGCGGGAGACCAGGGCGAAGGCCCCGGCCTTGGCCTCCTCGCGCAGGCTGGCGAGGAGGGAGGCGTCCAGCAGGGCCTGGTCCATGGCGGCGTGGCCGGTCGGCTTGAGGGTCAGGTCGTAGGGCATGATGTCGGCGGCGGGGGCCGCGGCCGTGCCGACCAACAGGAGGAGGCCGAGGAGCCAGGCGCCTGGGCCCCGCCGGGTCAGGGAGGGGCGTTGCCCGCGCCAGGGCGCGCCCCGGGGCGCCGGAGGGGCGGCGGGTGGGTGGCGGGGCGGGGCGGGGCGGGGGCGTTCAGTCATTTCGGGCGGATTTCTCGGGCTGAATCTTGCCGGCGCCCGCAACTACCGCGGGGGTTAATACTTGTTGGGACGGGGCCGGGGGACGATGATACCCCAAGGGGCGTGAAAAATATCGCGCTTCCCGCGCGGGTCACGGGCCATCCCGCCCGACCTGGATAACGACAACACGAGAGCATGAGGACGGCAGTATGTCGAGAAAGCACCCCATCCTGGCGGTAACCGGTTCCTCCGGCGCCGGCACCAGCACCGTCAAGAACGCCTTGGAGCACATCTTCAAGCGCGTTGGCGCGCGCGCCGCCTTCATCGAGGGCGACAGTTTCCATCGTTTCAATCGCCAGGAGATGCGGGCGGAACTCAAGCAGGCCATGAAGGATGGCCGCAACCTCAGCCATTTCGGACCCGAGGGCAATCTCTTCGACAAGCAGTTGGAGTTATTTCAGTCCTATGGCCGTTCGGGCGCGGGTGAACGTCGCCACTATGTCCACGACGAGGAGGAAGCCAGCCTCTACGGCGCGGAGCCGGGTACCTTCACGGACTGGGAGCCCATACCGCCGGACACGGACCTACTTTTCTACGAGGGGCTGCATGGGGGCGTGGTCGCCGGGGATATCGACCTCGCCAAGGAGGTGGACCTGCTCATCGGCGTGTGCCCGACCATTAACCTGGAATGGGTGCAAAAGATCAATCGTGACATGGCGGAACGCGGCTACCAGCCTGCGGATGTCATGGACACCATCCATCGCCGCATGCACGACTACATGCATTACATCCTGCCCCAGTTTTCCCAGACGCACATCAACTTCCAGCGCATCCCCCTCACCGATACCTCCAATCCCTTCTGCGTGACCAATATCCCGACGGCGGATCAGAGCCTGGTGCTCATCCATTTTCTCAAGGACAAACCGGACGTGGAGTACAAGCTGCGCCTCAAGGGCCTGATCGAGGGGGCCATGATCACGGGCTTCAACACCCTGGTGATCCCGGGCGGCAAGATGATGTATGCCATGGAGCTAATTTTGACCGAGCGCATCATGGCCATGATGAAGCGTCGCGGTCACCTGGATAAGTTCGAGTGAGGGTGGCGGGGCGGGTTGCAGGCAACCCGCCCCGCCCGTTCCGGGCCCTTAGTCGTCGTAATGCTCGGCCCCGCGGCGGATCTTGCGGACGGATTTCTCCAGGTCGTCGGCCACCTTTTCCACCGCCGAGAGGACGGAGTTGGTGATGGCGGAATTGATGAGGATGGCCAGTTGCTCGAAGTTCTCGTCGGTGAGGACCTTCTTGGCCTCATCGTCGATGACTTCCTTGAAGCCTTTGACTACCTGCTTGGCGTGTTTTTCGTAGCGTGTCGACATAGCCTTATGGTGTTTCCCTGGGTTTTAGAGCGAAGCGGGGTTCAGGTGTTCGATCTGCGGCGCGACCACGATCTCGGGGTCGGGTAGGCAGGCAACGGCCGGATTACGATTCGGGTAGGGGCTCTTGGCGAGCAGGAAGCGCATCGCGTTGATACGGGCCCGGTTTTTATCGTCGGACTTGATCACGGTCCAGGGGGAGTCCGCCGTGTGGGTGTAGAAGAACATGTTTTCCTTGGCGCTGGTGTATTCATCCCAGAGGTCCAGGGAGGCCAGATCCATGGGGCTCAGCTTCCACTGCTTGAGCGGGTCGTGCTCGCGGGACTTGAAGCGCCGCAACTGCTCCTTGCGGGTGACCGAGAACCAGAGCTTGTGGAGGCGGATGCCGCTGCGCACCAGCATGCGTTCCAGGTCCGGGGTCTGGCGCATGAATTCCAGATACTCGGCCGGGGTGCAGAAGTTCATGACCCGTTCCACGCCAGCGCGGTTATACCAGGACCGGTCGAAGAGGACGATCTCGCCCGCGGCGGGCAGATTCTCCAGGTAGCGTTGGTAATACCACTGGGTGCGCTCGCGCTCGCTGGGCTTCTCCAGGGCGACGACGCGGGCGCCGCGGGGGTTGAGGTGCTCCATGACGCGCTTGATGGTACCACCCTTGCCGGCGGCATCGCGGCCCTCGAAGAAGACCATGACGCGTTCGCCGCTCTCTTTGATCCAGTTCTGCCACTTGAGGAGTTCGATCTGGAGATCGAATTTCATCACCTCGTATTCGGCCGTTGGTAGCTTCTTCTTGTAGGGATAGTAGGCCTCGGCCTCCTTCTTGAGGGCCTTTTCATCCACCTGGATGTTCACCAGGATATTGGGCGGCTTCTCTTTTTTGATTTCCTTCTCGGCCTTGTCGTCCTTCTTGGGCTCGGCCGCCTTGGCGGCCTGCTTCTCCGCATCCTTGGCGTGCGGCTCCTTCGGTTCCTTGCTTGGGGCGGCCTTGGCCGCTGGCTCCAGGTGCTCGCTGTCCTGAGGATGCGCGGCGCTGGCCATGACGGCGGCCGTGGCACTGGCGGCGTGCGTCGCCGCGGCTATTTCGGTGGTCGGCTGGACCTCGTTTTCAGACATCATCTGCCTCCGCGTGCATGTCGTGCATGGGGTTCATGAATCGACGGAATAGTTATGGGGGGGTCTTGAGGGGGAACCCGGATGGCCCGCGCGCGCGGCTCGGGTAAAGTCACGGAACCGTAATAGTAGAACATCCTACTCATATGGCCATCAAAAATTCTGGTCTTGGGGGCAATTGCGGCTAAATTCATTGAAATTGTCCCGATGTGGTCGCGGGGCGCCATCCGGTGGCCGCCCCTGCCGGCCGGTCCTGGTACCCCGTGCCGGCGTGGAAGTTCCAAACTAATGCCGGGTCTTGGTTGACAGGGGTGCCCTACTTAGGGAAAATGCTGGGTCTTAAATTTCGTCCCGCGAGTCTCACAGGATTTTAGGAGATACCAGTTGGCCAACTCCCCCCAAGCCCTCAAGCGCGCCCGTCAGTCCGAGCAACGCCGCCAGCACAACGCCTCTCGCCGTAGCGCCATGCGCACCTACGTCAAGAACACGCTCAAGGCCATTGCCGCGGGTGACAAGGAAGCCGCCATGGCGGCCTACAAGCTGGCGGTGCCCTTCATCGACCGGGCCGCTGGCAAGGGGTTGATTCACGCCAACAAGGCCGCCCGTCATAAAAGCCGCATCAATGCCCGCATCAAAGCGATGGCCTGAGGCTTCTCGGGGCCAGGCCGCCACCCTGTCGGGGGCGGCGCATCCTAAAACCGGCCTTGGGTCGGTTTTTTTGTTGGGGCCTCGTGATCGAGGACTAGGGCTCGCCTGGCCATGAACCCCGTTAATTTCTTTGCCAATCCGCCTATCCCTGTCTCCGGGGAGTCCTGCGAGGACCTCTGGCGCCAGGCCAATCTGCGTGTCGAACGGATCAGCAGCAGCGCCACCCCGGACCCTGGCCTCTACGACCAGGAGCAGGATGAATGGGTGATGCTGGTGGAGGGCCGGGCGGTACTGGAGGTGGCCGGGAGGCGGGTGCCCCTGGGTCCCGGTGATTACCTGGTCATTCCCGCCCATACCCCGCACCGGGTGCTGGAGACGCACCCGGAGCCCCGCTGCCTCTGGCTGGCGGTCCATCTCTACCCAGCCGGCACGGCCCAGGCCTGAATCATGACCACCCGACCCGATGCCGACGCCGTCAAGGATTACCTCCTGGCGTTGCAGGACCGGTTGACCCAGACCCTGCAACAAGAGGATGGCGGCGCCGATTTCATCGAGGAGGCCTGGCAGCGTCCCGGCGGCGGGGGCGGCCGTACCCGGGTGCTGCGCGGGGGCGACCTCTTCGAGCAGGGTGGGATCAATTTTTCCCAGGTATTTGGGGCCAGCCTGCCGGCCTCGGCGACGGTGCGGCGTCCGGAACTGGCGGCCCGGGCCTATCAAGCCATGGGCGTATCCCTGGTCATGCACCCCCGCAACCCTTACGTCCCTACCTCTCATCTCAACGTGCGCTTCTTCATGGCCGAGAAGCCGGGCGCCGAGCCCGTCTGGTGGTTTGGCGGCGGCTTCGACCTGACGCCCTACTATGGTTTCGAGGAAGATGCCATCCATTGGCACCGGGTCGCCCGCGCCGCCTGCCTGCCCTTTGGGGCCGAGGTTCATCCCCGCCTCAAGCGTCAGTGCGACGACTATTTCTTTCTTAAGCACCGCGACGAGCCGCGCGGTATTGGGGGCCTCTTTTTCGACGATCTCGACGAATGGGGCTTCGCGCGCAGCTTTGCCTTAATGCAAAGTGTCGGCGACCACTATTTGCCGGCCTATCTGCCCATCGTGCAGCGGCGCAAAGGCCTGGCCTGGGGTGAGCGGGAGCGGGCCTTTCAGAAATACCGCCGGGGCCGCTACGTGGAATTCAATCTGGTCTATGACCGGGGCACCCTTTTCGGGCTGCAATCGGGCGGCCGGACCGAGTCCATTCTCATGTCCCTGCCGCCGGAGGTGAGCTGGCGTTACAACTGGCAGCCCGAGCCGGGGTCGCCCGAGGCCATGCTTTACGAACGCTTCTTGGTGGCACGGGACTGGCTGGCCGAGGACGCCTGACGGGCAAGCCAGAGGGTTGCGCCGAGGGCTCGGCGCTGGTCGCCTCCGGCTGTTGTTGCTTGATCAGGCCAGGGTCTCCAGCAGGGCTGGGTCCAGATGTTCGCGCAGCCAGTCACGAATCTGGGGCGTCGAGCGCGAGCCGCTGAAGCGCCCGCCCTCCGCGCCGCCCTGAAAGAGGATCACGGTGGGAAAGCCCCGGAGGCGGTAATGGCCCGCCAACTTCATGTTGTCGCCCTCGTCCACTTCCACCTTGGCCAGGCGGACGAGCCCCTGGTAGGCGTCCACGGCCCGATCCAGATGGGGCGCCAGGGCATGGCAGGGCGAGCACCAGTCCGCCCAGAAGTCCACCAGGATCGGCCCCTCTCGGGAGGCCGAGATGACGCGTTCCTGGAAGTGGTGGTGATCCACGGCGAAGGCATGGGAAGGAGGATGCTGGTTCATGGGTGCGACTTCATGGCAATTGGGGAGGGGGCTGGGACTGGCTGAATCCAATCATCAAGGGTAGGATATTTTCCCCGGACTGGCGAGCGGCAAGGGACTCCTCTCTGGCGCCTTGGTTGCCGCTGACCGGTCCTCTGGTTTAAGTTCATCCTCTTGCTATCCTTGCGACTTCCTGCCCTAACGGACCCGCCCATGACCTCTGGTAACCCGCACCCTGGTTTTCCCTTGTTCCGGCCCCGCCGCATGCGCCGTGATGTCTATACCCGCCGCTTGATGCGCGAGACGCGCCTGGGGCCGGAAGACCTGATTTATCCCGTCTTCATCCTGGAAGGCGAGGGCTGGCGCGAGCCGGTGGCCTCCATGCCGGGGGTGGAGCGTAAGAGCATCGACCTCTTGCTGGTGGAGGCCCGCGAGATCCTGGATCTGGGCATCCCGGCCATCGCCCTCTTCCCCGTGACCCCGCCCGAGGCCAAGTCCGAGGACGCCCGCGAGGCCTTCAATCCCGATGGCCTGGCCCAACGGGCGGTGCGTGCCCTCAAGCAGGCCTTGCCGGACCTGGCCGTCATCACCGACGTCGCCCTCGACCCCTTCACCACCCACGGCCAGGACGGGCTCATCGATGCCAGCGGCTATGTGCTCAATGACGAGACGGTGGCGGTCCTGGTCAAGCAGGCCCTGTCTCACGCCGCGGCCGGAGCGGACATCGTCGCCCCCTCGGACATGATGGATGGGCGCGTCGGTGCCATCCGCGCCGCCCTGGAAGGGGCGGGGCACATCCACACCCGCATCCTGGCCTATTCCGCCAAGTATGCCTCCAGCTTCTACGGTCCCTTCCGGGACGCCGTGGGCTCGGCGGCCAACCTGGGCGGAGGCGACAAGTACAGCTACCAGATGGACCCCGCCAACACGGACGAGGCCCTGCGCGAGGTCGCCCTCGACCTCCAGGAGGGCGCCGATATGGTCATGGTCAAGCCGGCCCTGCCTTACCTGGACATCGTGCGGCGGGTCAAGGAGCGGTTCGGGGTGCCCACCATGGCCTATCAGGTCAGCGGCGAATACGCCATGCTCAAGGCCGCGGCCCAGAACGGCTGGCTTGACGAGCGGGCGGTGGTTCTGGAATCCCTGCTGTCGATCCGCCGCGCCGGGGCCGATGCCATCCTCACCTATTACGCCAAGGACGCCGCCCGCTGGCTGCAAGATTGAGCCATGACCGACCGCTATGCCGTCATCGGCAACCCCATCGCCCACAGCAAATCGCCGCTGATCCACGCCGCCTTTGCCCGCGCCACGGGCCAGGATCTGACCTACGGCCGTATCCTGGGCGACCTGGCGGACTTTGGGGGCGCGGTGCGGCGCTTCCTGGACAGCGGCGGCCAGGGGCTCAATGTCACCGTACCTTTCAAGGAGCAGGCCTGGGAGCTGGCCGACGAACTCAGCCCCCGGGCAACCATCGCGGGGGCCGTCAACACCCTGACCCGGCTGCCCGATGGCCGGTTGCGGGGGGACAACACCGACGGGATCGGCCTGGTCCGTGACCTGGGCGGCAACCACGGCTTCGTCTTTCCCGGCCGGCGCCTGCTCCTGGTAGGGGCCGGCGGGGCCGCCAAGGGCCTGCTGGAGCCCCTGCTGGAGACCGGAATCGCGGAACTGGTGATCGCCAACCGTACCACCGGGCGGGCCCTGGCCCTGGCTACTCTCGGCGAAACGCTGCGCGCCGAACAAGGCTGGGAATGGGGAAAGGTGCGCGGCGGCGGCCTTGACGAGCTCGAGGGCGACGGTTTCGATCTCATCATCAACGCCACCTCCGCCGGCCTGGACGGTGCCCTGCCGGAGCTACCGGAGGGCTGCCTGGCCCCCGGCGGCTGGACCTACGACCTCCTCTACGGCGACCGGGTCACCGCCTTTTGCCGCTGGGGCCAGGACCAGGGCGCCGCCCGGGTCCTCGACGGGCTGGGGATGCTGGTGGAACAGGCTGCGGAGGCCTTCTGGCTCTGGCGCGCCGTGCGGCCTGACACGGCCCCGGTCATCGCCGGCTTGCGCGACGGCACCCTCGGGCTCCCCGCGGCTCCCTGAGGCTGGTGCCTGGGGGTCTCTGACCTGGGGCCCCTGTTCCACCTGGGTGGCCCCCGTGCAAAGTAATGACCGATAAACCCGTGACTCAGGCTCGGCGACCGTCAGAGCCCCATTGATCCGCCGGCACATCAGGCCGCTTACCCCGCCTGTCGGCGGAGCCACTCCAGCAGCCCTGGCTCGGCCTCCCAGACATCGAGCATGGACTCGCGATAGAACCAGGCTGTCTCGGCGCTGGCCGGGCTGGGTCCCGGCTCCCGCTGGCGCGGGCGGGCGACCCGTTTCTGGGTCAGGTAGCGGGGGATGAGGGGAAGCTGGCTTTGGGCGCGGCGCAAGGCTTGCTGGGCCTGCCGGGACGAGCCCTGGCGGAAGAGGGCCAGGACCTCGCCATAGGCCAGGTCCACCAGGCGGTCGTTGGGAAAGCGCCGGGCCAGGGCCAGGGCCGCCTGGTCCTCGCCTTGGCGGAGAAAGGCGTTCATGAGATCGGCGCGGATGCCGTGATGATCCCGGGGATTGAGCCGCAGCAGGCGGTGCAGGCTGGCGACGGCCGCCTCTTCCTGGCCGGCCTCGGTCTGGGCCAGGTAGAGTCGAAACAGAAGGCGCAGGGCCGGGCGGTTGTCCGCCAGGTCCCAGGGCAGGGTCCGGGGGTCCTCGTCCGGCAGCACCCGGGCCAGGATCAACTGGGCACGCTCCAGCAGGGGTACCAGGAGAGCGCGCGCGATCCAGGGGAGGGCGCTGTCGGGATGTATATAGATGGCGGTGACCAGGTCGTCGAGGATGTCCAGACTATCCGCCGCCTCCGGGTGCCGGTCGAGAAAGGCCAGCCAGTCGTCTTCCTCTGTCTCCCGCTCCTCCCAGGGGTTGGGCGAGGTGGCGCTCGGCATGAGTTGCGGGCCGCGGGGTTTGGGGGCGGGGAAGCGGCTGTGCCACTTGGCCTCCAGCGCCGCCAGGTCGTGGGGTGGGAGCAGGCGCATCTGGCGGCGAGGCTCGGGGGCGGGGTCGGGGTAGCCCGCCGCGTCCCGCTCCAGGGCCGGGGTGGTGGCCGGATGCGGGTCATCCCGAGCTTCCAGGATGGCGGGCTCCAGGTGATACGCCGGGGTCGGGCGCTGGGTGGCCGCCCTGGCCCAGTCGCGCAGGTCCATGAGGCGGGCATCGATGATGGCCGACTGGCTGGTCATGAGCGCATCCTGGGGATCGCGGCCGGCCTGCTCCAGGAAGTCGAGAATCCCGGCGTCCTCCTCCCCCGAACGGCGCAGTTTGTGGCGCCAGAAGAGGGCGCGATCCCGGGCCAGGTCGTCCTCGTGCTGGGTGGCCAGCAGGGCGATCTCCAGCAGGGCGGTACCCGGATTATCCGGGGCCTCGCGCTGGGTCTGGGAGAAGGCGAGTTGCGCCTCGGCGAAGGCGCCCTCGTCGATGTGGATGGTACAGAGGCGCTGCCAGGCGGCGGCGCGCAAGCCGCGACAGGGGTGCGCCCGCATGCGATCCAGGAAGGCGCGTTTCTTCTTCCAGTGATCGCGGCGGTCATAGGCATCGCAGAGGATGTTGAGGGTCTGCTCGCAGCGCTCGTCCAGCCGGGCGGCGGCGGGGCCGTCAAAGAGGGCTTCGAGCAGGGCGATGGCGCGGCCGGGCTTGTCCTCCATCAGCCAGCGTTCCGCCGCCAGCCCCAGCAGGTGCGGCGGCACCTGGCCCGAGGCCAGGGCCTGCTTGAAGAGGGGCTCCCCCAGTTCCGCCAGCAGCAGTTCCCAGAGCAGATCGGGAGGCATTTCGGGAGCGTCCTGGATGGCGCCGCAGCAGTGGCCGTAGCGGGCCCGGGAGCCGCAGGGGCAGGGCATGGCGTCATCCGGCGCGTTCAGGGGCTGGGGACGAAAGCCCTGTCCCGGCAGGGGGGTGGCGTTCCAGATGGCGCGAGCGAGCAGGAAGGCCAGCCGCCGATCCTCGCCGGGGCCCAGGTCGGGCTGTTCCCGGTTGAGGAGGGGCGTCAAGGTCTCCTGGGCCCAGCGCAGGAAGCGCGTCGGCTGCTCGTCCTCCAGAATGCGCTGGAGGCACAGGAGCAGGATCTGCTCGAAAGGGCCCTCGTCCTCGGCTGGAGGTGGTGCTGGCGGTCCCGGGCTGAACATGGCGAACTCCCTGGCGCGGGCGGTTAGGAAGGGCATTTTAACCCGCGGCGGGGACTCTGACCGCACGGGGATGGCGAAAGCTTGCGGCTGCCCAACGCCGATCTCCGGTCAAAATTTCCGCTTGGCTGGCCAGATTGACCACTTCGGCCCTGATCTGCTATACAATCGCCAATTTCCGCCGGGCAGTGGTCCGTTCGGGCGGCCGCGACGGGTTTCTCTAACTAGAAACGGGCAATTGACATGAAGAAGACATGGCTGACCACGGTCGCCGTTGCGGCGGTATTCGTTTCCACGGGCGTTCAGGCGGCGGGTGACGCGAAGGCGGGAGAGGCCAAGACCGCTGTGTGCATGGCCTGCCATGGCCCCGCCGGTAATAGCCTGGTGCCGACCTGGCCCAAGCTGGCCGGTCAGCATCCGGAGTATATCTATAAGCAATTGATGGACTTCAAGTCCGCCGCCCGCGTCAATGAGAGCATGAGCCCCCAGGTCCTGACCCTCAATGAGCAGGATTTCGCCGACCTGGCCGCTTATTACGCCGCTCAGACCCAGACCGGCGGCACCACGGATCAGTCCGCGGTGGAACTCGGCGGGCGCATCTTTCGGGGCGGTAACGCCGAGACGGGCGTCCCCGCCTGTACCGGTTGTCATGGCCCGGCGGGCGCTGGCCTGGGCCTCGCCAAGTTCCCGCGCCTGTCGGGACAGCACGCCACCTATGTCGAGTCCACCCTCAAGCTGTATCGCGACAGCACTCGCGCCAATGACCCCAATGGCATGATGCGCGGCGTCACCGCCCGGATGACGGATGCGGAGATCGCGGCCGTGTCCCAGTTTGTTCAGGGCCTGAGCCAGTAAGTCCGCCCGTCGGGGGCGCTGCTCCCGGCACCGGTGACGCGCGAAAGGGCAGCGATCCGCTGCCCTTTCTCATTGGGGCCGGCCCGCTTTCGGGGTATCCTCTTGGCCACTGGCCAGGCCCCCTCCTTCCCCCCTCCGTCGAAAGGACGTCATGCAGCGGATCAAACTGCTCAGCTACAACATCCAGGCGGGTATCCACACCCGCCAGTACCGCGAATACCTGACCAAGAGTTGGAAACACCTGCTTCCCCACCGCGAGCGGCAGGTCAACCTGGGCCGCATCGCCAGCTTGCTGGGGGACTTCGACCTGGTGGGTTTACAGGAAATCGACGGGGGCAGCCTGCGTACCCGCTTCATCGACCAGATCGAATATCTCGCCGACGAGGCCCAGTTCCCCTTCTGGTATCGCCAGGTCAACCGCAACCTCGGCAAGCTGGCTCAGCACGGCAACGGCGTCCTCAGCCGGCTGCGCCCGGCGCGGGTGGTCGAGCACAAGCTCCCCGGCCTGCCCGGGCGCGGCGCCGTCATCGTCGAGATGGCGCTGTCCGATGGCGCCCTGCTGGGCATCTGCATCCTGCACCTGGCCCTCGGCTGGCGGGCGCGCGGTCGCCAGTTGCGCTACATCGCCCAACTGACCGAACGCTATCCCTACCTGGTGGTCATGGGGGATTTCAACTGTGGCTGCCGCAGCCGGTCCCTGCGGCAACTGGTGCGAGAGGCCGACCTGCGCGGTCTGGATTGCGAACTCAAGACCTTCCCCAGCTGGCAGCCCAAGCGCAGCCTGGACCATATTCTGGTCTCCCATACCCTGCGTATCCTCGATGTCGAGGTCCTGGATATCCCGCTCTCCGACCATCTGCCCCTGAGCATGACCATAGGGCTGCCGGAGGG
>JADZBU010000332.1 GCA_020851955.1 Chromatiaceae bacterium | reverse complement strand
GGCCGGGAACGGTCACGGCCGGCGCGCAGCTCGAAACAGGCGCGATAGGCCAGGGCATTGACCAGCCACGGCTGGCCCTGGGTCAGTTCCCAGACCCGGTCGAGCGCCTCCGGGGTGAAGACCTGCCAGGTTTCCCGGGTGTGCTCCAGCAGCAGGGTGCGGGTCTCCGCGGCGCTGAAGTCGCCCAGCCGCAGCGACTTGGCCTTGATGTTGAAGGCGCTGCCGCCGGTGATGGGGGCGGCTTCGGATGACGCATGGATGCGGTAGTCGCGCAGATCGCGCACCCCGCACAGGATCACCGTCTGCGGAAAGGCCGTCGGGCGTTGCGGATAGCCGGCGCGCAACTGGCGCAGCAGCGAGATCAGGGTGTCGCCGACCAGGGCGTCGACTTCGTCCAGCAGCAGGACCAGCGGCTGCGGCGAGCAGCTGCACCAGCGGTCGAGAAAGGTGCCCAGGGTCAGCAAGGGGGCGGTGTCCTGTAATACCTTGCGCGCGAGCGGTTGCACTTCCTGATCGCCCAGATAAAGAACCGCGCCATTGGCAATCGCCTGCACCACGGCAGCGATGCCAAGCGCGACATTTTCGCGCGCGGCCTGCGCGGCTTCGAGATTGGCATAGACCGCGCGGTAACGTCCTTCACTGTTCAGATGCTCGGCCAGTGCCAGCAGGCAGGAGGTTTTGCCGGTCTGGCGCGGGGCGTGGAGCAGGAAGTATTTCTTTTGGTCGATCAGGCTCAGGACCTCGTCCAGATCCCAGCGCGACAGCGGCGGCAGGCTGTAGTGGTCGTCCGGTCGCACCGGACCCTCGGTGGTGAAGAAACGCATGGGGCACCTCGCGGTCGGGGGGTGCGGCGAGCATAGCATCTTCCCGGTGGCCCTGGCCGACATGTCAATGGCCACCCGAACTGACCCACTCTCGGCCACGAAAATTGACCCACCCGGAGACTCGGATCGGCGTTCACTGCGCCAACTGTTCGAGTTCGCCCGCTGGTGCGCCCAGCCCGAGGCCGCCAGCCTGGACTGGGCAGGCCTGTTGCGGAACCTGGATGCCGCCGGTATGGGGGAGGCGCTGCGGCTCAACCTTCTCGCCACCCAGCATCTGTTCGGGCAGCCCCTGCCCGCGGGGGTACGCCCGACCCCGGCGGCCCTGGCCGCCGAAGGGCGCTTCTGGTGGCGGCTGGACCATCCGGCGCTGGATTGCTGGCTCGACTGGCAGCGGCACTGGCGGTTGCAGGCGCGGCGGTTAGCTAACCTGCCGCGCCGCCTGGTCACGCCGGCCTGGTATCCGATGAAGTGGCAGCAGCTCAAACGGGCGTGGTGGGGGGGCGGAAACCAGGGCGGCTAGGCCCAGGGCTTGTTCGGGTTGACCCGGGCGAGGGCCAACGCGCTGTGTCAACCCAAAGTAGAAATGTCCCCTGCTCTCCAAAATAGAGATGTCCCCCTGTTGGTGGCCAGGGAGCGGGCAGAACAGAGGGGTGGGACGCCGGCTGAGCGGCCGTGCGGAGTCAGGGGCGGCGGGGAGGCTTGGCATCCGTCGCCGCTTGCCCTATATTCCCCTTTCAGAGAAGACCATCGATGTCGTCGAGAATGACTTCCAGCTATCCATCGCATCTTTTTGCGACCCCTCTCTCGGCCGGGTACCAGCCCCGGTCCCTGCTGCTTGCGCGTCCGCTGCTGCCCTGAGGGGCAGACAAGACAGACAGGCCCCGGCGGGGGCCCTAGAATACGCGACCATTCAGACCCAATTTCATAGAAAGCGTTGGCGGGACCAGAGGGTCCGGGCGCGGCGCAGCGGGAGCAAGCCATGAGCAAAGAACATCTCATCATTTTCGATACCACCCTCCGGGACGGCGAGCAGAGTCCAGGCGCCTCCATGACCAAGGAGGAAAAGGTGCGCATTGCCAAGGCCCTGGAAAAGCTGCGGGTTGACGTCATCGAGGCGGGGTTCCCCATCGCCAGTCCTGGCGACTTCGAGGCCGTCAAGGCGGTGGCCGCGGTCATCAAGGACAGCACCGTCTGCGGCCTGGCCCGCGCCATGGATCGCGATATCGACACCGCGGGCGAGGCCCTCGCCGGCGCCAAATCGGCGCGTATCCATACCTTCATCGCCACCTCGCCGATCCACATGGAGCGCAAGCTGCGCATGACCCCGGATCAGGTGGTCGAGCAGGCGGTCCATGCCGTCAAGCGGGCCCGGCGTTTCACGGACGACGTGGAATTCTCCCCGGAGGACGCGGGCCGCTCCGAACTGGATTTCCTCTGCCGGGTCCTGGAGGCGGTGATCGATGCCGGCGCCCGCACGGTCAATATCCCAGACACCGTGGGCTACAGCGTGCCCTATCAGTTCGGGGATCTCATCCGCAACCTGCTGGAGCGGGTGCCCAATGCGGATAAGGCGGTCTTTTCCGTCCATTGTCACAACGACCTGGGCCTGGCCGTCGCCAATTCCCTGGCGGCGGTGCGCAATGGCGCCCGCCAGGTGGAGTGCACCATCAACGGCCTCGGCGAGCGGGCTGGCAATGCCGCCCTCGAGGAGATCGTCATGGCCGTGCGCACCCGCCAGGATCACTTCGCCTGCGACACTCGCCTCGACACGACCCAGATCGTGCACTGCTCGCGGCTGGTGTCCGGCATCACCGGCTTCCCGGTGCAGCCTAACAAGGCCGTGGTGGGCGCCAATGCCTTCGCCCATGAGTCCGGCATCCACCAGGACGGCGTCCTCAAGCACCGCGAGACCTACGAGATCATGCGCGCCGAGGATGTGGGCTGGACCGAGAATCGCATGGTGCTGGGCAAGCACTCGGGCCGCAACGCCTTCAAGAGCCGTCTCGGCGAACTGGGCATCAGCTTCGATTCCGAGGAGGAGGTCAATGCCGCCTTTGCTCGCTTCAAGGAGTTGGCGGATAAAAAGCACGAGATCTTCGACGAGGACCTCCAGACCCTGGTGACGGACGCCAATCTCGACGCCACCAACGAGCGCGTCAAGCTGGTGTCGATGCGGGTCTGCTCCGAGACCGGCGAGACCCCCCGGGCCGACGTGGTGCTGCTGGTGGACGGCCAGGAGGAGCCTGGCGCGGCGATCGGCGGTGGCCCCGTGGATGCCACCTTCAAGGCCATCGAGTCCATCGTCAACTCGGGGACCGTGCTGCGGCTCTACTCCGTCAACAACATCACCAGCGGCACCGACGCCCAGGGCGAGGTCACGGTGCGGCTGGAAAAGGGCGGGCGCGTCGTCAATGGCCAGGGGGCGGACACGGATATCATCATTGCCTCCGCCAAGGCCTACATCAATGCCTGCAATAAGGTGCTAAAGCCCCTGCGGCGGGCCCACCCCCAGGCCGCCGACGTCTGAGGCGGGCCGCGCCATGGACCCGACCCGGCGCCATCGCTACCTGGATGCCATGGGTATCCAGACCTGGCGCTTGCGGGTCGGGGGTGGCCAGGAT
>JADZBU010000331.1 GCA_020851955.1 Chromatiaceae bacterium | reverse complement strand
GCGGACACCCTGAGCCGCTATGTACGGCTCTATAATCATCAAATACCCCAGCGCGCGCTAGGCCATCTCTCGCCCGTTCAGGCCCTGCAAGATTGGCAGGAGCGGTGCCCAGCGTTGTTTAAAAAGAAGGTATACAATCTCACGGGTCTTGACACCACAATACGATCGCCACCTGCTCCACCAGGCCCGTCTCCACCACCCCGACCGGCTGGTAATCCGCCACCAGTTCCGCCAACAGGGCGGCAAATTCCGCCGGCGACTCCCCCTCCACCAGCAGATGACGGCTGAGAAAGCCATGCGACCGGGCGTTGTCACTGACCCGCGCCTTGCCGTCCACCGTGCGCGGCCCGGTACTCTTGAGGGCGTTGCGCCGATTGGACCGGGACTTGGCATGGTCCGGACGGGCCTCCGCCGATGGGTCGGTGACAAGGGCGGTGTCCAGGGTGGGGACGGCTGGCGTGGGGCTGGCCGCCGTTTCGGGGTGGGATTCAGTCATGCGGGAAATCTCAAAAGGGTCTGATGATCAAGCCATTTGCGGTCAATAAAGTAAGTATTCAAGGGGAAAATAATCCTACGCCAGTCTCCAGGTAATTTGGCTGTGTTTCGTAATTTGGCTGTTCGGGCGCTGCAGCATCGCTCGCTCCTTTGCCACCCGCCGCCCTTGCCTCCGCCTGGCAGGGGTCACGGCAGCCTGGCCGCGCCCAGTCGTCAGGCCCTAAATGCAAAAAACCTGGCCGATGCCAGGTTCTTATGCTGAAGGGTGGTTACGCCGCAGGCCTTCCCCCTCTCCCCAACCCCTCCCCCGCGCGGGGGGAGGGGCCATGAAGCCGACGGTGGCGGTGGCATCGCGCGTCACCCCTCACGCGCCAAGGGGGAGGGGCTGGGAGCGGATGCCTCATAGCCTACGACCGGCGGCCCCCCCCGGCAGGCCGCCAATCCGGGACGACTTGGGCGAGCAGTGCTGCCAGGGCGGCCTCATCCAGGGTGGCCTGGCCCGCCGCGCCACCACTACCCGGCGCCAGGAGAGCCCGGTCCCCACCTGGCGCCGGGCACGCATCGCGCAATCCCCCCGCGCCACTCTCGCCCGGCGCCAGGGCCGCCCGCAGCGTCGCGAGGGCTGCATCCCGTTGGCCGGCATCCCCCACCCTGGCACGCCGGGCGACACGGATCTTGGGGTGAGGCGTCGGGCCGTATTCCTCCGCGTCGTAAAACAGCTCCTCGTAGAGCTTTTCGCCCGGCCGCAGGCCGGTAAACACGATCGGGATGTCCCGCCCGGGCTCCCGGCCCGACAACCGGATCATCTGCTCCGCCAGATAGCGGATCTTGATCGGCTCCCCCATGTCCAGCACCAAGGTCTCGCCGCCCTGGCCGATCACCGCCGCCTGCATGATCAACTGACAGGCCTCGGGGATGGTCATGAAGAAGCGCTCGATGTCCGGATGGGTCACCGTCACCGGGCCGCCACGCTCGATCTGGTGCTGAAAGCGCGGCACCACACTGCCGGCGGAGCCCAGCACGTTGCCGAAGCGCACCGTCAGAAAACGGCAGGCGGAGTACTGGCCCAGGTCCTGGCAGATGAGTTCCGCAAAGCGCTTGGTGGCACCCATGACATTGGACGGGTTCACCGCCTTGTCGGTGGAGATGAGGACGAAGCGCTCGCTGCCCCACCGCGCCGCCGCCTCCGCCATGACCTGGGTGCCGATGACATTATTGTGCAAGGCGGCGGCAATCTGATCCTCCAACAGCGGCACATGCTTGTAGGCGGCGGCGTGGAAGACCACCGCCGGGCGCAGGCGGTCGAAGAGGGCGTTGACCTTGTTGGCGGCGGTGATGTCCAGGAGATGGCGGCTCAGGCGGCCCCCCTCTCCCCGCTCCCCCTCTCCCCAGCCCTCCCCCGCGAGGGGGGAGGGAGTCGATAGCGAAGCGCTCGCAACAGGGGAGGGAGCCGATGGCGAAGCGCTCACCAAAGGGGAGGGAGTCGCTGGCTCGGCGCCGGCATCAGGGAAGGGCATCGAGGGCTCGGCTTGCGCCAGGGGAGTCGCAGGCTCGGCGCCCACCGGGGATGCAGGCGCCGCCTCCACCAACTCCATCTCGATCTGGTAAAGATTGAATTCCCCCTGGTCCACCAGGATCAGCCGCCGCGGCCGGCAACGCCAGATCTGGCGGCACAGTTCGGAGCCAATGGACCCGCCGGCCCCGCTGACCAGGACCACCTTGTCCGTCAGGCCCTGGCGGATACCCTCCCAATCCAGGGTCACCGGGTCACGGCCCAGCAGGTCCTCCAGCGACACCGGGCGCAACTGGTTCACCGCCACCTGACCGGCCAGCAACTCCTTCACCCGGGGCACGGTCCGGAAGGGTTTGCCCGCCGCCTCGCACAGGCCCACCAGGCGCTGCATTTCCCGCGCCGTGGCGCTGGGGGTGGCCAGCAGAATCAGATCGATACCATAGACCGCCACCAGCCGGGGAATCTCCGCGCAGCTACCACGCACCGGCACCCCATGGACCAAGCCCCCCACGCGCCGTGGCAGATCATCCACAAAGGCAATCGGTACATAGCCCGCGCCGCGATTACGCAGCAGATCCCGCACCAGCATCTCCCCGGCGCGCCCGGCACCCACGATCAGCACCCGCTGGCCACTCCCGAAATCCAGGCGCCGGTCCTTCAGCCAGCGATAACACAAGCGAGGCCCCGCCAGCAGCAGCACCTGAAACAGCACGAAGAGCAGCGGCAAGGACCGCGGCACAAAGGCCATGCGGTTGAACACGAACAGCAACAGCAGCAGCAGGGTGGTGCCGGTCGCCACCGCCTGGCCGATGCGCACCAAATCCGTCAGCGAGGCAAAGCGCCAGACACTGCGGTACAGGCCAAAGACCCAGAAGGTCGCCCCCATCACCCCCATCACCAGGGGCAGCATAGCCACCGCCTCGGTAATGAACTCCGGCGGGATGTAAGCCAGATTGAAGCGCACCCAATAGGTCAGCCCCCAGGCCACCGGGATCATCAGCAGGTCATGCAACAACACCAGCACCCGCGAACGGGCCGCTTGCAACCAAGGCATCATGGGTGAAGGCTAAAAATAGGGTGCCAACGCCGCCGGCGGCTTGGGCAGGCCCTGAAACCACTGCCAGGCGACCTGGCTCTTGGGGAAGAGGATGATCCAGATGGTCGCAATGATGATCAGGAAGTAGTTCTTCACCGAATGGTTGTGGATATACCACGCCTCGACCTGACCCTTGTAAGGCATGATCACCTGATCGTAGAAGGCCACCGGATCGGCGGCGTCCTTCATCATTTTCTCCTCGCCACGGAACAGGATGGGGCCGATGCCGGACAGGCCCGGGCGGACCTTGATCAGTTCCCGCTGCACCGCTTCCGCATAGGCACCAAAGCAGCGCGGGGTCTGGGGCCGGGGCCCGGCGATGCTCATGTGACCCAGCCAGACGTTGATCAATTGCGGCAATTCATTGATCTTGCTCTTGCGCAACCAGCGTCCCACCGGCAGCACCCGGGGGTCATCGTGGAGCGTCAACTCGCCGGTACCGATGCTCGGACTGTTTTTCAGCATGGTCGCGAACTTGAGTAGATCAAACAGCTTGCCATCCTTGCCCACCCGCGGCTGGCGATAAAAGACCTCACCCTCGCCGGTAAAGCGCAGGATAGGGATGACGATGACCCACAGAGGCAGGACCCAGGAGATGAAAATGGTCGAAAGCAGAAAATCCGCGATGCGGGTGCCGTCCAGTTTGTCCATAGCAGGGGGCTCAATGTCAGCAAGATGGGTAGGGAAGGCTTCCCCCTCTCCCCGGCCCTCCCCCGCGAGGGGGGAGGGAGTAAGAACGGGGCCGAAAGGGACAGGGATTGTCGTGGCGGCGGCATCCCCCGCGAGGGGAGCAGGGCAGCAGGACGCCTTTACATCTTGTCGTCCAAAAACTTGCCCATCTCCTTATGCCCAAACTCGGGGATCATGGTGTGGAACAGCTCCACCAGCTCGTCGCGCTCCCAGATACCCCGGGCCTTTAAAGCGGCGATCCGCTCCAAGAACAGCTCCAGCTTGGCCGGCTCAAAATCAGGCTCGTTCTTGATGACGCCGATGCTCGCGAACCGGTCCATGTCCAAGACCTCGCGCTCGGTGTAGAACTCCTCAAAATCCTTCTCGCCCGTGGTATCGCTGGCAAAGAAATAGCAAGGCCACTGCTTCCGGGCCAGGCGCTCGGCGACGCAGTCCCGCGCCTCGGCCTCGCTCGCGCACTCATAAGGCTCGTAACCCTGGGCGCGCAGATAGCGCCGCGCGATCTCGGCAAAGGTAATCAGGTGCAGCTTCTCGCTCAACTTCGGGAAAAAGATATCCCGATTCTCCCCCAGCAGGCAGGACAGCAGGCACAACTCCCCTGACTCCTGGGGGGTAACAAAATAGCGCCGCACATCGTTCGGCGCCGAAAAGGGCTGGCGCTTGGCAAAGCGCTGGTTGAAACCATGCAACAGGGAGCCATCGGAAAAGGCGACGTTGGCGAAGCGCGCCGTGGAGATCGGCAACTCCAGGCTCGCCCGCATCAAAAACATCTCCATGATGCGCTTGCTGGCGCCCATCATATTGGCCGGATTAGCCGCCTTGTCCGTGGAGACGCAGAAATACTTGCGCGCCCCGCCTTGCCCCCTTCCCGCCGCCACCTCTTGCCCCCTCCCCCCCTGCGGGGGAGGGCTGGGGAGAGGGGGACTAACCTCCCCTCCCCCCCCGCGGGGGAGGGGCCGGGGGAGAGGGGGATGAGCCGCAGCCGCCAAGGTCGCAATGGTATTCAGAATATTGACATCCACCATGCGCATCAGCGTAAAGGGGTCCTTCTCACTGCGCACATGCTTCAGGGCCGACAGATTCAGCACATAATCATAGCCACCCGCCCAGCGCAGCAAGGCGCCAAACTCCACCGAACCGCAGTCGATGGCAAAGGTGCGGAAGTCCCCCTCGATGTAGCCCAAGGTGCTGCGGATATCGCGCACCAGCTCCACCAGGTTGTTCTCGCTGATATCGACCACATGCAGCGCCCGGGGCCGGCGCTTGAAGATCTCCCGTGCCACCGCCTGGCCGATGGACCCGGCGCCGCCGATGACCAGAAAGCGCCCGTTCGCTACTAATTCGGACAGCAGCGATTCATGCCGCGCCAGGTCCGCCTCGAATAGGGCTTGGTCCCGGCCGATTAATTGCAGGACATCATTCATGGGTGGGCTCCGAGGCTTAAGGTGCTGCGAGGAGGGTACCTGGTAAGGCACTAAGGCACCGGGGTGTTACCCACTTTGACCAGATCGGTAAAATCCGACCATTGCTCAATTCGAAAAGCCCGGATATCCCGGACCGATGGCGCAAACCAAGGCTTTAACCGCAGCGCCTGAATAGCCAGAAATAATTTGGCCATGTTTTCATTATCGGTAACATAAAGACTGCCCTGCACCCGCCGAAACCCATGTTCATTGAGGGTCGCGCCAATCTCCGCATAGGCGGTTGATACCCCTTTGGGGTGATGCTTTTCGGTATCGGCGACCACTAAACCAAAGGCAATAGCAAACATCACTGGGCCTCTGGATCATCCACCATGTGGCTATACCGATACTCAGCGGTTTCGCCACTTTCAATAAGCTTGATGGCTAGCAGCCAATCGCCATCATCAACGGGTTGGAGCACTCGGCAAATCTCATATTTAGGTCCAACAGGACCGAAACGCTTGATTTTGCCCAGCGAGACGGCAGGGGGTTCACAAATTGGTTTACGATGATTTGTCATCGGGGATTCACTCGTTCGATCCTGAGATATCCACATCATAGCGGATCATGGGCAGCCGGTGCATCGGCCGCCAGAGGGGACGGGTTGGGCAGAGGGGTTGTTAGGCCATCGGAAAACGTGACGATAAAGGTTCGATTGCCGACCGGTTGGACGGCAACGACATCCCACTGCAGGGTTGCTACCTCTTTAATTGGGAATTCGTCTCGCCCACGGTAGCCAGCGCCTTGTCCAGCAGTCGCTCGCTCAGATAATAGCCCGCGTTCTGAAGCGATTGAAGCAGTGGCTTGGCCTTTTCGATGCGTCCCCGCCGCTTGGCCTCCAGCACCACACCGATCAGGCCGACATAGTTCAGACCGCGCCAATCGGCCTCACGCCGGGCGGCGGCATCATCGAGAATCAGCAGACTGCCCGGGTTGTGCAACGCCAGGAAGAGACTCGTAACCTCGCCGGCGCCCAGGTCCGGATTGGCGGGTTCCCAGGTACCGATGCCCACTGGCACGACATCGATCCAATCGGCCAGTGCTGCCTCGATCCCGGCTTGCCCGGGAAAGGTGCCGCCCCCCAGGAGTTCGTCCCGAACCGCGTCCGTGATGCACACCTGGCCGAACACCTGCCGCAGCAGGCCTAGTTCCCCGACTCGGGACAGGATAATCAGCGGCCCGGCATCGGCAATGATCAGGCGGACGGGGGGCGTTGCCATGTCGCGATGGCTGACAGGTCGTGTTCCAGCTCCCGATCATCGACATTCACGATCGGAATCCTCATGCGCCCAAACCGTTCGATCAGGGCTGAAACCGATAGGCCCGCGACGCGGGCGGCATACCCCAGCGATACCTGCCCCTGCCGAAACAGCGCCACCGCCAACGCAAACTTTACCCCGGCTAGATCCGCGCTCCCTAGATGCGCCAGATCCACCAGCAGCGCCTGAGGCTGTTGCCGGTTCATCACCACCACCAGATCGTCTGTTTGCGCATCCCGCAGGGCCGCCGAGGGATTGTTTTTCAATTCGCGAATACTTAGTGCCTTCATGATTGGCCTCGGGGCTCAAAAAGCCCACAATATGTTCCTACATCTTGTGGCCATTCTGACAGACCCCATCAGAGCGGGCAAGCGAGGTATCCCAACGGTGGCCCATCGTCGGTCGCGCACCGGAAGGGGTGTTAGTGGCCAACTAAACTGACCCACCAGGCGACGGACAGGTCGCCAAAGCGCAGGCGCAGCAAGGCAGACCACAGGCTCCGGCAAGCACAACATCAAGGCCCCTGCCACACATCCCGCAACCGCAGGGAGGCGAAGCGCAATCCGCTGGCCACGCCGTGCCAGAACCCATCGACTACGGCCGGGGCCACCAACAGGCGGCCCAGCCACAACGGCAGCCCTGGCCTCCGGAACAGCGGAAACCGCTCCATCGTCAGCCACCGCCCCAGCCACCATCGCCACACCCACGAGGGGCGCAGCCGCCGCAGAACCTCATCGGGCACCTGCGCGTCGTGGATCTTCACCGCCGCCGATAGCAGCACCCAGGCCGCCGTGCGACACCGGGACTCCCGGGCTCGCATCAAAAAGGGCTCCCAGTGCATCGGCTGATGAGCCACCAACAAGGTCACGTCCCGCACATGCTTGGGCTCAAGGGTACGATACTGGCTCTTGGCGGCATGGATCACCAGATGCAGCAGCAGGTCCTCGGGCGCCAGACCCAGCGCTTCTACCTGGCCAAAACGAAACGGCACCGCTCGGGAAAACAAGGCCTCGTAATCGACGGGATACAGATCATAGGCGCAGAACGCCCGATGCAGTTCCACCAGCCAGCCAAGGGGAGACACAAGACCGCGATTGTAGGAAGAATCGATAGTCGCCCCACGCCTCGCCGGGCCCGCCTTTAGCGAGAAGCCATTGTCCAGCAGCCCCAAGAGCGCATCCTGAAATTGGCCAGGGCGCACCAGCACATCCAGGTCACCATAGCCCCGCTCCCAAACCGCGTCGTAAACCATCGCCCCAAGGTGCGGGCCCTTAAGCACCAGATGCTCGATGCCACGCGCGCCCAATACCCGATGGATAATCCGATACGCCGCCTCCGCCGCCAGATGGCCAGCCATCACCCGCACCGCAGAAGCCATGTGCTCTCCCACCCCGGTATCGACTCGCAGCGTCTCGCTCTGGTACCCAGCCATCTTACGCCCTAAGCCCCTCCCCTGACGCCTCCCCCATCCACCCCTCCGGCACACTGGACGGCACATTCACCACCCGCGCCTCCAGCCACAGGGAATTCTCCAGCCCATCCTGCTGGCAGTCCGCATACATGGGCAGCCGGTGCATCAGCCGCCAGAGGGGGCGGGTCATGACCCCTTGGGCGTTGCTGTAGGCCAGCAGGGCATCGCGCTCCGCGGCGGAGTCCAGCAGCACGGCATTCAGCCAATGATTTGGCCGCGTCCCCGCCAAGGGCGGGATCAGGCGGATCGGCCCCTCTGAAAGCAGGGCCGCATAGCGCGCTGCGATCCGGGCCTTGACCGCCAGCATGTCCGGCAGGCGTTGCATCTGGGCGCAGCCCAGGGCAGCGTTGAGGTTCGGCAGCCGAAAGTTAAAACCCAGCTCGTCGTGCATAAAGTCGTAGGGGTGCGGGATCTTAGCCGTGGTGGTCAGGTGCTTGGCCCGCGCCGCCAGGGCGGCATCATCGGTGATGATCATGCCGCCGCCACCGGTGGTGATGATCTTATTACCGTTGAAGCTCAGGGTACCCAATCGGCCGAAGGTACCGGTGTGGCGCCAGCCGGGACCCGGGGGGTGGGGCGCCGTCGCGGCCTTGCCCCCTCTCCCCCCGCCCTCCCCCGCGAGGGGGGAGGGAGCCAGTTCCACCCAACTGCCCAGGGACTCTGCGGCATCCTCCACCACCGGGATGCCCCAATCATCACAGAGGGCCACGATCTCCTGGATCCGCCCGGGCAGACCACAGGTGTGCATGGGCACGCAGGCGGCCAGGCGCCGGCCGCTGGCGCGGTTATAAACCCCGTCCGCCCGCCGCTCCCCGTAACCCTCCAAAAAATCCCGGAGCGCCGCCGGGCTAAGGCCCAGGCTATCGCGGTCCACGTCCACGAACACCGGCCAGGCGCCGTTGTAGCGAACAGCGTTGCAGGTGGCGACAAAGGTCAGGGCCTGGGTGATCACCTCCGATTCGGGTCCCACCCCCGCCAGTTGCAGCGCCACCTGGAGGGCCGCGGTGCCGTTGACCGTCGCCACCGCAAACCCCGCCCCGGTAAAGGCGGCGATGCGCTCCTCGAACGCCGTCACCTGGGCCCCCACCGAGGAGACAAAGTTGGAGTCGATGCAGTCCACCAGATACTGGCGCTCGTTGCCCTCGAACACCGGGCGGTGCAGGGGGATGGGACCGGGGCCGTAAAGCGCGCGGATCTCCGCGAGCAGATGGGCGAAGGAATCAGCGGGGTCGGGCGAAGAGGAAGTCATCTTAAATGAACGCAAGGGTTGCGCTGCAACGCTCAGGATGATCGGCAGGAGCGAGGCGGCTAACGGTCATGGAAGGGGCCAGCCACACCCCGGAAGATGAAAAGCGCGGCGGTGCGCTTCCAGCCAATTCAATGGGCCGATGAGCCATCGATCCTGTCTGGTAGGGATGCCCACAACTCACAGGG
This sequence comes from Chromatiaceae bacterium, assembly GCA_020851955.1. Classification (GTDB taxonomy): domain Bacteria; phylum Pseudomonadota; class Gammaproteobacteria; order Chromatiales; family Chromatiaceae; genus M0108. The sequence continues at coordinate 2,005 of JADZBU010000331.1, read as the reverse complement.
TCACCATCAACTCCCCTGCTTCCATGTCAATCAGGATGTTGGCGTCACTGATCAGCAGCAGCATCCACCGACTCCAATTGACGCGCCTTGTGGAAGCGCATCAGCGGGATGCCCAGCAACTCCGCCGCCTTGGACTCCGAGATGTACCGCTCTCCCAGTGCCCGATACACCAACTGATCAAAAAGTCGCGGCTGCTCGTTGGCGACCGCTTCACCAGGTTCCTGCTTGCGCCACCCCTTCCCTGAAAAACGGCGCCAAAGGACCTCGTGAGTGGTCGCGGTGATCACATCGCACTGCCGGGCACGCTGCAGCCATCCTGCCATCGAAAGACCAAACTCCAGCTTGAGCGCATACAACTCTTGCCACTCGAAAGCATGGCGTTTGCGTCCCATCATCTGAACCACAGCATCCCGTGGAGCGAGGAAGGCCCCCGCAAACCGATCGCACGCCTTTTCCGCATCAAGATCCGCAGACAAGCGACCGTCCAACAGCAAATGTCCAAGTTCATGGGCCAAGGTAAAGCGCTGACGATCACCGGGCCAGCGGGAAGAGACAGCCACCACCGGGTAGGTCCGCCGTCCATCGTCCGTCTTGGCGGTGGCGGTCAACCCCGAGAAGCCCGGGTGGTCCTCATCCACGAGGATGACCAGCAGCCCGCGCGCTTCAAGGGTATCCGTCACATCCGCAATCGGGTTAAGGCCGAGTTGCCAGGCGGCGCGAACAAGATCGGCGCAGGTCTCGACCTCGTCTAAAGACGCAAGCCGCGCCGGCAACCCGGCCGGAGGGGTAAAGGTCGGTAACGGCGAGTCGGGGAACGCGCCCAACAATTCCACGCGCCGTTCGATCAGTTCTAAGACCTTGAACGTTAATGCTTCCTGGGCCTGCTTACCGAAGGTCGCACGCTTGCGGAATTCTGGCTGGCGTAACTCCACCTGGTTCGAGCGAAAGAAGTATTCCGTGCGGACACCACAGGCCTGCGCCATCTTGAGCAAATGCCCTGAGGAGGGCGTCATAAGCCCCTTTTCATACTTCTGGATAGCGGTATGCGTCAGGCCTACCGCCGAACCCATGGCGTCAAGGGTCAGACCCGCAGCCAGGCGGGCCTGCCGAATGCGTTGACCGATCATGACGAACGCCCCCCGGGGATGGTTTAAAAACAGATGAATATTACCTCACTTTTAAACCAAATGGCGCCATGATCAACCTTGGAAAACCCCCTACCCTGGATGATCCCAACGCCAGGCCAGCAGGCCCAGGTATTCGTGCAGGGCAGACTCGGTCTTGCGCAGGTTGGTGGCGGAGGGCAGCCAGTCGCTCAGGCGCCGGCCGCTGGCGCGACCCGCCAGGTGCTGGGTAGGCGCGGAGAGGGGGTCCAGACCCACGGCCTGGAAGTGACGCATCGCCCGCGGCATATGCGCGGCGGAGGTCACCAGCACCAGCCGCGGGCGCGCCGCCCCGGTCCCGACCAGGCGCTTCACGGTGCCCAGGAGGCTATCCATCCCTGGTCAGATATCCCCGACCCGCTGGACATAGACGGTGGACGCGGCCCCGCGATGGACCTCGATCTCCGCCACCGGCACGGCGCCCATGCGGCGATAAAACCGGTGCGCCGGGGCCAGGGGGGCACCGACGATGATCTTGAACTCACCCAGGCCGCGGGTGGCAAAGAACAGCTTCAGCCCGGCGTAGAGGTAGCTGAATCGCGGTAAGAAGATGGCCGAGATAATCGCCGGCCCGCAGCGCCTTCTGCTTCATAGCGCCAGCGCCTCATCCAACACCCGATCCCGGAACCCGGCCGCCAATCCGTTGGGAGTCACGACATCGACCGGGACACCGAGCAGCGTCTCCAATTCCACCTGAATCATCGCGACATCCAATAGAGACGTATCCGGCAGGGGATCGACCAGCAAATCGAGATCGCTGTCTTCGTCATCGGTACCCTGAGCCACCGAACCAAAGACCCGGGGATTGGTGGCCCGATGCCTAAACACGACCTGTTTAATCG
>JADZBU010000330.1 GCA_020851955.1 Chromatiaceae bacterium | reverse complement strand
TCGTAATTTGGCCCGCGGTGGGTCGCTGCCAGCGCGTTCGAAAAGCCAAATGGGGCCACGAATTACCTGGAGGGACCCTGGTCGTCCCCGTGCAGCGCATCCCCCCGCCCCCACGCCAAATGCAACCGGCACTCGGCAGACGCCAGCCTGAGCTCCAGGCAGTGGGCAGCCTCACTCAGGCCAAATTGCGGATGCCAAGCGTCGGGAACGAGCCGGGCCGCGCCGCCCGTGCTTTGCCAACGGACTTGCTGACCGCCGGGGAGGTCGAGGTAGCCGCTGGCCTGGTCGCCATCGCCCCCGGGGTCCATCGCCACGCGGATCGCGGGGTGCAGATGAAAGCGGGCGATGGCGGTGCGGTACTCGCCCTCGATAGCATCAGTAACGGAGAAGCCACCTTCCGTCAGGTCCCAAGTGCGGTGATGCACCGGTCGCCCCGGCAGGCGACGATAGCCGTCATGGGCCGCGGAGACCTGAAGCGGTGTGCCCGACGCAGCGATGGCAGGGGCTGCGGGGACCATGACGGGCCTTGCCGGCAGCCCCTCGTCGCTAACCGCGGCCAAGTCCGCCTCGCCCTGCCGCACCCTGACCCCCCACACCCGCGCCCGCCGGGCGACGCGAAAACCACCCCACACCTCGCTGGAATCGACGCCATCGAGCTGCACCGTGCTATGCGCCGCCGTGCCGCGCTCCGCCAGGCGCTCCGGGCCGCTGCCATAACGCGAGGTCCCGCCGTTGACGATCACCCGCTGGCCGAACAGCGACAACTCGAACGACAGGGTATCGGCATGGGCATGGCCCGGCAGATAGTCCGGGCCGATGGGGGCGACGTCCAGGATGGCCACCGCCGGACCAGCCGCCAAACGGACATAGCCCGAGTCACGCAACCAGCAACACGGGACGTCCGTCGTCCGGGCCGACATGCCGGGGGTGGTAGCCGGGATGGTGGAGGCAGCCGGGCGTGCCCGACTCACGGCGGAAATGCCGTCTGCGTAGCGCTGCAAATCCGCTAGCGTGGGCGCAATACCGAACGCCGCATCGTTGAAGAAGCTGATCTCCCCATCCGGGTGAGTCATCGCGGCTAGCCAGTCCAGCATGGCGGTGGCCTTGGCGCGCCAAAGGGCGAGGACAGGCCCTCCCTGGCCCCCCCGGGCCAAAGGCGCTCCCGCGACCGGCTGACTCAGGATCGGCTGACTCACGACCAACTGACCCGCGCTCGACAAGGTCGCCTCGGCGCTGGCCGACCCGACCGCCCCAAACAGCCCCGGATAAGCCCCGGCCAGGTTGATCAGATCCAGCACATCCTCCAGTAAGATGGCGTGGTACATGGGGCTGCGCTCAAAGTGCCCACCGTCCGGCAAAATCTGTTCGTCCAGCTCCCGCGCCAGCAGGCGCAGGCCCAGGGTGCGCCAGCGGTCCGCCTCCGGGCCAACGAAAAAGGCCCCGGCGAAAACCAGGGCCTTAGCGTTGGCGAAGAGATGATTGCCGAGCAGGTGATGCTCCAGCCGCCGGCTCAGCCAGCGGGCCTGGACGGCCAGGCTCTGGAGGCAGGCCGGCGGTAGCACGGCGGACACCCCTTCCCGCTCAGGTGAGTACGCCAGCGCCCACTTGATCCAATTGACGATGCGCAGGGAGGTGGGATAAGGCTCCCAGCCAGTGCCGGTGCCGGGAGGGTTCTCGGCAACCCAACGCGTGAGGAGAGCCAGATGCCATTGAAGTCGCTGATCGCTTGCGGCCTGCACCCCCTCTCCCCAGCCCTCCCCCGCCAGGGGGGAGGGAGGAGGAGCGCATCGCGGCGCCCCATCCCCCTCTCCCCGGCCCTCCCCCGCGAGGGGGGAGGGAGAATGAGCGCATTGCGGCCCTTCATCCCCCTCTCCCCCAACCCCTCCCCCGCGCAGGGGGGAGGGGAGGATGTGCGCGGCGCCCGTGGCGGCTCTTGCCCCCTCCCCCCCGGCGGGGGAGGGCTGGGGAGAGGGGGCAGCGCCCAAGTCATCAAAATAGTGCAGGTTGTAGAGCCAGAGCTTATCCCGCGCCGGATCATTCCAGGCCCCCGACCCAGCCACCTCATGGGTCTGGTTCAAAAAACGCAAGGTCGCCGGTCCCAGCAGGCTGATCGGCTTGGCCGCCGCAGCCATCCACGACCCCGTCGCTGGGCGCAGCCCCGGCGCGGGGCGGATATCCGGCCGGGGCCGATACAGCCGGAACCACAAACGGCCGTAGAACTGCACCGGGCGCAGATAGCGCAGGGTGTGCCAATACCGGGATAACGTCACTTCAAGCCCTCACAGGCGGACACGCAGGATAGGCCCCGGCATGACGATGGCAGGCTATTGCCGCACCCGGCCGCCCGCACCCTGCCCCCCGACCACACCCTCCAAAATCCCCAGCATCCGCCTGGCGAGTTCACCCCGCTCATAGCGCTGGGCGGCGGCCAGGCAGTTCACCCGCAGGCGCTCGTACAAAACGCGATCCGCAGCCAGGCGCAGGATCGCATCGCCCAACGCCTCGGCATTTTCGGACTCGAACACCAGGCCCATAGCCTCGCGCTGGACCAGTTCGGCGGATTCCCCCGCCACCCCCTGCAGCACTGGAATACCCATGCCCATACATTCGAAAAGCTTGGACGGCAGCACTTTATCGAATTTCTCGGTCTTCTTCAGATGGACCACCGACACATCCAGGAGCGACCAGTAGCGCGGCACCTCGTCCTTGGACACCGTATCCAGGAACAGGACATTGTCCAGGCCCATCGCCGCGGCCTGCGCCTTCAGCGCCTCCTTGCGCGCACCGTGGCCCAGCAACAGAAAGCACACCCCGGCGCCCTCTGGGCGCTGGCGCAACCAGTCGGCCGCCGCCAACACCGTCTCCAAGGCATGCGCCCGCCCGTGCGTACCGACATAGCCGACCACAAACTTATCCACCAGGCCAAGGCGCTCGGCCAGTTCCCGGTCCCGGGGACGAGGAAAGAAGCGTGCCAGATCGACACCATTGGTCACCCGCTCGATCTTGCCGGGATCGATACCTCGCCGCGCCAGGTCGCGGCGGAAGGCCTCGGTCAAGGCCACCACCACCGCCGCGCGGCGGTAGAGGAACAACTCCAGCCGCTCCAGCCGCCCGATCAGCAGCGGGTGGTTCATGGCCCCCACGGTCACCAACGACTCTGGCCAGAGATCGCGCAGCTCAAAGACAAAGGGCCGCCAGCGGAACACCGACAGCATCCAGGCCGAGCAGACGGTAAAAATTTGCGGCGAGGTACCGACGATCACGTCCGGTCGCCGCAGCACCAGCCCCCCCAGAAAGCTGGTGACCATGTAGGACATAAAATCCAGGGTCGGTTTCAGAGTACCCTGGTTAGGCGCCAGGTAGGACCACACCCGCAACACCCGGATCCCCTCCAGGGTCTCCCACTGCCACAGGCGATTGCGGTAACCCGCGTAGAGCTCGCCTTTCGGAAAGTTTGGCGCGCATGTGATCACCGTCACTTCATGGCCAGCCTTAACCCACTCGCGGCAATGCTCAAAGGTCCGCGAGGCCGGGGCGTTGACCTCCGGCGGAAAGTTATCACTCAGGAAAAGGATGCGCATAGTCGATCCTGAACAAGCGTTATCTAAATAATGGGGGGGGAGGGCCAAAGCCATGGCGGTGCCGCCAAAGCCGTGGCTGGGCCGTAGCAGTCGAGCGGGGATGGTCCGTCTTACTCCCTCCCCCCTCGCGGGGGAGGGGTGGGGAGAGGGGGGTGCGCAGGGCTAACGGGCCACCACTCCCTCCAGAGCCGCCACAATCCGCTCCCCGGTCCGCCCATCCCACAGCGGCGGAATGCCGCCCCGCGGCCAGTCCCCCGCAAACAACCGCTCCAGCGCTGGCCCCAGCTTGGCGGGGTCCGTACCAATCAGGGCATTGGTGCCGATGCTCACCGTCTCCGGCCGCTCGGTGGTGTCGCGCAAGGTCAAGCAGGGCACCCCCAGCACCGTGGTCTCCTCGGTGATGCCGCCAGAGTCGGTGATCACTGCCTTGGCGTGCTTCACCAGGTAGTTGAATTCCAGATAGGGCTGGGGCTCGACCAGCTGCAGGTTGGCCGGCAGGGCCGCCAACTCCCCCAGGGTCTTAGCCGTGCGCGGGTGGACGGGAAAGATCACCGGCAGGCCGCGGGTCCCCGTGCCGATGGCCGCCAATAGCCGCGCCAAGTCCTCACCGGCATCGACGTTAGCGGGGCGATGCAGGGTCACCACAAAGTAGCCACCGGCCTGCAACCCCAGTTCGTTCCAAAACCCCGGCGGCCGCAGCCGGTCCAGATTGGCCAGCAGGGTGTCGATCATGGTGTTGCCGACAAAAAAGATCCGCTCGTCCCCCACCCCGGCGCGGCGCAGATTGGCATTGGCAAAGTCGCTGGTGGTGAAAAACCAGTTGGTGATGCTGTCCGTCACCATCCGGTTGATCTCCTCCGGCATGCTCCAGTCGCCAGAGCGAATGCCGCCCTCCACATGGGCCACCGGAACGCCCAGCTTCTGGGCGGCGATGGCGCAGGCCATGGTCGAGGTCACATCCCCCACCACCAGGCACAGGCGGGAGGGCGCATCCAGCAAGAGGCGCTCGTAGCCGACCATGATCGCCGCTGTCTGCTCCGCCTGGGTGCCGGAGCCCACCTCCAGATTGACATCCGGCGCCGGGATGCCGAGTTGCTCAAAAAAAGCGCCCGACAGGCGGGCGTCATAGTGCTGGCCAGTATGCACCAGGCGGTAGCGCAGCGGCCCGCCCGCCACCGCCCGCGCTTCCAGGGCACGGATGATGGGCGCGATCTTCATGAAATTGGGCCGGGCGCCGGCGATGATATCGATGAGCATGGTTTAGGCGTACATCAACCGGCGGCCCTTGGGTTGGGGAATCGGGTCCCCAAACTCCGCGGCGGTATCCAACCACAGATGAATGGCCGCTTGCGAATTAGCCAAGGCCGTCTCATAGGAGCCGCCATGCGCCATACAGCCGGGGAGTTCCGGGATCTCGGCCAGATAGGCCTGATCGGATTCACTCCAGTAGATAATCGTTTCGTACTTGTACATGAATCACCCCCATCACCTACCAGTCGCCGCCAAATAAAACCTCAGAACCTTAGGAACGGTCAGCCGGGAATCCTCGAGTCCCTTGCAAATCCGCGCGAAGACGGCTGAATCCATCGGTGACTGGGGTATCAGCCTACCCTCTTTCACACCTCGCAGCACCTTGGCGGCTTCCTCAATCCGGGCCTTCTGATAAACCATAAAGCTCTCGCGTTTTATAAATGGATGATCGCCAGGATAGAGGATGCACGCGGCATCGTAGGGTGCTCCAGCCTTGATGCTCGACACCGAAACCATAAGCACCCACTTAGCTCCGCTACCATCGTCAGCCGGATCCGTGAGAAGTATGAACAGATGTTTTCGACCTGGCTCACTCACCGGTCCAGAAGGAACCAGCAAGGTAGCCCGCTTTAAGGGGAGAAACAGGCTCATAACGCCGCAAAAAGCTTATCGATCTCCTGCTCCTCCTGAATTCGGGCGGCAAGTTCGCTGACCACGGACCCATTGAACCCGAGGGCAAGAGCCAAGCGCTCGAAGGAGATCGGGTAGGACGAGCCTCGCGGGTCCTCCCATTCGGCACAATTGTGATGCGTCCAATCCCGAATTTCCCATTGATCCATCGGACCGAACGTGGACCAGACCGCGGTCAATACCTCAATCTCGGCTGGCGAAAGCTCATCCAGACTTTCCACCCGAAGGGGTTGGCGTAGCGAAAGCTCATGATTTTCTTTATCCGAAATCCATTCCTCCCACCCCCCAACACCAGACTCCACATCACCGTCCATAAGATTCAACGTCATTGATAAAACCGGACCATGAGGCATGGAGACCATCCGGTCGCCCGACATGGTAAAACCAAAAGCACGGACCGCCTCGCGATCGGCGAGATATAGGAGTTTCATCAGCTTCAAATGCGACATGCGACACTCCGGGACTTGCCCCAAATAGAACGCTGCCATTTGCGCCACTTTGCGCTCATTGAACATCTGCATTTGCCTCATAAATTTTCCGACAGGTGTGATTAGTCCGTGACCGGGGAAATATTCACGTGCGGGGCCAGATTTCCTCACGCGCAGCCGCTTCAAGTCATACTCTGAGAGGAGATCATCCTCCTCGGTAACATCAATTTTCTTCATCACAGGAAACCCCATGCTTCGCGAGATTGCGCGCTGCCTTGGTTCGGTCCCAGGCAAAATTCATGAAACCGCTTCCGCCACCTCGATGGTCACCCGGCTCACCTCCAGAATCTCCCCCAGCGGAATAGGCGCCGGGCCGCCGCTCCGCAGGGCCTGGACGAAGGCGGCGGCGCAGGCCTGCTGGCCCTTGTCCTGGCGCCAGAGGTTCAGCTTCTTGAAGCCCGGCCAGCCGAAGCCGGTCAGCTTGCGGAAGTTGTCCAATTGCAGCACCCGGCCGGCGGCGAAGACCTCCAGCCGCTCCTTGGGGAAGGCCTTGCTGCCGTTGGCCAGGTAGAGAATGGTCCCCAGCGAGCCGTCGGCAAAGCGCAGACTGATGCTGACGGAATCCCGCGTCGGGGCGTCCAGGGCCACCGCTGCCGCCCGCGCGATGGGCGCCCCGGCCAGAAAGCGCAGCAGATCGATAAAGTGACAAGCCTCGCCGATGATGCGCCCCCCGCCCACCGCCGGGTCCTGGGTCCAGTGGTCCGCCGGGATCGCCCCGGCGTTGACCGTCATCACCAGGGCCTTGGGGCCGGTCACCCCCGCCAGCAGGGCCTTGATCTTTTGCACTTGGGGGGCGAAGCGGCGGTTGAAGCCGACCATCAGAATGGGCGCCATCGCCCCCTGCTCCCCCTCTCCCCCAACCCCTCCCCCGCCAGGGGGGAGGGGAGGTTGGACCCCCCCTCCCCAGCCCTCCCCCGCCAGGGGGGAGGGAGGTTGGACCCCCTCTCCCCAGCCCTCCCCCGCCAGGGGGGAGGTAGTAAGGCCACCTTCCACCACGGGGCCGGGCTTCTTACTCCCCTCCCCCCTCGCGGGGGAGGGGCCGGGGGAGAGGGGGAGCTCCGGCGCACCCATCCCCACCATCCCCGCAATCGCCTCCCACTCCCCCAACGTCAAACACAGCGGCTTCTCCACAAACACCGCCTTGCCCGCCGCCAACCCCCGCGTCACCCAGCGCGCATGGCTATCATGGCGGGTGGTGATCACCAGCGCCGTCGTCCCGGTATCCGTCAACAGGGCCTCGGTGTCCGTCGTCGTCTGGGCAAAGCCAAACTTGCGCCCGGCATGCACCCCACTGACGCCGCCGCTGGAGGCAACGGTGCGCAACACCGCCCCGGCGGCCTTGAAGGCC
>JADZBU010000329.1 GCA_020851955.1 Chromatiaceae bacterium | reverse complement strand
CGCTGGCCGTCACGCTGGATCTCGGAGACCCGATCCTCGCCCAGCCGTTCAAACTGGACCCCCTCGGCCTTGGGGTCCTCCAGGCTGGCATTCTGGACCTGGGGCCGCAGCAGGATACGCAGGCTATAGACCGCCTGGCCTTGTACATAGACACTCTCGCGATCCAGCTCGGCCTCCAGCCGGGCGGCCGGTGCCTCCCCCACCTGGGCGGCCTGGGCGGCGGGCAACACCTCGATGGGGATCGGCGCACTCTCCAGATCGCCCAGCTTGAGGGCCGGGATGGTCTGCCGGCCGACGGCTTTGGGGGACAAAAGCAGGCGCCACTCCCGGGTGGTCGTGACCCGGCCGTTGGTCATGACCGTGCTGGTGCCCTGGCCCTGATTCTGGACCCCGAAATCCCGGGCGAGGGGCGCGGTATCCGGCGTACCCCAGACATTGCCAGGACCCGAGAGGGTGAGGAGCAAGGATTCCCCCTCGACCAGGCGGGTGCGATCCACGCTGGCCTCGAGCCCGGCGGCGCCGGCCTGGCCCACGAAGGCCCAGAGGAACAGGAGGGTAGCGAACCCCAGCACCCCTTGGTTAAACCGGGTTAAGGGAGCGGGTCCGGCATGGCCTCCGGTTCCTTCATCTCCGAGACGGGCGACCCTGGACGGGCTGGGTTGATAAGGCGTTGGGATCGGATTCACGTTCGCGACCTCCTGGGGCGCTAGTGCGCAAGCGGGGTTTAACTTGAGCGGGAACTTGAACTTCGGCGCGCCATCCTCCAGCAATTCCAAATTTGGCCGTATCGAAGCTACTCGGTGCCCATTACGGGCCTCAAACAGGGGTTGAAGAACCGATTTTCGGTCTGCAAAGCCCCTTGGATTTGGCCTTTTGAGTACAGAGCGGTCGCCTAAGCTGCCGCCCAGCTCAAATTTGGAATTGCTGGCCATCCTCATGGCAACTGGCCCTGGCGGCGCAGGTGCTGGAGCATGAAGCGCTGCCGCAGCAGACCACCCGGATCGTCCGGGACACGGCGCAATTGATGCTCCATGGCCTGTTCACCCTCGTCGAGGGGTGCCTGGGCCTGCTGATTAGGCTTGCCACCGGGGGTGGTTCCGGGCTCCTGGCCGCCGAGCAAGTCCTGCTTGCCGGGCTCGGCGCCCGGCCGGGCCTGATCCGGCTGCTGCCCTCGAGGGCTGTCCTGTGCGCCGGATGCGGCGGACGTCCGGGCATCATCCTGACCGGGAGGCTCCGGGCTGGCTTCTTCCGGCGAGGCAGCCGCCGCGCCCGCCTCGGGCTTGTCGCCGCCCGGTGACTCAGGCTGGGCCGACCGACCCGCTTGCGCGGCGTCCTGGCCAGCCTCCGCCTCCTTGGGGTCTCCCGACCCGGCGGATGGGCGCGGCGCGCCCTCCTGGCGCTGACCCGGCGCGGGCTGACCCTTGGCGCTGGCCGGGTCCTGGGCTTGGGGTTGTCTGCCCTGGGCATCCTGACCTTGACCGCCGCTGTCCCGATCCCCCCCTTGACCCTCAGACTGTTCTTGCTGGCCTTGCTGACCTGGCTGACCTGGCTGACCCGGCTGATCCTGTTTTTCAGGCTGATCCCGCGAGTCCCGACCGCCTGAATCGCCTTGCTGATCTTGCTGACCCTCCTGGCCTTGTTGACCCTGCTGGCCTTGTTGACCCTGCTGGCCTGTCTGATCCTGCTCGCCTGGCTGTCCTGGCTGATCTTGTTTTCCTTGCTGATTTTGGGAGTCACGACCGCCCGAATCGCCTTGCCGGCCTTGCTGCCCTTGCTGGATCTTATGATCCTGCTCGCCTTGTTTTCCCGGCTGATCTTGCGAGTCCTGGCCGCCCAAATCACCTTGCTGGCCTTGCTGGCCCTGATCACCTGATGGCTGACCCTGCTGGCCCTCTTGACCCTGCTTGCCTTGCTGATCCTCCTGATTCTGGCTATTACCACCCGCCTGCCCATCCTGGGATTGATCACCCTCCCTGGACTCGGACTCTGAGGAGGGCGGCGGTTGTTGCTTGTCCCGCAGCCGCTGTAGCAGTTCCCGGTTGTACTGGGCATCGGCATGTCCCGGGGCCTCCCCCAGGGCCCGGTCATACTCCGCGATGGCCTCTTCCAGCTTGCCGGCGTGGGCCAAGGCATTGCCGCGGTTGTAGGCGGCCTCGGCACCCGTCTGGTCCTTAAGGGTCTCCAGGGTCTGGTCGTAGGCGCCCGACTCGTACTGAGCCGCGGCGCGCCAGTCCGGACGCTGGAAGCGTTCCGCGGCCTGGCTGGGATCGCCAGCGGCCAGGGCCTGGGCGGCCTGCTGGTCGGCCCGCCACCAGAGATCCTCCCAGCCCAGGGCCTCCGCCGAGGGTGGCGGCACCAGGAAAACGAGCAGGACTAGGGGGCCCAGCCAGCCACGGCGAAAGGCCAGAGCCGCCAGGGGCAGCAAGGCCAGCAGGAGCCAGGGCCCCTCCTCGCGCCACTGATCCGCCTGGGTATCCCGGGGCCCATCCGCCCCCAACTGAGGTTCGGCGACATCGAGCCGGGCCTCCGGCAGCAGGGCGCGGGTATCGCTCTCGTCGGCGGCGAGGGTGACATAGCGCCCGCCCCCCGCGGCGGCAATGTCCGCCAAGAGGTCCGGCCGCAACCGCGTCAGCCGGATGCCACCCTGGGCATCCGCCTCAAATCCGCCCTCCGCCCGGGGCACCGGAGCCCCCTTCTCGGTCCCCAGACCCAGAACCGAGGTGCGATAGCCCAGGTCCCGCAGCCGGGCCACCTGGGCGCGGACCGCCTCCGGGCGCTCGGGGTCCGCGGTCACCAGGATGATGTCGCCCTCGGGGCTGCCGGAGCGCTGGAGCAGGTCGCCGGCCGCCTCCAGCGCCAGGTCGGTCCGCTTGGGGCCTCGCACCGGCAAGAGGGCCGTCGCCAGGTCCGGGACCTGGGCGGCGATGGTGGCGGCGTCCTGGGTCAGGGGCGAGACCAGGAAGGGCTCGGCGCCATAGGCCAGCAGGGCCGTTTCCCCCTCGGCCGCCGCGGCCAGCAGGTCCAGGATCTCGAAGCGGGCGCGCCCCAGGCGCGAGGGAGTCAGGTCCTGGGCATCCATGTCGGGCGAGAGATCCAGGACGATGACGCGCTGGGCCTGGGCCTGGTAGAGGGGCGCGGGCAGCCGCTCCCAGACCGGGCCCGCCAGGGCCGTCACCCCCAGCAGCCAGCCCAGTGTCAGCAGGACCCGGGGCAGACGGCGCGCGCGAGCGCCCTCCTCCACCAGCAGGTGCGCCAGGAGGTGGGCATCCACCAGGCCGCGCCAGGCCTCGGCCCCGGGGTTGAGGCGCGCCAGTCGCCACAGCAGCCAAGGCAGAGGCAGCAGGGCCAACAACCAGAGGGGCCGCAAAAAATGGAGGTCAAAGGACATCTCGGGAGCTCCCCTGGCCGCGCCCGACACCCAGCAGGGCGATCAGGAAGGCCAGCAGCAAGGCCGCGCCCGCGGGCCAGAAATAGAGTGACCGCAGCGGACGATAGGTGCGGGCATCGCGCTCACTCGGCTCCAGGCGGTCCAGTTCGTCATAGATGGCCTCCAGTTGGGCCGTGTCCGTGGCCTGGAAATAACGTCCTCCCGTGGCCTTGGCGATGGCCTCCAGGGTCGCCGGGTCCAGATCGCTGGCCTGGCGGCGCAGCATACCGAAGGGGGACGGCACCCCCAGGGCGCCGCCACCGATGCCGATCGTATAGACCCGCACCCCGGCCTCGGCGGCGAGCTTGGCCGCCTCCAGGGGGGCCAGGGCCCCGGCGGTTTGGGTGCCGTCGGTGAGCAGGATCAGCACCCGGTTGTCATCCTCCCGGTCCCGCAGACGCTTCACCGCTAGCCCGATGGCATCGCCAATGGCCGTCTCCCGCCCGGCCAGGCCAATCACCGACTCCGTCAGCATGGCCTGGACGGTGGCGCGGTCGTGGGTCAGGGGCGTCTGCAGATAGGCGCGGCTGCCGAAGAGGATGAGCCCCAGGCGGTCGCCCTGGCGCCGTTCGATGAAGGGCCCCGCCACGGACTTGACCACGTCCAGCCGGTTCGCCGGCCGGCCGCCGAGCAGATAGTCCTCGTTCTCCATGGAACCGGACACATCCACCGCCAGCATGAGGTCGCGCCCGGCCAGGGGCAGGGTGACCGGATCACCCAGCCATTCGGGACGCGCCGTGGCCAGCACCAGCAGGACCCAGGCGATCCAGGCCAGGATGAGCCCCAGCCGCCGGTGGCGAGGCGCGCCGGCCAGATCCCGGGCCCCCTCGGCCTGGAGCGAGGGCAGGCGCAGAGCCGCTCCCGACCCGGGACCGACGGCTGGCAGGAAGCGGGCCAACAAGGGCAGGGGCAGGGCCGCCAGGGCCCAGGGCCAGGCGAGGATGATCATGGCCGCCGTCCCCCCGGGCGCTGGTTGCGCCGAATCCAGTCCTCGACCAGGCTGGCCAGTTCCGCGATGGGCAAGTCCTGGGGTGGCCGGTAGGGGGCATCCAGGAGCAGGCGCCCCGGCCCCGACTGGAAGCGCCCGCCGCCGCCCTGGGCATCTAGAAAGGCCAGCCACGCCTCGCCGCTCAGGCCGGCCACCGCGCGGCGGGGAAAGCGCACCAGGGCGAAGCGCCGCAGTAGGCGTGACAGGCCCCGGGCGCAGGCGGCGGCATCGCCATCCTGGGCGAGGGCGGCGCGCAGGGCCGCCAATTCGGCCTGGGCGGCGCGCGCCGCGGCCCCGCGCCGATGGCGCCGCACCAGCCACCCGACCAGCAAGACCAGGAGGGACAGGCCCAGCAGGGCCAGCAGCCACCAACCCGGGGCCGGCGGCCACCAGGAGATGGGGTCCGGCAGATGATAGCCGCGCAGCTCGGCCAGGGGATCCGGGGCCGCCAGGGCACCCGGCGTCAGGCCGTTGGCCAGAGGCCCACCCCCGGGCCCGGCGGAAGCCGCCCCCAGAGGTAGGGGCGTGGCGGGGGCTGAGGCTGGGGTCATCGCCTGCCTCCCGTGGGGTGAGAACCCAAGCCAATCGCCATCAGCCCCAACTCCAGCCCCAGTTCCAAGGCGGGCAGGCCGCCATCAGGGCTATTGGGTCGTAACCGTTCAGCCCCCTCTCCCCCACCCTCCCCCACAAGGGGGGAGGGAGCAAGAGAATCAGTGGTTTGAGCCATCGAACCCAACCCATGCGGCGGGGGGGGCTGGACGGTTACATTGGGTCCAGTAGCGGGCCCTGCGGTCAGGGCGGGAGCCATCATCGCCCCCCTCCCGCGCGGCGCGGATTCAGGCCACGCGCCAGGGCCTGACCGACCGGGTCCGCCGTGCTCAGCCACAGCAGGTGGGCGCGGTGCTGGCGGGCCAACCCCTCCAGGGTATCCAGGTGATCGCGAAAGCGCTGTTGCCAGGTGGAGCGCCGCGACGCGACGCCGGTATCCAGCAGGCCCCGCCGCTGGCCATCCGTGACCGGATAGAGACCGGGGGGCGGGGCCACTTCCTCCAGGGGATCGCGGACATGCACCAACACCACCTCACTGGCTCGCCCCAGTCGCGCCAGCCAGGCCGAGCGCTCCGGGGTCAGATGATTAAAGTCGCTCAGGATGAAAATCAGGCTGCCGGGGCGGGCCAGATGCACTAACTGGTCCGCCGCCGCGGTGACATCCCCCAGCCCCGCCACCCCGACGGCCCGGCCGCCGCCCGCCAGGGCCTGGAGCAGGGGCAACAGGCCTTGGGTGCGGGCCGCGGGTCGGTGCTCGAAGCGGCCATGCTCGTCGAAGACCAGGCCACCGACCCGGTCACCCCGATCCGCCGCCGCCCAGGCCAACAGGGCCGCCGCCTGGGCGGCCACCACGGATTTGAAGGCGACACGGGTGCCAAAGCGCATGGAGGGCCCCTGATCGACCAGCAGCCAGAGGGGCCGCTCCCGCTCCTCGCGGAAGAGCTTGACGTGGGGCGTCCCGGCGCGGGCCGTGACCCGCCAGTCCATGTTGCGGGCGTCGTCCCCGGCCTGATAGACCCGCGATTCGTCAAATTCCATGCCCCGGCCACGAAAGCGGGAGAGATGACCGCCGCTGCGGGTGGCGAGGATCTTGCCCCGGGGCGCCAAGTCCAGGCGGCCCGCCTCGCCGCGCAGGGCTAGCAGGTCCCGCAGGGAGACGCTGACGCCGGAGGAGTGCTCGCGCTGGTCCCGGGCCGCCGATGGACCAGTCGCGATCACGATCGCCTCCCTCGAAGTGGTCGTTTAGCCCCCTCTCCCCGGCCCTCCCCCGCGAGGGGGGAGGGAGGAAGAAAAGCAGAGGCTTGATCTCTGGTAGGAATCACGATCGTCTCCCTCGGGGTGATCGTTTGGACCCCTCTCCCCGGCCCTCCCCCGCAAGGGGGGAGGGAGCAAGAGAGTTTCCTGCGCGCTGGCTGGCCGCCGCCAGGGTTGGCCGGCCAGCTTGCCCCCGAGTTGGCCTACCAGCCTCCTGCCAGGTTTGCCGGGCAACTTGCGCCAGAGTTTGCCTCAACATGGCTCTTGCCTCATTCAGGACCGCCCGCGGCTCAGGGCACCGGCACCAGGGCCAGCAACTCGGTAACATACTGATCCGCGGTCCGGCCCTCGGCCTCGGCCTCGTAGGAGAGGAGGACGCGGTGGCGCAGGACGTCGGGGGCCAGGTCCTGAACATCCTCGGGGGAGACGTAATCGCGGCCCGCCAGCCAGGCGCGGGCGCGGGCGCAGCGATCCAGGGCCAGGGTGGCGCGGGGGCTGGCCCCGAAACGCAGCCAGCCACCGAGCCCGGCCCCCAGGGGTTGGGGGTCGCGGGTCGCCAGCACCAGATGGATCAGATAGTCCTCCACGTCCGGCGACATGTAGAGATCGAGAATGGCGCGACGGGCGGCAAAGATGGCGCGCTGGCTCAGGCGCGGCCCCTCCTCCGCCGCCACCGGGGCCCGGGCCTCGTCGCGATTGAGCCGCAGGATCGCCTTCTCCGAGGCCAGGTCGGGATAATCGACCCGGACATGCAGCAGAAAGCGGTCGAGCTGGGCCTCCGGCAGGGGATAGGTGCCCTCCTGCTCGATGGGATTCTGGGTGGCCATGACCAGAAACAGCTCCGGCAGCCGGTAGGTCTCCCGGCCTACCGTGACCTGGCGCTCGCCCATGGCCTCCAGTAGGGCCGACTGCACCTTGGCCGGGGCGCGATTGACCTCGTCGGCGAGCAGCAGGTTATGGAAGACGGGGCCCCGGTCGAACCGAAAGCTGCCATCCTGGGGACGATAGATCTCGGTGCCGGTGAGGTCCGCCGGTAGCAGGTCCGGGGTAAACTGGATGCGGTGGAAGTCTCCTTCCAGACCGGTGGCCAGGGCCTTGACCGCCTTGGTCTTGGCCAGACCCGGGGCGCCCTCCACCAATAAGTGACCATCGGCTAGCAGGGCGATCAGGAGCCGCTCCACCAGGCCCGACTGACCGAGGATGTGACGCTCCACGCGCTCGCGCAACTGGGCGAATTCCGCGCGGAGGATGGGGGCCTCGGCAGTGGCTGGGGTGGGGGTCTGGGCTGGGGTCATTCCTCGATCTCCATCGGCAAAGGCAGTCGCTGGCCAGGGTTGCGGGGGGGCCAGTCCGGTCACTGGGCACTAATGACAAGCGCGATGGGCGCCAGTTCCCGGCGGTTGCGCATACAATCACACCACCGGGCCCCGCCTGCCAAAACCCAAGCGAACCTTGCCATGAAAACACAGCAGATTCAGATTAGCGATCTTGGGGAGCTCGCCCCCGCCCTCGCCACCCTGGCGGACCCCGCCGCCGCCCAGCTCGCCCTCGTCTTCGGCTCCAGGCAACTGCTCGGAGAGCCCGGCCTCTTTCGGGAGATCAAGGCTGCCTGCCCCAAGGCCATCCTGCTAGGCTGCAGCACGGCGGGGGAAATCACCCGCCGCGGTCTCGCCGAGGACACGGCGGTAGTGACCTTCGCCCAATTCGACCAGGTCGAGCTGACGGTCGCCACCACCGACCTGGCCAGCATGGAGGACAGCCTGGCCGCCGGCCAACGCCTCGGCACCCAGCTCCAGGCCAGCGGCCCGCGCGCCCTGATCCTTTTTGGCCAAGGCCTGGCGATCAACGGCAGCGCCCTCATCGACGGTCTGCACCAGGTGCTCGGCGACGGCATCACCATCACCGGCGGGCTGGCGGGCGATGGCGACCATTTCCAGGAAACCCTGGTGATGACCCCGGACGGGCCCTCCACGACCGCCATCGTCGCCCTCGGCCTGAGCGGCGCGGCCCTGCGCTTCAATCACGGCTCCTTCGGCGGCTGGGAGCCCTTCGGCAACCTGCGCAAGATGACCAAGGCCGTCGGCAACGTCCTGTACGAGCTCGATGGCAAGCCCGCGCTGGATATCTACAAGGCCTACCTCGGCGATTACGCCAAGGACCTGCCCTCCTCCGGGCTCTTTTTCCCCTTCGAGATGCTCGACGCCAACCGGGGCACCACCGGCATCATCCGCACCATTCTGAGTGTGGACGAGGCCGAGGGCAGCCTGACCCTCGCCGGGGATGTCAACCCCGCCGGTTACCTGCAACTGATGCACGCCAGCACCGATCAATTGATTAGCGGCGCCGAGGCCGCCGCCACCGCCGCCCAGGCGATGGCGCCGCATCCCGGCGAGGGCCTCGGCATCCTGGTGAGCTGCGTGGGCCGCCGCCTGGTCATGGGCTACCGGGTGGATGAAGAGATCGAGGCCGTCGGCGACATCCTCGGCGAGGACACGGTGCTGACGGGCTTCTATTCCTATGGCGAACTCAGCCCCTCCGCCCCCGGCGCCCCCTGCCTCCTGCAGAACCAAACCATGACCATCATCTGGATTGCCGAAGCCCCCTGACCGCTCCGGAAGCTCGCCCACACCCATGCATCCCCTCCTCGCTAGACAGCTCCGGCGTCTGCTCGACGCCCCCGCCGCGGACAATCCGCCCGCGGCCTGCGACCAGCTCCGGCTATTTCTGGAAAGCCACCAGGCCCCCGCCCACCTGCAACACCTGGGTCGGGGCTTGGGCGAATTCCTGACGCGGGTCGAGGGCGCCTACACCCAGTTGGATCGCGACCTCAGCCTGCGTACCCGCAGCCTCAAGCTGTCCTCCGAGGAACTGCTGGCCACCAACGACGCGCTGCGCGGCACCCTGGAGGCCCGCGAGGCCGCCATTGCCCAGCTCCAGTCCCTGGCGGAGCGGCTGCGGCACACCCTGCCCGACGCGACGGAGACCCAGGACGACGCCGCCGACAGCCTGACCGGCCTGGTGGCCCTGATCAGCCACCTGATCGAGCGCCAGGAGGCCCATCAAGCGGAACTGCGGGCCCTGCATACCGACCTGGCCAATCAGAAGTTCGCCCTGGATCAGCACGCCATCGTCAGCATCACCGATCTCGACGGCACCATCACCTACGCCAACGACCGCTTCTGCGACATCGCCGGTTATCGCCGGGAGGAAATACTGGGGGCCAACCATCGCCTCATCCGGTCCAACTACCACCCCCCGGCATTTTTCGCCGACCTCTGGGGCACCATCAAGGCGGGCAAGGTCTGGCGCGGCGAGGTCAAGAACCGGAAGAAGAACGGCGATGACTACTGGGTCAGCGCCACCATCGTGCCCCTCACCGACGCCAACGGCCAGCCCTCCCAGTACATTGCCCTGCGCACCGACATCACCGAGCGCAAGCAGGCCGAGCGCGAACTGGAACAGGCCAAGTCCCTCGCCGAGGCCGCCAGCCAGGCCAAGAGCGACTTCCTGGCCAACATGAGCCACGAGATCCGCACCCCGATGAACGGCATCATCGGCATGACCGAACTGGCCCTGGATACCGACCTCGATCCCATTCAGCGCGACTACCTCACCACCGTGCGCAATTCCGCCGACGCCCTCCTCGTCATCCTCAACGACATCCTGGATTTCTCCAAGATCGAGGCCGGCAAACTCCAGATCGAGCGGATTCCTTTCAACCTGGCGGACACCATCACCGAGGCGCTCAAAAGCATTGGCGCCCGCGCGGAAAAGAAGGGACTGAAACTGGTCCGGAACCTGGCGGCCGATTTACCCCTTCAGGTCGAGGGCGACCCCGGGCGCCTGCGCCAGGTGCTGACCAATCTGTGCGACAACGCCATCAAATTCACCCGGGAGGGCGCTATTACCGTCACCGCCGCACTCGACGGGCGGGAAGCGGACCAGTGCCGGATTCACCTGACCGTCAGCGACACCGGCATCGGCATCCCCCCGGAGAAACAGCGCCAGGTCTTCGAGGCCTTCACCCAGGCCGACGCCTCCACCATCCGCAAATTCGGCGGCACCGGCCTGGGCCTGGCCATCTGTACCCGCCTCGTGGGCCTGATGGACGGCCGCATCTGGCTCGACAGCACCCCGGGCCAGGGCAGCAGCTTTCATTTCACCCTCGCCCTGAAGGTCTTGCCCAACGCCGCGGCGTCCCGCGACGCCCCCCAGGGCCAGGACCGGGGGACCGGCGCCTTGCCGGCCAGCGGCGAGGAAGCCAGGGCCGCGACGGGCAGCGACCGCCAGGTACTGGAGCCGCACGGGCGCGGACTCGCCATCCTGCTGGTGGAGGACCACCCGGTCAACCAACAGCTCGCCATCCGGCTCCTCCAAAAGTGGGGCCACGCCGTCACCCTGGCCCGGAACGGCCAGGAGGCCGTCGACCTCTTCCCGACCGCCGCCTGGGATATCGTCTTCATGGACATGCAGATGCCCGTCATGGGCGGCATCGACGCCACGCGCCTGATCCGCCAGGGCGAGCCCCCGGGCCAGCACACCCCCATCATCGCCATGACCGCCAACGCCCGGGGCGAGGACCGCGACCGCTGCCTCGCCGCCGGCATGGATGACCATCTGCCGAAACCCCTCGACATCAGGACTCTGCATCGGCTGGTCGCCCACTATTGCCACCCCGCCGCACCGCCGGCGTCCTCGCCCGCGCCCCCCGCCGGCGGCGACCCCATCCAGGCGGCCCTGGCGGCGATGGACCCCGACATGCTGCTGGCGCTGCGCGACGTGGTGCGCACCCAACTGCTGGGCGACATGGCCGCGGCCTACGCGGCGCGGGGCGGGGAGGACTGGGAGACCCTGCACCGGGTGGCCCACAACCTCAAAAACACCCTGGGGCTGCTGGGCATGGGCGACCTGGTCGAGATCGCCAAACAAATCGAGGCCGCCCCGGCGGACACGCCCACCGAACGGCTGGATGGTCTGGCGCACTCGGTCCATCTCATCGTGGCCGCGCTCCACCCCGCCACCGGAGCGACGCCGGCCAACTGATCCTCTATTACGCCAGGCCCTCCCCCGCCCGGCGCAACCGCGCCTCGACGCGCAGGCGCACCAGCAGGGCCGCGTCCACGACCTGGGGATAGAGGCGGTGAAATTGGTCCACCGCCAGGGCCTGATCGGCGGCGGCCTGCTCCAGGCGAGCCCGGGTCGCCGCTCCCAGGGGCAGCATCAGGAGTCGCGGGGCCAGAGCGGCGAGATACTGCCCCACGCGATCCCGGTCTTCGGCCTCCTCCCAGCCCTCCCACAGCAGCAGTTCCGGAAAATCCTCCGCTTCCAGACAGCGCCCCCCCAGGGCGTCGTTGACTTGCCCCGGCATGACCGCCCGCGCCGCCAGGGCCATCCCGGACCCATCCGGCTCCCGCCGGAACCACTGGCCGCGACTCGCCTGGCCCGCCCGGGCCCACACCTGGGCCTCCAGG
>JADZBU010000328.1 GCA_020851955.1 Chromatiaceae bacterium | reverse complement strand
CCTTGCCCTTCAGGGGGCCGGTGCGGATCCGATAATGGGTTTTGCCATCGACGCTGGCCTGCTGGATGCTCACGGCAATGCCCTGCTGCGCGAGCTTGGCCTTGAAACGCTCGGCCTCTTCCGGTGAGCCCAGAGAGGCAACCTGGAGGATGTAGGTCTCGTTATCGCCTCCCGCAGGGGCGGCTTCCGGCGGTTTCGCGGCCGGCTCGGCGGGCTTGGCCGGGGGCTTCTCGGGCGCCTTGACCGTCTTGGCGGGCTCCTTGACGGGTTCCTTGCCTGGCGTCTTGGCCGTTTCCTTGACGGGTGGCTTGGCGGGCTCTTTACCGGCCTCCTTGGCCTGGGACTTACCGGCCTCCTTAACGGGCTCCTTAGCCGTGGGTTTGGCGGCCTCCTTGGCCCCGGCCTTGGCGGCGTCCTTGCTGGCCGCTTCCTTGGCGAGGGCCTTGAGTTCCTCCGGCGAGGGCGGCGGCGGGGGCAGGGCCGGCGGTCGGTCGGAGGTGTCCTCGTCGGGGACCACCACCTCCAGTTCCTCCAGGATAGTCGGGTACTGGTAACGGAGCTTGGGCTGGGTCTGGGCGGCGCGCGGGGTGCCCGCAGCGACCGGGCCGGCGGCGTCGCGCTCGTCCATCATCCAGGCGATGGCCACCGCCAAAGCGCCGAGCAGACCGCCGGTGAGGAACCAGAAAAAGCAGGAGCCCTGACGGCGATGGCGGGGCCTGGGCGGCGGGTTGGGGCTGTTATCCCGCGTCATCTCACATGGTCTCCGGCGCGGAAACGCCGATCAGGTTGAAGCCGTTGCGCAGCACCTGACGCACCGCCAGGATCAGCTTGAGGCGGGCGTCGCGCAGGGCCGCGTCCTCGACCAGGAACTGGTGGGCGTTGTAGTAGGTGTGAAAGTCGTTGGCCAGTTCGCGCAGATAATGGGTGAGCTGGTGGGGCTCCTCGCCGAGGGCCGCCTCCTCCACCAACTCCGGGTAGCGGGCCAGGGTCTTGAGCAGATCCTGCTCGTGGGTCTCCGTCAGGTGTTCCAGATGCATCACCCCCGGGCTGGGCTCCGCCGCCAGGCCCTTGTCAGCCGCCTGGCGCAGGACGCTGCAGACGCGGGCATGGGCATACTGGACGTAATAGACGGGGTTATCGCTGGACTGGGACTTGGCCAGGTCCAGGTCGAAATCCAGGTGTTGCTCGCAGCGGCGCATGATGTAGAAGAAGCGGGCGGCATCGCGCCCCACCTCCTGGCGCAACTCCCGCAGGGTCACGAACTCCCCGGAGCGGGTGGACATCTGCATCCGCTCGCCGCCCCGGTAGAGAATGGCAAATTGCACCAGCAGGACGTCGAGCTTGGCCGGGTCGTCGCCCAGGGCCTGGAGGGCGCCCTTGATGCGCGGCACATAGCCGTGATGATCGGCGCCCCAGATGTCGATGACGCGGTCGAAGCCCCGCTCCAGCTTGTCCATGTGGTAGGCGATGTCGGAGGCGAAGTAGGTGCTCTGGCCGTTGTCGCGGACCACCACCCGGTCCTTCTCGTCGCCGAAAGCCGAGGCGCGAAACCAGAGGGCCCCGTCCTTTTCATAGAGATGGCCGGCCGCGCGCAGCCGTTCCAGGGCGCGGTTGACGGCGCCCTTCTCGGTCAGGGAGCGCTCCGAGAACCACTCGTCATAGGTCACCCCGAAATGAGCCAGGTCGTCGCGAATATCGTCGAGGATGTTGTTGAGGCCCAGCTCGAAGACGTAGCGGTAGCGGTTATCGCCCAACAGCGCCTTGGCCCGTGCCACCAGGCCATCGATATGGAGCTCCTTGTCGCCCCCCGCCGGCTCGTCCGCCGGGATGGCGGCAAAGACCTCGTCGGCGCCATGACGGTAGGCGTCGCCATGTTCCCGGTGCAGGGTCGCGGCCATGTCCCAGACATAGTCGCCCTTGTAGCCGTTGCTGGGGAAGGGGATGTCCTCGCCGGCCAGCTCCAGGTAGCGCAGCCAGAGGGAGGTGCCGAGGATGTCCATCTGCCGGCCGGCGTCGTTGACGTAATACTCGCGATGGACCGCAAAGCCGACCGCCGCCAGCAGGTCCGCAACCACGGCACCATAGGCGGCGCCCCGGCCGTGGCCGACGTGCAGGGGGCCGGTGGGATTGGCGGAGACGAACTCGACCTGGACCCGCTTGCCCGCGCCCAGCTTGCTGCAGCCATAGTCGGGCCCGGCGGCGAGGATGGTCGGGATCAGGCTCAGATGGGCGCCCGGGGCCAGGAAGAAGTTGATGAAGCCGGGGCCGGCGATCTCGGTCCGCGCGATCAGCGCCGAGGCCGGCAGGGCCGCGACCAACCGCGCCGCCAGGTCACGGGGCTTGCCGCCGACCACCTTGGCCATGACCAGGGCCAGATTGGTGGCGAAATCGCCATGCGCGGGGTCGCGGGTGCGGTCCACCTGCGGATCCGGGAGGTCCGCGCCAGTGACCTGACCTGTCGCGGCCAGATGCTGCCATGCGGCGGAGAGGAGTTCCTTGACCTGTTGCTTCATCGGCTTGGCTATGGCGAACGGCTGGGCGTGGATGGATGGGGAGGGCCAGGTCCCAGGGGACCGGCGAAAGGCAGGGCGTTAAGGATAGCAGGAATTGCGCTGATCGTGCTTCAGTACATCTCCTGAGGGTCCACGTCCAGGGACCAGCGCGCTGCGCCCTGGCCCTTGATACCGTAGAGCTGGGGCACCCAGAGGGCGAGGAAGGCCTGTAACTCGGGCCGCTCCCGGGCCTGGACGAGGAGCTGAGCCCGATAACGGCCCGCGCGCCGCTCCATGGGGGCCGGCACGGGGCCAAAGAGGCTGATGCGCGGACCGCCCAGCTGGCTCGCGGCCTCCCGGGCCAGGCGCAGCCAGCCCAGGGAGGCCTCCCGGGCGTTGGCCTCGACCCGCAGCAGGGCCTGATGGGTGAAAGGCGGCAGACCGGCCTCCCGGCGTTCCCGCAGCGCGGCGGCGGCAAAGGCGGGGTACCCTTGCCGGCGCAGGGTCTGGAGCAGGGGGTGATCCGGATGATGGGTCTGGAGCACCACCCGCCCGGGCCGCTCAGCCCGGCCGGCGCGGCCGGCGACCTGGATCACCAGTTGGGCCATGCGCTCCGCAGCGCGAAAGTCGGAGCCATAGAGGCCGTTGTCCGCATCCAGGATGCCGACCAGGGTGACGCGGGGAAAGTGGTGGCCCTTGGCCAGCATCTGGGTCCCCACTAGGAGGGGATAGTCGCCGGCGAGGGCCGCCGCCAGGAGCCGGTCCAGCTCGCCCTTGCGCCGGGTGCTGTCGCGATCCACCCGGGCGACGCGAATGTCCGGAAACAGGGCCTGCAACTCCCCCGCGAGGCGCTCGGTACCCTGACCCAGGGCCCGGATATCGAGCCCCCCGCACTGAGGGCAGGCGAGGGGGATGGGCCGAGTCAGGCCGCAATGGTGGCACCAGAGCCGGTTGTCGGCGAGGTGAAGCGTCAGCCGGGCGTCGCAGTGGGGGCAATCGCCCACCCAGCCGCAGGCGTGGCAGGTCAGCACCGGCGAGAAACCGCGCCGGTTGAGGAAGAGGAGCACCTGATTGCCTGCATCGAACTGCTCGCGCATCAGCCGGATCAGCACCGCCGAGAGACCGCCGCGCAGGGGCTGGGCGCGAATGTCCAGGAGGCCGATGGCCGGGGGCGCGGCGGCGCCGGCCCGCTCGGGCAACTCCAGGCGCCGGTACCGGCCGGTCGCGGCATTGCGCAGACTCTCCAGGGAGGGCGTCGCTGAGCCCATGACCAGGGGACAGCCGGCGCGCTGGGCGCGCCGCACCGCCAGGTCCCGGGCCGAGTAACGGAAACCCTCCTGCTGCTTGAAGGAGAGGTCGTGTTCCTCGTCCACCAGGATGAGGCGCAGGCGCGGCAGGGGCACGAAGACCGCCGAGCGGGTGCCCAGCACCAGATCCGCCGCGCCACTGGCCGCCGCCTGCCAGGCCCGTTCCCGCTCCGTGGCGTTGAGGGCCGAGTGCAGGATGGCCAGGCGGCCCGGAAAGCGGCGCGCCAGGCGGCGCCGGAGTTGGGGGGTGAGGCCGATCTCCGGCACCAGCAGCAGGGCCTGCCCGCCCGCCTCCAGCACCCGCAGCAGGAGGCGGATATAGACCTCGGTCTTGCCGCTGCCGGTCACCCCCTCCAGCAGAAAAGGCTGGAAGCGATCCAGGGCGGCGCTCACCGCCGCGATCGCCTCGGTCTGACGCGGGTTGAGTTCCGGCCCCGACTCCGGTGTCTTGACCGGCTCCTCGCCCAGCAGCTGGCAAGGCTCGATCCAGCCACGCGCGGCCAGGGCGCGTAAGGGGGTCTTGACCTCCCCCAGCCGGGACCGCAGCCCGGCCTCCCCCAGTCCCTGCGGGTGATCGCCAAGCAGGTGCTGGATCTCGGCCTGACGGGGGGCGCGGGTCCCCGGCGCCTGGTCGCGACCCGCGGCCGTCAGGCGCCAGCCCGGCTGACCCGGCTCGACCGGCGCCAAGGGGGGCTCGGCCCGGCGCAACCGGGCCGGCAGGGCGGAGAAGAGGGCCTCGCCCGGCGGTTGGCGATAATAGTCGGCGGCCCAGAGAATGAGTTCCAGGTCATCGGCGCCCAGCAGGGGTTGGGGGTCGAGCAAGGCCAGGATGGGCTTGAGCCGCTCCGGCTCCTGGTCGCTCTCCTGGGCCAAGGCGACGATCATGCCCACCCGGACCCGGGGGCCGAAAGACACCTGGACGCGCATCCCCGGCTGGGGTACGGGGCTCCCCTCCGCCGCCAGCGGCAGATAATCGAAGAGCCCCGGCAAGGGGACCGGAACGGCGATACGCAGGATAATGGGCGGATCCTCGGGCAGGGTGCTCGGCCAGGCGGTTCGGGGTGGGCCAGGGCGGGAGGCGCCGGCCAGGGAATTCTACGCCATCGGCGGCGGCCCTCATGGCCTCGGAACCGCGGTTGAACTGCAGCCGATTGCTCGACCTGGGTTGCCGATAGCCCGGCAAGCTACTGAGCACTCGGTAGAAATACCGATTATCCCCTTCGCCTGTGGATAAGTTTGTGGGAAAGGGCGGGGAAAGCGCCCAAAAGTGGCTAGAATGCTGGGCTCCGGCGGTATTGGCCAAAATCTTTACAATCTGAATTAATTTTTATAAACAGCATCTTGCGCACAGGCCGTGCAAGTCCCCGATCGCGGTTCCGGCTTGGCCGAACCCTGGCGCAACCCTGTGCACAAGGGTCTTGACTTCAGGGGCCGCTGGTGTTTTCACGGGCCCGCTGGCAGCCGGTCGCGAACCGGCGGGCCCTCTGCGCAACCCATGACGGAGGCTCATGCCCCATGACCGACTGGCACCAGATCGCCGCCCACATCCAGGCCCTCACGGGCCAGCCCTGCCAACCGGGCGCCATCCAGGAGCTCGGCGGCGGCTGCATCAATCGCGCCT
>JADZBU010000327.1 GCA_020851955.1 Chromatiaceae bacterium | reverse complement strand
TTTCTCCCCGGCTGGCACGGCAAGGTGGTGGCCGAGGTCCTGAGGCCCGGGGTCGGGGGCTTTCTGGGGCTCCACTTTCCCGCCAGCGATGTCCCCGCCAACGCCCGCCGCCTCTACCTCGTCAAGCGCCAGCGGGTCATCGCACATGTCAGCGACCCACCCGTGCCGATACTGGCGGCCGTGGAGGGTACCGAGATCGACCTGACGAATTCCGAATTGCGCGCCGTCCACCCGGTCCACGTCCAATACCTGCAGAACCTGGGGGTCGAGGCCTCCTTCAGCGTCTCCGTCCTGGTGGGAGGCCACCTCTGGGGCCTCATCGCCTGCCATCACCTGGCGCCGCGCCGGGTCTCCTTCGCCAGCCGCCAGTGGTGCGAACAGATCGCCACTGTCGCCTCGATCCACATGACGGATCTGCAGCGACTCTCCTTCGAGCGGGCGCGCCATCACCAGCATACCGCCCGCTCCCATGCGCGCCTGGAGCTCCAGACGGTGGGCGGCGGCAAGCAGGTCATCGCCATCCAGTTGGCCCGTTTTCGCGAGGCCTTCGCCGCCCAGGGCGCCTGGGCCTACCTCGACGACCAGAGTCATTTCAGCGGCGATGTGCCGGACGAGGCCAGCCTGAGCATCCTCAAGAACTGGCTGGACACCTACGACCGTCGCCGGGTTTCGGCCTGCGCCGCCATACCGCCGAGCCTGGAAAAATATCCGGCGCTGGTGCGCTTCGCCAGCGGCCTGCTCTATCTGCCCCTCACCGACCAGGATTTTGTCCTCCTGATGCGGGCGGAGCAGGTGGAAAACGTCTCCTGGGCCGGCAAGCCCCGGGACGACGCGGACAGCCACGACCCCCTGCTGGAACTCACCCCCCGCACCTCCTTCCAGGTCTGGAGCGAGTTGACGCACGGCCAGGCCCTGCCCTGGCTGGATACCGACCTGGAGGGCGCCGCCCTGCTGCGGGAGATGCTGATCGAGCACATCGAACGCATCCGGCTGGAACGCCTGGCCCTGTCCGACCCCCTGACCGGCCTCTGCAACCGCGCCATGTTCGAGCGCAAGCTGCAGGAGGCGGTCACCATCAGCCTGCGGGACGAGGTGCTGTCGGCGGTGCTCATGATCGACCTGGACCGCTTCAAGCCGGTTAACGACCAGTATGGTCACGCGGCGGGGGATGCCGTCCTGGTCCAGGTCGCCGAGCGCCTGCGCCAGCAGGTGCGGGGCCGGGATGTGGTTGCCCGGCTCGGGGGTGACGAATTCGCCATCATCCAGTTTCATGTCGCCAGCATCCGGGACGTCGATGCCATCGCCACGCGGGTGCTGGAGGCCCTGCGCAAACCCTACGAGGTCCTGGGCCATACCGTCGAGATTGGCGCCAGTATCGGAGCCTCGGTCTGTCCCCAGCACGCGGCGGAGCAGGATAGCCTGATGCACCGCGCCGATCTGGCTCTCTACCAGGTCAAGCGCGAGGGCCGCAACGGCTTTCAGCTCTTCGATCAGGACATGCTCCCCAACGACACGCGTCCTAGCTCGCTGCGCGAGGAACTCACGGCGGCCATCGAGGGCAACGGCCTGCATTTCGTCTATCAGCCCATCCTCCACGCCCGCACCGGCAGCCTGCAGGCTCTGGAGGCCCTGGTGCGCTGGAATCACCCGTGGCGCGGCTGCCTCTCCGGCACCGAAGTGATGGGCCTGATCGAGCAGTTTCGTCTCTCCACC
This sequence comes from Chromatiaceae bacterium, assembly GCA_020851955.1. Taxonomy (GTDB): domain Bacteria; phylum Pseudomonadota; class Gammaproteobacteria; order Chromatiales; family Chromatiaceae; genus M0108. The sequence goes on along the minus strand of JADZBU010000327.1, from coordinate 8,797 downwards.
GCCTTTGCCTATTGGGGCCTGGGCCAGGTGGTCCGCCAGGCCCGGCAATGGCACCGGATGGGACACGATCTGGTGCCCATCTCGATCAATATGTCGGCGCTGCAATTTCTCGACGCCGACCTGGCCGCGCGCTGCGCCGAACTGGCGCGGGAACTGGATTTCAGCCTGGAATGGCTCCGCTTCGAGGTCGAGGAGACGGTCCTGCAGGCCGATCTGGCCCAGGTCGCGCCCCGCATCCAGGGCCTGTCCGCCCTAGGGGTCCTGACCCAGATCGATCACTTTGGCCGGGGTCTCCTGCCCCTGCTGGATTTGCCCGCCCTGCAGGTCAGCCGCCTGAAGATCAACGCCAGCCTCTTGCAAAAACGCCCGGTACAGGAGGGCATCAGGCCCGTGGCCGCCCTGGTTTGCTCGGTGGCCAAGGCCTTGAATATTCCAGTCATTGTCACCCGCATCGAGGACGAGGAGATGCTCCGGGAGGTCAACCGCCGGGATTTCGAACTGGTCCAGGGCCATGCGGTCGCCCCCCTGCTGGAGGTGGCGGAGGTCCCGGACTGGCTGAGCCACGGCGGCCGGCCCTCCTAGCCCCCTAGCCCGCCCCGGCCCCACCGGATCGGCCCCGGGGCCTGGCAAACCCGGGCTAGGGCAAATAGACGGTCCGGTAGCTCACCCGGCCGTCCCGGTACTCGTAGAGGCGAAAGGTGCCCTGGCGCCCCCAGGAACCGGACACGGGGGGGGCGACGAAGAGGGGCACGTCGCCGATCCAGTGCAGCTCGTCCTTGTGATAGTGGCCGGTGAAGATCCCCTTGATGTTATGGCCGCGCACCAGGGCCTCCCAGCGCTGCCGGTTCTCCGCCGGCCAGCCGGGATAGATGACGTTGCGAAAGTGGCCGCCCACGGGCGGGGTGTGCTGGAACAGGAGTACGGGCCGGCCGCCCGCCTGCTTGAGGGCCTTCTCCAGCTCCGCCAGGGGGTCGTACCCGGTGAAGACGGGCCAGTCCCGCGCCAGCGTCTCGACATAGAGGAAGATGGCCACCACCCCGCCGAATTCCTCGCTGCGCACCAGGGGGCCGAAGCGTTCCAGATAGACGGCGAGGGCCTGGTCCGCGTCGTTCTTGTGCAGGTCATGGTTGCCGGGAACGTAGAAATGCGGCGGCTGCAGGCCCGCCATCACCTCCAGGGTCTGGTCCACCACCGCCGGCTCCAGGATGAGATCCGCTAGGATGTCGCCCGTGTGGGCGACAAATTCAACCGGCACCGGGAGCTGATTGATCAGTTCCACCACCCGCCGGCCGCGCTCCAGGTTGTCATCGGCCCCGAAGTGGGTGTCGGTCATCTGCGCAAAGTAAAAATGATCCGTGGCCGCCCGGGCGGGGATCGTCAGGACCCAGAGGAGCAGGAAGAGGCAAGGACGCGGGTGGGTGAGGAATCTCATGGCGGGGAACCTCGTGGCGGGTCGGGGAAAGGGGCGACGGGACACCTGGAAATGAGGGCGGAGGGGCGAAGGGCAAGGCGGGCGGCGCGGCTGAGGGCGGGCCGGATCGGCAAAAACGCGGATTTCGCCCCCGTCAATTTGCTAAACTCCCGCGCTTCCCGTTAGCCAACCCGAAGTACGGCCGTCGTCATGAACCTGAACACCACGGAAGAGATCATCGCGGACCTGCGGCAGGGCAAGATGGTCGTCATCATGGACGACGAGGACCGGGAGAACGAGGGCGACCTGCTCCTGGCGGCGGACCGGGTGACGCCGGAGGCGGTGAACTTCATGGCCAAGTATGGCCGGGGGCTCATCTGCCTGACCCTGACCAAGGAGCGTTGCGAGCGGCTGCGGCTGCCCCTCATGGTCCTGGATAATCAGGCCCCCCATTCCACCGCCTTCACCCTCTCGATCGAGGCGGCGAGCGGCGTCACCACCGGCATCTCGGCGGCGGATCGGGCGACGACCATCCGCGCCGCGGTCGCCCCCGAGGCCCAGCCCCGGGATCTGGTGCATCCCGGTCATATCTTTCCCCTCATGGCGGAGCCGGGTGGCGTCCTGGTGCGCGCCGGTCATACCGAGGCGGGCTGCGACCTGGCGCGGCTGGCGGGTCTGGAACCGGCGGCGGTCATCGTCGAGATCCTCAACGAGGACGGCGGCATGGCGCGGCGCCCGGACCTGGAGCGCTTCGCCGCCGCCCACGACCTCAAGATCGGCACCATCGCGGACCTGATTCATTACCGCGTCAGCCATGAAAAGACCGTCAAGCGCGAGTGCGACTGCGAGTTGCCCACCGAGTTCGGCACCTTCCGCATCCTGGCTTATCGGGACAGTATCGACAACGACCTGCACCTGGCCCTGGTGCGGGGCACCATCGCTCCCGAGCGCCCGGTCCTGGTCCGCGTTCATCTCCAGAATTCCCTCTGTGACCTCTTTGGCACCCAGCACCCCGGTTGTGGCTGGCCCCTGCGGGATGTGATGCGCCAGGTGGCCAAGGCGGAGGAGGGGGTCATCGTGGTGCTGCGCAATCGCGACCGGGTCGAGGACCTGCTGGGCCGTTTCAAGGCTATGGGGCCTGGCACTCCGGCGGCGGAGGGGCTGGCCGCGCGCCGTCAGGATCGCAACGAGCTCCGGACCTATGGCATCGGCGCCCAGATTCTGGCCGACCTCGGAGTGCGCAAGATGCGCGTCATGAGCGCCCCGCGGGCCATGCACGGCATCTCCGGCTTCGAACTGGAAGTGGTCGAATACGTCGGCAGCGACCTCGGCTAGCGGTGCCCCGCTTGACCTGTCCGGTCGCCGGGCCGCGCGGGTACCGGGGGCGGACGGGTCCGAGCCCCGGTCCCGACCCGCGGTGTGCAGCGCTCTTTTCTCAATCCTGACAGCCTTTAATCCGTAACACCCATCGGTAACGACCATGATCAAGACCCTAGAGGGCGACCTGCGGGTTGCCAACACGCGCTATTGCCTGCTCGTATCGCGCTTCAATGCCTTTGTCGTGGAGAGCCTGTTGGCGGGCGCCATCGACACCCTCAAGCGCCACGGCGCCGAGGAGTCCGACCTGGTGGTGGTGCGCGTCCCTGGCGCCTTCGAGATGCCGGTGGCCGCCCAGCGCATCGCCGCCAAGGGGGGCTTCGACGCCATCGTCGCCCTCGGCGCCGTCATTCGCGGCGGCACGCCCCACTTCGACTACATCGCCGGCGAGTGCGTCAAGGGCCTGGCCCACGTCAGCCTCCAGTACGGCCTGCCGGTGGCCTTCGGCGTCCTGACGGTGGATTCGATCGAGCAGGCCATCGAGCGGGCGGGCACCAAGGCGGGCAACAAGGGCGCCGAGGCGGCCATGTCCGCCATTGAGATGGTCAACGTGCTGCGCCAGCTCGACTGAGATGTCAGGACGCCGTAGCCAGGCGCGGCGCTATGCCGTGCTCGCCCTCTATCAGTGGCAGATCACCGGCCTGGCGCCGGCCGATATTGTCCGTCATTTCTTTGATGACCCCGCCTGGATGCGGGTGGTGGCCGAGGGGCTGGGCCTCCACAAGGGCGAGCAGCAATCGGTGGCGGACGCCCTCTATGACATGGCCCTCTTTCAGGCGCTGGTGCGCGGCGTACCCGAGCAGGTCGAGGACCTGGACAGCCAGCTCCAGACTGTCCTCGACCGGCCCTTGATCCAGATCACCCCCGTGGATCTGGCCATTCTGCGGCTCGGGGTTTACGAGCTGGCCCACAGCCCCGGCATCCCCTTCCGCGCCATCCTCAACGAGGCCGTGGAACTGGCCAAGGAATTTGGCAGCACCGATGACAGCCATCGCTACGTCAACGGCATCCTCGATCGCCTGGCCCGCACCCTGAGGCCGGAGGAATTCACGGACGTCCCCGCCTCTGAGACCCCGCGACCCGCCCGTAGGAGGTCCGGGCCGGGCTCCCGGCGCGCCCGGCCCGCGGCCGCCGCGCCGCCGGAGGCGCCGGCGACCCTCGCCACAGCGGAGCCCCCCGCGGCGCCGGTCCCGGACGGCGACGCCTGAGGCGTCCTTGTCGGAATTCGCCCTCATCCGCACCCACTTCGCCCGGCTCGGGGCGGAGCGGGGCGATGTCGTCCTGGGGGTGGGCGACGACTGTGCCCTGCTGCGGGTGCCGCCGGACCAGGAACTGGCGGTCAGCATCGACACCCTGGTGGCCGGCGTCCATTTCCTGGCGGATGTCGATCCCCGGGCCCTGGGCCACAAGTGCCTGGCGGTGGGCCTGAGCGATCTCGCCGCCATGGGGGCGACACCGGCCTGGGCGACCCTGGCCCTGACCCTGCCCGCGGAGGACCCGGCCTGGCTGGGGGCCTTTGCCGCGGGTTTCGACGCCCTGGCCCGGGCCCATGGGGTAGCCCTCGTGGGCGGCGATACCACCCGCGGGCCCCTGAGCATCGCGGTGCAGGTCCATGGCCTGGTGCCGGCGGGCCAGGCCATCCGCCGCTCCGGGGCGCGGCCCCGCGATCTGGTCTGCGTCAGCGGCACCCTGGGCGACGCCGGCCTGGCCCTGCGCGGTCTTTTGGCGGGGGAGGCCGTCGCGGATTTCCCCCGCGCCCGTCTGGAGCGGCCCACGCCGCGGCTGGCCCTGGGTCTCGCCCTGCGCGGCCTCGCGACGGCCATGATCGACATCTCCGACGGCCTGCTGGCGGACCTGGGGCATATCCTGGAGGAGAGCGCCGTTCGGGCGGGCACCCCGGGGGGCTATCACGGTCCGGCCACGCCCGGCATCACCGGCGGCCTCCGGGCTGGCGCCCCGGGGCCCCAGCCGCTCGGCGCGGAGATCCGTCTGGCCGACCTGCCCCTGTCACCATCCCTGCGGGCCCACCTCGCCGGGACCCCGGACTGGGCCCTGCCCCTGGCCTCGGGCGACGACTATGAACTTTGCTTCACCCTGCCCCCGGACCAGGTGGCCAGCCTCGCCGCCCTTTCCGAGCGACTGGACTGCCCCCTGACCCCCATCGGCCGCATCCTGGCCGGGACCGAGGGGGAGGGGGAGGGGGAAACCGCGACGCGCGTGATCTGTCGCTGCCCCGATGGCTCCACCTGGACCCCCCCGCGGACCGGGTTCAATCACTTCCCGGACCCAGCCCCGGACCCAGCCCCGGCCCCGGATCCGAGCCCGAACCCCAGCCCCAGCCCCAGCCCCGAACCCAAGCCCGAGCCCGGCCCCGGGCTAGCGCCATGACCGACCCCGCTCCCATCAGCCCCCGCTGGGACTGGCGGCGGCCTCACCACTGGATCGCCTTCGGCCTGGGCGCGGGCCTCTCGCCTCTGGCCCCGGGCACGGCCGGCACCCTCGTCGCCATTCCCCTTTATCTGGTCCTCCAAGCCCTGCCGCCTCTGGCTTACCTGCTGGTGCTGGCGGTCATGTTCCTGGTGGGCCTCTGGGCCTGCGACAAGACCGCCCGCGAACTCAGCGCCAGCGATCCCGGCGCCATCGTCTGGGACGAGATCCTCGGCTTTCTGGTCACCATGGCCCTGGCGCCGCCGGGGTGGATCTGGATTCTCCTCGGCTTTATCCTCTTTCGCCTGTTCGACATCCTCAAGCCCTGGCCCATCGGGGCCCTGGACCGGCGGGTCAAGGGCGGCCTCGGCATCCTCCTGGACGACCTGGTCGCCGGGGTCATGGCCTGGGGTCTCCTACAACTTCTGATCGCCCTGAGCCGCTAACCCCAGCCCCGGGGGACCCATCCTTATCCTGGAGCCCGACCCTCATGCCCATCCCCTCCCGCCCCTCGACCGCCCACTCCATGCCACGCCGGCGCTTCCTCGCTACCGCCACGGGTCTGGTCCTGGCGGCCCTCACCCCGGCCGCCTGGGCCCTGGCCAAGGGCCTGACGCCCCTGGAGACCCCCATGCCCGCGCCCGCCTTGCGGTTGCAAAACCTGGAGGGCAAGACCATCGACCTTGCTCAATACCGGGGGCGCGTGGTGCTGGTGAATTTCTGGGCCACCTGGTGCCCGCCCTGCCGCAAGGAGTTTCCCTCCCTGGGCCGGGTGCGCAAACTCTTCAAGCCCGAGGAGTTCGAGGTTCTGGCCGTCAACGTGGACGAAGACCGGGCCACGGCCCTGGCCTTCGCGGGGTCGCCAGGCTTTCCCATCCTGCTCGACACCAACTCGAAGGCCACCATGACCTGGCCGATCAAGGGCCTGCCGACCAGTTTCCTCATCGATCCCCAGGGGCGGCTGGCCTACAGCCTCGCCGGCGAACAGGAATTCGATGACCCGGAGGTGGTGGACGCGATCCGGGATTTGCTGCAACCCTGAAGGGGGGGCCCGAGCCCCACCCCTGGGCCTCAACCCCTGAGTCACAGGGGCAACAGCCTAACCCTGGCTTGCACCTGATCCCGGTACGGGGCAGGTGAAGCAGGGCGTTAGGCATTCCGATTCCGCCGCGGTGTTTGCAGCACCGCGGCGGTCGTGGCTTCGGCTGGGGCGGGAATAAGCGCAGCGCCATCGGCGCACGGGCCGTGGCGTTGGTCGAAGACCCCCCGCCCTGGTGGCCTTGGCGTTACTCTTACGCTTCTTCGAGAACCTGGGCGTGACGAGCCTTGCCGCCCGGGAAGCATTCAATTCATCGAACCGCCGGGTACGTGACCCGTTCCTCCGGTGGTGGGGGAGGGAGGGGCCGTGAGGCTTCTGCCTATCCCGATTAGGCCTCACATACCGCAAAATGACAATTTTGCCGAGGTTGCATTCTGGTATCCGACTGGATACGCTTGGCCACATGAACACCTTTCACCGCTCAGATGAATTTGGCGCTTGGCTTGCGGCATTGAAGGACAAGATAGGCCGTGCTCGCATCGCTCTTCGCATCCGCTCTGCCGAGCATGGCAACTTCGGAGACTGTGAACCAGTCGGCGAGAGCGTTTCTGAAATGCGCATTCATTTTGGCCCTGGCTATCGCGTCTATTTCACCCGTCGTGGCGAGGTGCTCTATCTGCTTCTGTTGGGCGGCGACAAGTCCTCGCAGAAGCGCGACATCAAACGCGCTATTGAAATGGCGCGGGCTTTGGATAAGGAGTAAACCATGGCCAAATTTTCCCCATTCGATGCTGCCGACTATCTTGACGATGAAGAAACCATATCGGAATACCTGACCGCCGCGCTCGAAGATCCCAACCCTGATGTGTTTCTAACCGCCGTGCGCGATGTGGCTCGCGCTCGTGGCATGGCGCAACTCGCCAAAGATGCAGGCCTTGGGCGCGAAAGCCTCTACAAAGCGCTTACGCCCGGCGCAAAGCCACGCTATGAAACAATGCTCAAGCTACTTCATGCTCTCGGTGTGAAGCTCTCCGCTTCTCCCCTTCGTTCATGAGTTGCTAGCCAGTACATGACGCGATGCCCAACCCAGCATTACACCGGACGCCGCGCGATAAAGCCGCTGCGCTCCTGACCTTCGACGTATGAACCCCGAGGAGCGGTCAGGCCTGGCTGGCTCGGAAGTCCTTGAGCCCCGCCAGGGCCTCCTGAAAGCGCAGCCCCTTCACGGCCTGGGCCACGCGCCCATAGGGCCCGGCCAGAGCCGTTCCCGCCAGTAGGGCCTCCACCGCCTCGCTGGTGCGTTTGGCGTTGAAGCGGTTGCGCGCCAGTAAATTCTCGAGTTCCGTCAGCAGGCCGTCGAGTTGGGCGGTATCCAGAGGCTCGGCGGGCGGGGGGGCGGGCGTGGTCTGGGCCTCCGCCGCCAGCCAAGGGGCCATGGCCTCCTGGAGCTGCCGCAGGCCTTGCTTTAACGCCTGGCGCAGGGGGGCGAGATCCGTCTCGCCGGCCTTGAGGGCCTGCTCCAGGCGCTGGGCGGCGGCGGCCAGGTCCATGGCGCAGAGGGTGCCGGCGGAACCCCGGAACTTGTGCAGGCCCGCGGCGGCGGCCGTGAGATCCCCCGCGTCCAGGTTGGCCTCGATGGCGGCCACCTGTTGCTCCGCCTCGGGGGCGAACCGGGCCAGGAAGGTGAGGAAGAAGCCCCCGTCCCCCTCGAACTGGCGCGCGGCGCGCTCGCCGTCGATGCCCGCGATGATGGGAAAGCCGGAAGCGGTGGCGACGGGCGCCGCCCCGGAGGATGCCGCCGCCGACGCCGTCGCCCCCATGGCGGGTGCCGCCGATGCCCCCGCTCCCATCGCGGGCGCCGCCGCTCCCGTCGCGCCTCCCCGCGCGGGCGTCGTGGATGCCGCCGCCCCCCTCGCCGATGCCGCCGTCCCTACCCCCGCCGGCGCCGCCCGGGTCTCCGAGACCGGTCCTATCCAGCGCGCCAGCACCGTCGCCAACTGGTCCAGATCCACGGGTTTGGGGACAAAGTCGCTGACCCCCGCATCAAACATGAGGCGCTGCTCATCCCGCAGCACCCCGGCGCTGAAGGCCACGACCGGCAGGTCGGGGAGCTTGAGGTCCTGGCGGATCAGGCGCGTGGCCGCGAAGCCGTCCAGATTCGGCATCTGCATGTCCATGAGGACGGCATCGAAGCCCTGGGGACTGGCCCGCAGCCGGTCCAGGGCCTCCTGGCCGTCGGCGACCAGGGTGGCGCGCGCGCCCTCCCGCTTCAGAAAGATGGCCACCAGGTCCAGATTGATCTGGCTGTCGTCGGCGACCAGGATGCTGGCCCCCGCCAGGCGCGGCCCCGTCGGGACCCGCCCCCTCCCCGGGGTCGCCGGCCGCTCGGCGGGCGTGGCGCGCCCCAGGCCGAGTTCGAACCAGAAGGTGCTGCCCTGGCCCGGGGCGCTCTCCACCCCGATGCGCCCGCCCATGAGTTCCACCAGGCGCTTGCTGATGGAGAGCCCCAGCCCGGTGCCCCCGAAACGCCGCGTGGTGCTGCC
>JADZBU010000326.1 GCA_020851955.1 Chromatiaceae bacterium | reverse complement strand
TCCCCCCGCGCGGGGGAGGGGTTGGGGAGAGGGGGAAGGCCCGCGGCATAACCACCCTTCCGCATGAGAACCTGGCATCAGCCAGGTTTTTTGCCTTTAGGGCCTGACGATTGAGCGCACCAGCCTGTCGTGACCCCTGTCAGGCGGTGGCAAGGGTGGCGAGTGGCGAGGTAGCGAGCGATGCGGCAGCGCCCGAACAGCCAAATTACGAAACAAAGCCAAATTACCCGGAGACTGGCGTAGGATTGTTTTCCCCTTGAAGTTTTGCGTTATTGACCGCAAATGGCTTGATCATCAGACCCTTTCGAGGTTTCACGCATGACCGAATCCTACCCCGAGACGGCGACCAGCCCCACCCCAGCCGCCCCCACGCTTACCACCGCCAGCGTCACCGACCCGGCGGCGGAGGCCCGTCCGGACCATGCCAAGTCCCGGTCCAATCGGCGCAACGCCCTCAAGAGTACCGGGCCACGCACGGTGGACGGCAAGGCGCGGGTCAGTGACAACGCCCGGTCGCATGGTTTTCTCAGCCGTCATCTGATCGTGGCGGGGGAGTCGCCGGCGGAATTTGCCGCGCTCTTAGCGGAACTGGTGGCGGATTACCAGCCGGTCGGGGTGGTGGAGACGGGCCTGGTGGAGCAGGTAGCGATCGTGTTGTGGCGCAAGGCCCGCTTTGTCCGCGCCGAGACGGCGATGGTCAGTCTCAACCGCCGGACCTTCGGCGAGGTCCAGGCCCGGGAGGTCGCCGCGCGCCTGGGGCTGCCGGAGGCAGCCTGGCGAACGATCCCGGCGCCAAGGCTCATGGTGGCGGGGGAAGACCCCGAGCTGCTGGCCGACCTGGAGGCGGGGCGCGCCACCTGGCAGGCGCTGGTCGACAACGAGGTCGCCAGCGGTCCCGAGCCCTTCGCCCGGTTCCCGGCGGCGCTGCAGGCGCAGCTGTTGCAGGTGCATGGGGTTGAGGCGAGTGGCATCGAGGCGGTGGTCATCGCCGAGTACGGGAGCTGGCCGGCGTTGGTGGACCAGCATATGCGGCTGTTCGACCAGTTGCTCGAGCAGCTGCACATCCGGGAACTGAGCCTACTCGTCATGGAGAGCCAGACCCTGCCGACCCAGACGGATCTGCTGGGGCGCTACCAGACCGCCCTGGACAATGACCTCTATAAGGCGCTCAAGGCCCTGCGCGAGGCCCAATCCTGGCGTCAGGCCAAGGCGGTCCTAGAGGCGAGCGCGGTGCCGGCGGTGGAGGAGGGGGGCTGAGTGCGTGGCTGGCCCCTCCCCCCGCGCGGGGGAGGGGTTGGGGAGAGGGGGCGCGGCGTCGCCACCTTGCGCATGAGCACCTGGCAGCGGCCAGGTTTTTTGCGTTTGCAGCCAAGCCATCCGGGGTCTGGTCCATTTTCCCGGGGAGCCAGGTGGGGACTGTATTCCCCTTATAGAGTATTTTTGATTGGGGTGTTCCGTTACCCGCTCCAGCTCGGGTTACTATTGGGGCCGGGACCGGGGATGGGGGCTAGAGGCCGAGGCGCATAGCGGGTGAACCGGCAACCCCCATCGCGGCGGGCAGAAGCTCGAAAAATCCGGGACGGTCAGACCCCATGGATTCTGCGGCAAATGCTGGATCGCTATGTGCCGAGAACCTTGATCGAACAGCCTAAAATGGGCATTGGCGTTCCGCTGGACTGTTGCGCGACTGGGCCGATGGTTTCAGGCATGGCTAGATGTCAAGCCTCATAAAGACGAGGATAAAACCGATGTTTGCTATTCGACAAATCATTGATGATCCACAAGACGTAATGCCTATTCCACCTGAGTTGCGCCACCGCCGCACTGAGGTGATTTTTATCGCTATCGATGAGGGAAAAAAGGCCTATTTGGCGCCATCGCCTATCGATGCCATTGAGGCATTCCGAGGTAAAGGCAAAGGCGGTGCGGTAGCAAGATTATTGATGGATCGCCAGTCTGATCGGGAGCAAGATGGATGAGCGGTTTTTTACTGGACACCTCCGCATTATTGACCTTACGCGACAATGAACCTGGCGCTGCACGAGTCAGCCAGTTATTAAGGGAGGCCAGTGGTAATGGTTCGCCCTGTTGTGGCTGCTTTATGTCATTGATGGAGGTGTTTTATCGGGTCTGGAAAGATGAAGGCGAATCTGCGGGGCGCGAAGCCTATGCCGGTTGTCTGGATCTACCCATCCACTGGATACATGAGTCCCCCAAGCTACTGGAACGTGCCGCTTCAGTCAAAGCAACCCATCCGCTGTCCCTGGCTGATGCCTGGATTGCCGCGGCAGCGCTGGAAAGCGGCGCTACGCTGGTACATAAAGACCCGGAGTTCGAACAACTGACCGGCTTGATGGAAGAAAGATTACCTTACAAATGAGCCGGTGAGACGCTGGCTGCGCAAGAGCAAGAGCAAGAGCAAGAGCAAGATCAATGAATTGCCGCACTTCATCAATGTCTGGCTGGGTCACATGAGCATCGCCGGGCCCCGGCCCCAGACATCCCGTTGCTTTGGCGCCTATTCCGAATCGTCCAGCCCGAACTGATCAAGGTCCGTCCAGGCCTGTCCGGCATCGGCCCGATCCTGTTCCGTGGCGAGGAGAAAATGATGAAGGTCGCCGCCGATCCGGTGCAACGCTTTCAGCACCAGATGGAGCTCGGCGGTCCGGTGACGGTCACCCACCCGGAAATCGAACGCTTCTTCATGACCATCCCCGAGGCCTGTCAATTGATCATGCAGGCGGTAAGCGATGATCCTGAACTGGGGGAACAACCCCGTGGCATGCGGCCCACCGCGTGATGGTGGTAGCGTGCGCAACCGCCAAATTACGAAACAAAGCCAAATTACCCCCGCGTTGGCAGGGCCTTGCTTTCCCCTTGAATATTTACGTTATTGGCCTCAAATGGCTTGATCATTAGACCCTTTTGAGGTTTCGCCCATGACTGAATCCCAACCTGGCACGGCTGCCAGCCCCACACCCGCCGCCCCCGCCCTTGCCACCGTCAGTGTCACGGCTACCCCAACCGACCCCTCGGCTCTGGCC
>JADZBU010000325.1 GCA_020851955.1 Chromatiaceae bacterium | reverse complement strand
GTCCATCGCCACGGACACCACGCGCGAGGCCCTGGCCGAGCGCCAGGTCCCCGGTTTCATCCCGCGCGCACCCGATCTCTTCAGCACCCCGGAGTAACTGTCATGTCACGATCCCTGAACCGCGCCCAGATCATCGGCAACCTGGGCACCGAGCCCGAACTCAAAGCCCTGGCCTCGGGCATGGCCGTCTGTCGGCTATCCGTCGCCACCTCGGAAAGCTGGAACGACAAGAACACCGGCGAGGCCCGAGAAGAGACCGAATGGCATCGCATCACCTTATGGGGGAAATTGGCGGAGATCGCCAGTCAGTACCTGCACAAAGGGGACAAGGTGTTCATCGAGGGCAAGATCCGCACCCGCAAATGGCAGGACCAGAGCGGCCAAGACCGCTATTCCACCGAGATCCACGCCGACAATCTGCTGATGTTAGGCGGCCGGCCCCAGGGCGAGGGCTATGGCCAGGCGCAGACTGGCATGAACCAGGGTTACCCGAGCCAACGCTGCGGGGTGAACCAACCAACCCAGCCGGAACGGCAGGCACCACCACAGACACAACCGCGGCCCAACTACCAGGCATCCGCACCGCAGCACTTCCAGTCGCCACCGCCGGGCCTGGATTTCGACGACGACATCCCCTTCTGAGCCATGGACACCCCGCACCTTCTGAGCCTGGAGACCGCCGCCGACCGGCTGGCGATCTCCACCCGCACCCTGCGCCGCCTGCTGGCGGCCGGGGACCTGCCCTCGGTCCGCATCCGCGCGGCCCGCCGCATCATCGCCACCGATCTCGCCGCTTACATTGCCAGTCGTAGCACTGGCAATGATAATTCCCCCGGGGTGGCGGTAAACGGAGAGACCAAATGCCACGAAAACAAGTACGCGACCAAGACGGGATCTACAAACGGGCGGACTCGCCCTATTGGTGGTGCAGCCTCCCGCGCGTTGGCGGGGGCAGCACTCGCAGAAGTACTGGGATTCCCATCGCCGAGGATCCCGAGGGACTGAAAGCGACGGCCGTTCGCGCCCAATGGCGGGCCGAGGGCCACACGCAACGGACAGGGGAGGGGGCTACCTTCGACGACCTTTTGTTGATGTACCTGCGGGAGGTAACGGACCACAAGCGGGGCGCCCGCCGCTACCACAGCGCCGCGCGGGCCTTGTTCCCCTTCTTCACGGGTAAGGTATTGACGGACATCGGCGCCCAGGAAGTGCGCGCCTATATCGCGGCCCGGCAGGGCCAGGGACGGCAGCCAGGCTGCATCAATCGGGAGTTGAGCCTCATGAGTGGCGCCGTGCGTTGGGCACGCAATGAGCTGGAATGGGACATCCCGGCCAACCCCTGGGGGTCGCGGTTCCTGAAGGAGTCGGCGCCACGGACGCGGTTTCTCAGTCGGGAGGAGGCAGCGGCCCTGCTCGTCGCGGCTGATGGGCTGGTCCATGCGCCGCATCTGGGGGATTACCTGCGGCTCATGCTGGCCACGGGACTCCGACCGGGGGAGGCCCGGGGGCTTACTTGGGATCGGGTGGATCTGGGCCGGCGGATGCTCAGGTTCGAGGTGGGCGACCAGAAGAACAACCAGGCCGGGACCATCCCGCTCAATGAGGCCGCCCGGGCCGCCCTGGTCTCCCGTGCCAGGTTCCGGGCCAGCCATTGCCCGGGATCGCCCTGGGTGTTCTGCAACAAGCACGGGGAGCCGTTTACGGAGATCCGCTACAGCTTCGCCACCGCTTGCCGGCTGGCGGGGATCGCGGACCTCCACCCGCACGACCTGCGCCGCACCTTCGGGAGTTGGTTGGCACAGGCCGGGGTGCCCATCGACCGGGTGTCCAAACTGCTGCGGCATGGCGATGTGGGCTTGACGGCGAGGGTGTATGCGCACCTCCGCCCGGGGGACCTGGCGGACGCCGCCGCCACCCTCGACGGGTACGAACTCTCACGTTCGGTTTCACGCGCCGCGCCCGGGGAGGACAAGACGCCCGCCAAGACAGCGGCAGGCTGATGTTTTACCGAGGGTTTTCCAGTAACAAATCGAGCGGGTCAATCGCCATCGGTGCCATGAGCCAGCCCAGGTGGTTCATCAGGCCCAGGCCGAACATGGCATAGCCCATCTGGCCGATGGAGGAGTAGGCCAGCAGGCGCTTGGCGTCCTCCTGGAAGACCGCCAGCAGGTTGCCGATCAGGGCGGTGCCGGCGCCGATCCAGAGCAGCAGATGGGTCAGTTCGATGCCATGGATCCGCTGCTTGCCCATGGTCATGAGCAGGACGAAGAGGCCGAAAAGGCCGGCCTTGAGCAGGATGCCCGAGACCATGGGGGATACGTCCGTCTCCGCCTCGGCGTGGGCGCCGGGGAGCCAGATGTGCAGCCCCAGGGCGGCGGTCTTGGTCATGAAGCCGATGGCCAGCAGGGCGAAGACCCAGCCCGAGAGGGGCGCGGGCACCTGGGCCAGGGCGGCCAGTGCCAGCCCCGGCGCACCCTGGGCCGCCAGGGCGAAGCCCGCCAGGATGAGGAAGGCGCCCCCGAGGGAGAAGAGGAGGTAGGCCAGGGCGTGGGGTTCCGAGGCCTTGCCGCGCAGGATGAGGAAGTAGGAGCCCAGGGTCAGCAGTTCCCAGGCGGCAAAGAATTCAAAGCTGTCCTCGGCGAGGAGGAGGATCGCCAGGCCGGCGTACATCAACAGGGCCGAGGGGTAGAAACCGATCCGCCGGCCATGGGCATCATAGCTGGCGAGTAGGGTCACGGCCCCGCCCACCAGGAAGATGATGGCGAAGATGAGGCGCAGGGGATCGTACAAGTCGTAGGTGGCGGCAAAGAAGGCCAGCAGGCCGGCGATGGCCAGGGAATTCTTGATCCAGGCCGGCAGCCACTCCAGTCCCAGGAAGAGGAGCGCGAAGGCCAGGGGCCAGGTCATCAGCAGTTGGTTGTGCCCCGATAGTTCGCCCCAGAGAAAGCCCAGGCCCCAGGCGGCGGCTAGGGCGGCGAGGATGGGGATGAGTTGGTGGCTGGGGCAGGCGAGGGTTGCCGAACCGGCCGGTGCCGTCGCCGCCAGGGGCAGGGGGCGCTTGATGGCATAGCCGAACCAGCGGAAGAGGTAGCCGGCCTCGATCAGGGTGCCAAACAGGATCAGACCCAGCAGGGCCAGCCGGTCCTGGGCGGCGAGCAGGTGGATCAGTTCCCACTTGGCGTAGAAGCCAGGGAAGGGCGGCAGGCCCGTCAGGAGGGCGAGGAAGCTGACAAAGGCCAGAATGAGAAGGGGCCGGCCGCGCAGGATGGCCCAGTCGGCGAGATCCCGCCCCGGGATGAGCCCGGAGAGCCAATAAAGCCCCGCCTTGGCCACGGCGTGGGCGATCAGGACGCCGAAGGCGATGAAGAAGTAGTGGTCGCCGAGGATGTCGCGCTGACCCATGATGACCAGCACCAGCCCGGTCTGGGCCACCGAGGAATAACCCAGCAGGCGGCGGTCCTTGCCCTGGGGCAGGGCCAGCAGGTTGGCGGCGAGGAAGGTGAGGAGGCCGATGCCCGTCGCCACCGGCAGCCATTCCGCCCCGCCGATGAAGAGCAGCTTGTCCACCGCGAAGAGGGCGGCGGTACCGCTGGCGGCGGCGAAAATGGCGGAGAAGGCGGGATGGGCGGACTCGTAAATGTCCAGTGCCCAGCCGTTGGCGGGGAAGGGCTTCAATTCGGCGATCAGGGCGATGAACATCAGCAGGAAGGCGCTGGCGCCGCCGGCCTTCAGGACCCAGGTGCTCCCCGCGCCGAGGGCGGAGGCGGGTCCGGCCATGCCGTCCAGGTTGAGGGTGCCGCTGGCGTGGTAGGCAAAGATGATCCCGATCAGCAGCAGGACGGAGACGAACTCGGCCACCAGCAGATACTTGAAGCCCGCGGCCAGGGCCCGGTCATCGTCCGACAGCAGGATGAGGCCGGCGGTGGCAATGGCGATCAACTCCATGAAGACGAAGAGGTTGAAGAGATCGCGGGTGAGGATGATGCCGTTCAGGGCCAGGATCGCCACCAGCAGGACCGCCATGGCCCGGTGGCCGAGCCGAAGCAGTTCATGCTTTAGGTAGAGGGCCGAGAGCAGGCCGGTCAGATTGACGACCAGGATCAGGGCGGCCTCGGGAAGCCCCAGCCGCAGGTTGATGGCGAAGGGCGGCGGGGCACCGGCGGTGAGCACCTCGGCCGGCGCGGTCTGGCCCGTGACCAGGGCCAGCAGCCAGTGGGTAGCCAGCCAGGCCATGAAACCCAGGGTGGCCAGGCTGATGATCCAGGCGGCGAAGGGCCGGCGGGGGCCGAGCAGTCCCAGAAGGAAGGCGGCGCCGAGGGCCGTCGCGATGAAGAAGATGGGGCTTAGCATGTCGGCACCCCGGCGCGGGTCGGGAGAGGGCGCGCCCTTGCCGAGCCGCTGTGTCGCGCGGAAAGAGGCTTTACCATTTCAGGTCCGTGAACTTGGCGATATCCAGGGTGCGCCGTTTGGCGTAAAGCTGGTAGGCATAGGCGAGCATCAGAGCCGTGGTGCCGAGGCCGATGACGATGGCGGTGAGCACCAGGGCTTGGGGCAAGGGATCGATGACCCGGGCGGCGGCCTCGCCGGCGGCAAAGGTGGCATCGAGGATGGGCGCCGTGCGCCCCCGCAGATAGCCCACGGCGACGATGACGATATTGACCCCGGTGCTGGCGAGGGTGAAGGCGACGATGATGCGCAGCAGGTTAGGCTTGGTCAGGGCACCGTAGAAGCCAATCAGAATCAACAGGAAACCCGTGGTCAGGGCGATCTGGGTAAGATCCGGCATCAGGATTCCTCCGCCTCGGACAGGCTGGCGAGGATGGAGGAGAATTCGGCGCCGACCTTGAGCCCGATCAGGGCCGAGATGAGGGGGATGGCGCCGGCGGAAAAGAGATTCCCCAGGGTGCCCAGGGGCAGGATGCGGTTGTCGAGAAAGCCTCCGGCCAGGACCAGGCCCAGGAGGGCGATGACGACGAAGAGCAGACCGGAGAGGGCCTCCAGACCCGCGATCAGGCGGTGGCTCAGGCGCGTGAGGGGCTCGGCCAGCAGCAGGAGCAGGGTTGCCGAGGCCAGGATGGCGCCGCCCTGGAAGCCGCCGCCCGGTGTCAGGTGGCCGTTGGCGAAGACATAGACCCCCAGCAACAGCATCATGGGGGTCAGCAGCTGGCTGCCGGTGGTCAGCAGTTCGCCCACCGGGACGGGGGCGCCCCGCCGGCCGGGGTTAGCCGCGCCAGGCTGGTCGTTTCCTCCGGGCTCCGCCCCCGGTTCAGCCCCCGGTCGGGACCCCGACCTCGACCCAGATCCCGCCAGGACCAGGCCGACGATGGCCGCTGCCAGGAAGAGCACCGTGACCTCCCCCAGGGTATCCAGGCCGCGGTAGCTGATGACGATGGCGGTAACCAGGTTGGCGGCGCCCAGGTCCGGGGCGGTGCGTTCGGCGTAGTAGCGGGCGGTTGGGTTCAGGGCCGGGTCCGGGGTGTAACCCATAAGCAGGCTGGCGAAGAGGGCACCCAGTACGGATAGCAGCAGCAGGGCGGCCAGATGCTTAATCACGGTCGTCAACCTCGGGTCCGCCGCGCCGCAACCGGCCCAGCACGAAAAAGAAGAGGAAGGTGGTCAGGCCGCTGCCGATGGCCGCCTCGGTCATGGCCACGTCCGGGGCCGCCAGGATCAGGAAGAGCACCGAGGCGAGGAGGCTCACCAGGCCCGAGGCCAGGATGGCGATGGGCAGGGACCGGCCGCTGATGGCGACCAGGGCCGCGACGATCATCGCCAGGCCCAGCAGGCCGGCCAGGATCAGGGTCAGGTCGCTCATGGCGCCTCTCCGGTGTCTTCCGCCAGGCGGTCCACCTGGGTCAGGGGCGACTTTTTCAGGCCGACCCGGTGCGCCGCGCGGGCCAGGACCTGGGACGATAAGGGGTTGGTAAAGAGGATGAAGAGGCCGATGAGCAGCAGCTTGAGCCCCCAGTCGGGGCGCAGGCAGCCCATGCCGGCCAGGCTGAGGAGGGTGCCCAGGGTGGTGGCCTTGGTGCCGGCCTGGATGCGGTTGAAGACGTCGGGCATGCGCACCAGTCCCAGGCCGCCCAGCAAGAGGAAAGCGGCGCCCAGGACCAGCAGGAGCGCGCCCAGCAGGTTGAGCGGCGTCACGGCATAGAGGCTGGCATCCATCAGAGCCCTCCCTCCAGGTAACGGGCGACCACGATCACCCCCAGGAAGGAGAGGAGGGCGTAAATGAGGGCTACGTCGAGATAGATGCCGCGCCCCGCGACCAGGGCGGTCAGCAGGATGCCGGTGATGGCGATGATGGTCAGGACATCAAAGGCCACCACCCGGTCGGCCGCCGTGGGGCCCTGGAAGAAGCGCCAGAGGGCCAGCAGGAAGGCGGCCCCGGCCAGGCCGGCCGCCAGGGCCAGGAGGAACTCAACCATACATGACCTCTAGATAGCGCTCGAAACCGGCGACGATGCTGGCCGTGGCCCCGTCGATGTCGTCGTGATCCACCCGCACCCAATGGACGTAGAGCCATTCGCCCTGCAAGGCCACCGTCAGGGTTCCCGGGGTCAGGGTGATGGAACTGGCGAGCAAGAGGCGCCCCATGCGGCTGGTGAGCCGGGTGCGCACCTTGACGATGCCGGGGTTCAGGGGCAGGGAAGGCGACAGGACGACGTTGGCCAGGCGCAGGTTGGAGCGGACCAGTTCCTTCAGGAAATACAGCAGGTAGAGGGGAGCCGCCCGCAAGGCCGCCGGGGTGGCCTTGAACTCGGTCAAGGGGGACAGGCTGCCGCGGAACAAGCCGGCAATTACCAGGGCCGTCACCAGGCCCAGGATGAGGACATCCGGGGCCAGGGAGGCGTTGAGCATCAACCACAGGATGAGCAGGATGGAGAACAGCGGGAGCATGAGTCGATCGGGGCCAACATAGGGGAGAAGAGGCTGTCACCGACCGCCGCCCGCGACACCGGGGGCCTGGAGAGTGACGGGGAGGGCACGGGGCCAGCATTAACAAGGCTGATCAGTGTGCCACCGCCTCAATATTTTAGCTAATGCTAATATTCTTTCGTTACCTTTGCGTGAAGATTGCGGGCTATCGCCTGTTCCAGTTCAGGGTATCCCGGGCCGGGTGGTGTCTGGCGGGGGACGCCGTGAATACGTCCCTGTAGGCTTGACGCCCGCATCCCTGCTGTCGACACCCCCGCCAGCCCCCCCCCGGCCCTCCTGCTATGGGTATGGGCTCTAGCCTCGTCGGCGCTGGTTAGACCAACTGGCCGATGCCAAGGCATGGCTCCGCCCTGGCGGAAACCGCGCCTGCTGGCCTGGCCCTTTGCGATTGCGCAATGACACCGGGGGCTACTTCCTATAATTTTGCTCGGGAATGGACGGGCGCTTCTGCCCCTCCCTGACGAACTCCCGAGAGGCCCATCATCGATGGATACTTTTACGCGTAACTACAGCATCGGCCTGGCGTCCCTGGCGCTGGGCCTGATTCTCTTCTGGCTCTATTCGCTCTGGACACCCCGGGTTTGGGAGCTGAATGAGATGCTGGAGGCGGATCCCGTAGTGGCTGCTTACCCCTATGCCTTTCGGGTGACCGAGTTCAGCGATGGGGTTGCCATCCTCTCGACCCCGCGGTCCTTCGCCTTCCCGGCCGTCCTCTTTCTGCCTGTCCTGTACCCGGAATTGGCCCATCTGGCCCAGGATGATCCGCGCATGGTCGCCGCGCAGCAGCGCCTCATCGATGCCCAGAAAGGGGCCATGGAACGGGTCCTGGAGCAGTCGGATGTCCGCCAGGTCCGCTGGGTGCTGGATGTGGGTTGGCTCGCGGACCATGGCATCCAGGTCCAGAAGACCGCTATCGAGGAGGCCACGCCCTAAGGGCCGGGGGAAGAACGACCTTGATCCATCGCCCCCCATCCCCACCCAATTAAGACCGCTACCCGACGCCCAACCCGCGCCGGATGCATTTTCAGAAACCCTAGCCAAGGCCAATTCAACGATGCGTATCGCCATTACCAGCCAAAACTTCAAAACCATCACGGGCCATGCCGGCAAGACCCGCCGCTTTCTGGTTTACGAGACGGACAGCCAGTGCCAGCCTACCGAGGTGGACCGGATCGACCTGCCGGCGGAGATGTCCCTGCACGCCTACCATGGCGAGGATCATCCGCTCTTTCTTTCAGGGCTTGAGGCCCTGATTACCCAGGGCGCGGGCCAGGGGTTCGTGCAGCGTCTGAACCGACAGGGCATCCGGGTGTTCGTGACCAGCGAATCCGATCCGGTGCAGGCCGCCTCCCGGGTGGCGGCAGGGGTGGCCCTCGCCCCCGGACTGCCGCACGACCACGAGCATCATGATGGGCACGAACCGGGCCATGGCCATGGCCATGGTCAGGGCCAGGGTCGGAACCTCGGCCAGGTCCACCTGGCGGGACCCGGCCAGCCGGCCCTGTTCCTCGAGCCCAAGGGCGCATGACCCCCACCTGTCGTGCTCGCTCCGCGCATTTTCAGTTCCACCCAACCCGAGCCCCCAGCGGCTCCCTCAATACCCTAGTACGGAGATTAGTCCCATGAATTTCACCAAGAATGCTGGCACCATCGACCGCTCCCTGCGCGCCATCGTCGGCCTGGTGCTGATCGCCCTCACCCTGACCGGCAACATTGGCGTCTGGGGCTGGATTGGTGTCGTCCCCCTCTTCACCGCCGCCATCGGCTGGTGCCCGGCCTACACCCTGTTGGGCATCAAGACCTGCCCGACCAAAAACTAAGCGTTAGCCATGGACGGCCCAACCGGGTCACGCCCGGTTGGGCCCGGCCCGGCGCTTGATGCTCACCTTCAGCCTGATCCTCCTGGCGGTTCTCGCCGTCATTCCGCTGGGCGTACACCTGGGTTTTCGTGCCCCGCGGGTGCGCGAGCAAGGGTCTCCCGCGGATTATGGCCTGGCCTTCGAGGAGGTCCGCATCCCCACGGCGCGCGGCCGCTCCCTCTTTGGCTGGCTGCTGCCGGCGCCGGGTGCCCAGGGCACCCTGGTGATACTGCACGGGTGGGGGAGTAACGCGGAACACTTGCTGCCCCTGGCCGCGCCGCTGCGGCGCGGGGGTCTGAATGTCCTGCTGTGCGACGCCCGCAACCACGGCAACAGTGATGCGGACACCTTTTCCTCCCTGCCGCGCTTCGCCGAGGATCTCGGCATGGCCGTCGCCTGGCTCCGGAGGCACCATCCCAGCCGCGCCGGGCGCATCGCCGTTCTGGGCCACTCGGTCGGCGCGGGCGCCGCCCTGCTCGAGGCCTCGCGCAATCCGGCTATCGCCGCCGTGATCAGCATCGCCGCCTTCGCCCATCCCGCCGAGGTGACCGAGCGCTATCTGCGCCCCCTGCGTTCGCCGGCCTTCGTCACCCGTCTGGTGATCCGCTATGTGGAGTGGGTCATCGGCCATCGGTTCGACGCCATCGCCCCCCTCAATACCGTCCGCCATATCGATTGTCCGATCCTGCTGGTCCATGGTCAGGACGACCGCCTCGTGCCGGTGGCGGACGCGCGCCGCATCCTGGCCAACTGTCGCGCCCCCGGGGCGCGCCTGCTGGAAGTGGCGGGCGCCGGCCATGACTCGGTGGACCGGATCGAGGGGCATATCCCGGAACTGCTGGATTTTTTGGACGGGGTGCGTCGAGGTCAGGCCCCTGGCGCACCAGGATGAGTAGGATCGGCCGACTGGGGTGAAAGCCCTTATTTCCGAGTGCCAAGCTAGGGGATTGACATTTGTATATTAGCAGATGATAATATTCCTAACTTCACGCAACTTCTTGGGAGAGCATCAATGCTCAAATCTACCTTCATCGCCGGCGGACTCGTCCTCTTGCTCGCCACCGCCACGACCCAGGCCGCGGCCCTGGACGACGTCAGCGCCCGCCAACTGGAACCCGCCCTCAATGGCGAAGTCTCCGCTACTGGCCTTTTCCCTTCCCAGGCGATGGAAGATGCCTTCAACGACTATCTGGCCTGGACCAGGACCGAGGGTCTGAGCCGCCTCGCCGCCTTCGAACCGGTCGTTCGCGACTTCCCGGATGGTCAGGGCTCCCTGTCGGGTCGCTTCCCCAACCAGGCCATGGAAGACCAGTTCAAGGAATACCTGGTTTGGACCGGCGAGGGCAATTCCAGTCTCTTTTACGCCTTCCGCGCGGTCGAGTTCAACTAATCCCCTGGATTGGGCGAATCCGTCCCCCGAGGGCTCGCTGCCTTTCGGGGCCTAGGGATTGCCCAGGCTGGTGGGGCCGCCGCCCGATACGCCTTAGGCGATGGTCACCTCCGGCGACAGATACACATCCTGAATGGCATTTAACAGCCGTACCCCCTCCGCCATCGGCTTCTGGAAGGCCTTGCGCCCCGAAATGAGGCCCATGCCGCCCGCCCGTTTGTTGATCACCGCCGTACGCACCGCCTGGTGGAGATCGTCCTTGCCCGAGGGACCGCCGGAATTGATCATGCCGACCCGCCCCATGTAGCAGTTGGCTACCTGATAACGGACCCAGTCGATGGGGTGGGTGCCGGAGAGTTCCGCATAGACTCGCGGGTGGGTCTTGCCAAAGCCGATGGCGGTGTAGCCCCCGTCCCGGGTCGCCTGTTTCTGCTTGACGATGTCCGCCTCGAGGGTGACGGCCAGGTGGTTGGCCTGACCCGTCAGGTCCGCGGCCTCGTGATAGTCGATACCCTCGTGCTTGAAGGCGGAGTTGCGCAGGTAGGCCCAGAGCACCGTCACCATGCCCAGTTCATGGGCCCGGGCGAAGGCCGCGCTCACCTCCTGGATCTGACGTCTGGACTCGGCGGAGCCAAAATAGACGGTGGCGCCGACGGCCACCGCGCCCATGTCGAAGGCTTGCTCGACCCTGGCCCAGAGCGTCTGATCGTAGAGGGTGGGGTAGGTAAGCATCTCGTTGTGGTTGAGCTTCACCAGGAAGGGGATCTTGTGGGCATAGCGGCGCCCGACGGACCCCAGGACGCCCAGGGTAGAGGCCACCGCGTTGCAGCCCCCCTCGATCGCCAGCCGGACGATATTTTCTGGATCGAAAAAGAGGGGGTTGGGGGCAAAGGAGGCGCCCCCCGAGTGCTCAACGCCCTGATCGACCGGCAGGATGGAGAGGTAGCCGGTCCCTCCCAGGCGGCCATGGCCGAGGAGGCTGGAGAATCCGCGGAGCACGCCCGGTTTACGGTCCGTATCCATCATGACCCGGTCCACGAAGTCCGGGCCTGGCAGGTGCAGCAGGGACCGGGGGATGCCCTGGCAGACGTGACCCAGGAGATCGGGGGCTTCTTCGCCCAACAAACCATGGAGATCGGTCATTGCTTCCTCCGTCTTATTGGCAGGGTTGGTGGCGTGGTGTCATGCAGCCAGACGGCGTTTAGGAAGGCCTGATGACAGGCCGCGGCCGGGCTGCACGCGAATGAGGATAGCAGGCGATCCCGCTTTCCGCCGGTGACGGCAAGGTCAGCGGATGAGTCCTGGTCTGAGGCGCTTGTCCGCCGCGATCTCCAGGAAACATCAGGGTCAGGGTGAGCAACCCCGAAATGTGCCAAGGGATCCAGAGGATCCGCGCCGGCTCGAGGACGCATCATAAATGCGCGTCCATCCTCTAGCTTTGGGGTAGGATGCCAACGCCTGCCAGGTAGGACTTCGGCATGGCAATGGTCCGGAACCAAAGAGGTAATGCCATGCAAGAAGGGTCTGAAATTCCCCAAGCCAATTCCCGGTTTCAGGGCCTGATCCCCTTCATGCTCATGGCGGTGGCGACCATAGGGCTCCTGTTCGCCGTCCAGGTTTTTCAGGTCCTCCCCTGCTGGGCCATCTTTCCGCTGGCGGCCATCATTGCCTGGCCAGTCTGGCATGCCCAACGGGAACACTGGCTCTTTACCCGCCGTCTTGTTTTGCGGGGCGCTACCCTGGAGCAGAGCCGTGTGCGCGGTTGGTTCTGGCAGGGCAAGGCTGGTAGCGCCTTGCTATTGGCGGCGATCATCCCCCTAGTCGTGCTTACCCTGGCTTCCGGGGTTCTGTTGCAGCCGGAGCATTGGCTGTTACTGTTTGCCGATGCCCTGGTTCTGGCTTTGCTCTACGCCTATTTCAAGCGCCGGCTCGTGGGCCAGTCTCCCCCCGAGGCGATCAACCTGCTGGCCCGTGGTCAGCATATGCGGTTGATAAACATCGGTCTGATTGCCCTACTATTTTTCCTCGCGGATTTCTTTTGGGTTGGTGTGCCGGACACCCGCGACCAGGCCTGGGCGCAAATTTTGGAGGCAGGCTTCCAGGAATATCGCCAGGCAATGAGTTGCGAGGGGGCTGGCTTGCTCACCGGCGCCTTGGCGGCCCTCGACCAGGTTACCTGGCATTTCGCTCAACAGGAGATACCGGCCTTGCCGGATGCGGGCACCCGCCTCCTGTTCTGGATACTGTTCCTGGTGCGTTTCGGGGTGGTTGCCATCATTTTCACCAATCTGCTAATCGGTACCCTCATTCTCGCCGAACGATCCTCGGCCCACCCACAGGCTCTGATGGACAACAACGGGACCACCATTACCTTTTTTCTCACGATCCTCATACTTGCTATTCCCTTTCTCTTCGCCTCCCTGAAGATCGAACAAGCCCGCCAGCAGGACTTACCATACCCGGATTCCCAACACCCGGATGCCGCGGGACCGGCGCGACAGGCCAGCGAACCCCTCGATCCATGCCGGCCGGACTCGACACTCCTCGCGCGCAAGCGTACTCAGTTGGACGCCGATCTTCGCAGAGCCATGGACGCGTCCTCGGAAATTGCCCGCCTCAAGATCGATGCACAGGTCGAAGCCCTGTACGCACCCCTGGTGGGAGGTGTCGATCACTATCTGGATTGGTATTTCACCGTGATAGGTGAATACGAGCGGTTGGGCACGGTCCTGATGGGTGAGAATTTTCAGGATTACATGAAGCAAAAGCTCGATGAATATGTCTTCGCGCAGACGAACTTTCGCAGCCGGTTCGATGGCGTCGAGCAAGGCGTCTTACAGGATGCCAGCAACCGTATGACGGCGATCGCACAAGATTTGAAGGGCCAGATCGGCCAATGGGTAAAGAAGGACCCCTGTGGTATGGGCACCCTGGACCTCTCCAGCTTTCATGATCTGGACAGGGACGCCCTGCGTGTCGGTATATCCGCCACCACCGGGGCGGCCACCGCCATTACCGCCGTCATTGTCGCCAAGATCATGGCCAAGAAAACGCTCCAGGTCGCCGCGGCCATGGCCACGAAATTCGCTGTCAAAAAGACCGGTTCCGTACTCGTCGCCACGGCGACCGGAACGGCCGTCTGCTCCCCGGGCGGGCCGATAGCCATTGCCTGCGGCATCGGTCTGGGCTTGGCCACCTGGTTTGGCGTTGACAAGCTTTTCATCGAGGCCGACGAAGCCCTGAACCGGGATGAGATGCGGGCTGAGATCCTCCAAGTCCTGGACGAAGAAAAGGCCAAAACCAAGGAAAAGTTGGCTGAACTTCACCAGGCCACCATGACCCGGATGGCGACCACCACCGGCAAGGCCCTGGACGGTGTTTTTCTCCCTGCGCGCGATGGCCTGTGACGATTAGGCGGCCCGCACTGGACCGCAATCCATCCAGTCAGCCCGGTCAATAACCACCAACCATTTCCCCGCCCATCCCCCCGTGACGAGCGCCCCGCCGCGCTCCTGCCCCGGCTGCTCGTCTCGCCGAGCGAATAATTTCATCTCCTTTCAGGTGTGGCCTCAAAACGCCTTGCTAGGGCGCGTTGAACCAGGTGTATCCCAAAAAACACCCGGAGGACCGCTATGACCGCCATCACCCATCGCCCGACCAAGACCCCCCTGGCCCTGCTGCTGGCGCTCGGTGGCATCCTCGCCTGTGCAAGCGGCACGGTCCAGGCCTCCAAGTGGAAAAACCACGCCACGGATGCCGCCCTGGAAGCGGCCCAAATCACCGCGCCCGAACCGGTCCTGGAGACGATGGAGGCCGTGGATGCCGTCCGTGACTCGGCGGCATCGGCCTCCGGCGTGGCCGCCGTCTATGGGGTAGCGGGTAATTCCGCGCCGGTCATCCTGGGCTCCCTCAAGGCCGTTGGTGGTCCGGTGGCCGTGGGCGCCGTCTCCGGCTTCGGCGTGGCGGGCTTGCAGAGCAAAATCCTCTACTCCGAATGCGACAACGCCAACGCCTGTGACGCCGCGGCCTACGCCGGCTATGCCGGCGCGGGTGCCGGCACCCTCGGCGCCGCGGCCCTGGGCGTCAGCTACGGGGTGGGCGCGAGCGGCCTGGCCACCATCGGCGGCCTGGTCGGCGGTGGCATGGCCGCCGGCGCCATCGGCCTCATCGCCCTGCCCGCAGCCGGCGCCATCCTCATCGGCGCGGCCGTTTACGGCACCGCGAGCCTGCTGACCGACTAGGGTCACCCACCCGCAAGCAACTTTCACTCCGGAGGCAGAGCATGACCAAGAAGGCGTTCCCTCACTACCGCACCGCTCCGCGCCCCGCCAGTTTGGCGGCTGCCCTGCTGGCTGCCGGCCTGGTCCTGGCGGTTACGCCAGCGGATGCGCGCTCGCTGCTCGGCAGGATCTGGGATCGCTACGTCCTGGAGGGGGCGGGTAAAACGACAAAGGCGGCATCGGAGGCGGATCTCCCTGTCACCGGCCGTTGGCCCCAACACAACGACACCGTCAACGGTCAGAAGGTCCGGTTTGACAACCCGCACGTCAAAGGCCGACTGGGTGACCGCCTGACGGCGCTGCGTCTGACTGGCATGGGCTACACCAAGCTCAAGAGCAAATACAACGACCTTCACGGTATCGACGGTGTTTACGTCAAGAAAAACGCCCAGGGCGAGATCACGGAGATTCGCCTGGTGGAATCCAAGGTGGATACCTCGCGTCTCAACCCCGGCCCGCCCGCGCAGATGAGCGACGAGTGGATTCGCCGGGCTTGTCAAAAGATGCTGGACGAAGGCGATGCCGAAACCGCCAGCACCGCGCGGTTGATCCTCGAACACATGGACAGCCCCCTGCTGAAGCGGGAGCTTTGGCACCACGACCTGACGACGGGCAAGAGCCATGTCCGCCCCGTGGATGGCGCCGGCAAGGCCGGCAAGGTCCAGGAAGCGTGGCAGGATCAACTGGTCGCCAAGGAACTGACGCGCCAGTGCCTCCAGGCCCTGCTGGTCTGTGAATAGGCGCGCCAGCCCTGGCGGAATCGGAAAAAAACTGAAAAGCGTCGGTGGCGGCGCGTTGATAAGGGTATAGGCCGCGCCAGCCACCACGGCGGCCCGGCAGATCCAACAATGATGACCAACCCAGGAGACGAGAGATGGCCAAGATGCCCAACGCCCGCGATTACAGTGACCGCCGCACCACTGGCCGCCAAGGTCCACGTGGACACCAGCCCCCCGACCAGGGGCCCGGGGACGCCCAACCGGCGGCGAAAGCGGGCGGCGGCAGTCGGGCCCTGGTAGCCCTGGCGGGTGCCGGAGCGCTCTTTGTCATCGGCGGCCCCTTGCTGGCGCTAATCGGCGGAGCGGGACTCGCGGCAGTCCTGTTCGCCGGCGATGACTGACCAGACCGCCAGACCCGACCCAACAACAATTCCTATCACCCTCTATACGCGGAGCAACACCATGGAAAGACTCGTTATCTTCAACGATTACGCCAACATCGAAGCGGCCTACCAGGAACTGGGCGCCCACCTGGACGAACTGGACCTGCTCGACTACCTCAGCGAAGGTCGCTTCCTGGTCGAGGCGCACGCCTTCGTTCCCATCGACCCGCGCAACCCCCATGCTCGCGATGCCGCCATCGAGAATCTCTGGCGGACCGGCTATCTGGTCCATGACAAGGTGGGTGCCATCGCCGGCGACAGCTACCGCTGCAACCTCGATGTCGAGGTCACCCTCGAGATGATGCGCACGGCGGAGATCGTCAAGCCCGACATCATCGTCCTCATCTCCGGCGACAAGGACTTCATCCCCGTCATCCTGGAACTGCGCCGGCGCGGCATCCGGGTCGAGGTCGCGGCCTTCCCCGCCCACAATGCCGCGCGCGAGGTCATGCTCAAGGCCTCGGGCTTCATCGACCTGGAGCGCTACCGCCAGCACCGCTGGGAGGCCCGCGACAGCCTGGCGCCAACCCAGGTCGCGGACAGCGAGCCCGCGGAGGCAGGCTACAGCCCCGAGGAGAGCGACCCGGAGCCAGTGGAGGCGGCTGGCGTCATCCTGCGCGAAACGACCCGGATACCCACCCCGCGCTGGCCTTTTACAGCGCCAAGAAACTGACAAAAAGTACGCGCGCGCCAGCCGCAATACTCAAAACGCCCGCCGGCGCCGCGTTGAATAAAACAGCAACCCACCTCTACCTACCGACGACAGGAGCAGACACCATGGCCATCATCAACGGCAGACGCATCGACCCCCGCAGCATTGGCGCGGGCATCCAGGGCCGGGACCTGGCCCAGCAGGCCAAGGCCAGTTCTGGCCGCCGCCCCATCCTCGAGTGCGACGGCAAGGTCCAGCAGATCGACTCCAGCCGCTTCTACAGCCCCCGGGAGTTGGTGGACAAGCAGGGCC
Source organism: Chromatiaceae bacterium (assembly GCA_020851955.1). Lineage (GTDB taxonomy): Bacteria > Pseudomonadota > Gammaproteobacteria > Chromatiales > Chromatiaceae > M0108. The sequence continues at coordinate 2,089 of JADZBU010000325.1, read as the reverse complement.
GCGGTGCCAAGGTCACCTCCATGCCGGACCGCTCCAAGGGCCACAGCTTTGGCGGTCAGCGCTCACCCGAGTCCAAGCGCCTCATCACTGAACAGGTGCTCGACATCGCCGAGAACCTCTTCAAGCAGGGCCTCGATTTCGACGAGGACGACGCTCACTGGCTCGTCGTGCCCAACTTCCTGCTGCCCCAGCGTTGGCACACCATCACCCAGCGCACTCCCCTCATGGTCACCTTTCCGCGGGAGTACCCGGCCCTGCCCCCCATCGGCTTCTACATGATGGCCGACATCCCCATCTCCCCGGACGGCCACTTCTTCCAGGGCGTCGCCCACAATGCCTGGGCCGAACCCATCGCCCACGGCTGGAAATGGTATTGCGCCTACATCCATGACGGCGCCTGGCAACCGGCGCGCAACTGGCGCGAGGGTGACAACCTCTACACCTACTTCCACCTGATCAAGGAAGTGCTGGGAAACTGAGCCAGGACCCAGGCTCGCCATGGGTGCCCTAAGACGGGAGCAGAAGGATGTTCCGCAAGGTACAAAGGCCCTGAATTCCTGGCGGATTAACGATAGTTGAAAGGCATGGCTCCCAAGGCCTCCCCGATAAGCGATGGCTCCGGTGCCGCCAGCACCTTATTCAGGGTGGCGATCACCGGGGCGGCATCCGGCAGGGAGCCGCTCCGACCGAGCAGGGTGCGGGCCGGTGTTCCGTAATCGACGTTCTCGAAGCAACAGGCCGCCACGGTAGCCCAGAGGGCGCCAATGAGCGAGATAGTCGCCCCATGACGATCAAGCAGGGCAAGCGCGATGGCCCGGTCGAAGGCGGCGAGGGAGGCGGCAACCAGACCCTCGTCAAGCGTCTCCTGATTCCACAAGAGAAACCCCCGATAGCCATGGATGCTGGGCCAGGGATGCTGCGGATGTCCGACTTGCCAGTGATCGCGGCCCGCCAGATAGGCGAGTCGCGCACTATCAAGATCGGGGCGCAGGCAGATGGCCCGCAAAAAAAGATGGTGGCGATACTGATTAGCCAGGGAGCCGTCGCCGGCCCATGCCTTGCCGGTGGCAGCTGTGATCGGTCCGAACACGGCCTCCAGTGCCTGCATCGTGCAGCGGAGATCCCCATCGAGGGCGTTGATCGCGCGATAAATGCTCGTTTGCTCTAACTCCCCGGCCCTTTCGCCCTCGCTCAGGGAGGCTTGTGTGAACAATCCCAGCGCCTTGAGGAAAAGGCCCTCGGCAACCTGGGCATCATCCTGCATGGCGCGGTATTGCCCGAGCGCGCTGTAGAGTCGGCCCCGTTGTCGTGGCGACAGAGCCAGAAACAGCGGATCCTCGATCCATTCGCCAACCGTGACCTCGGCGTGTCCGAAGGCAAAGCGATCAGCGTAATGGACGGCGAGGTTGAGATCGGCATCGGCGCAAAGCTCGCGCTCGTTCTGTTTAAGCGTCTCGCGTTCTCGAAGGTAGGTCTCGGCGGTCGCCCGGATGCGAATCGGATCGCCGTCATGATTGGCATCCTGCAGCGCCAGGAGATACCAGAGCAAACGCATCCGGGGACTGGCGTTCGCGGGCAGCGTCTTCAGCAGATGGCGCACGGCACCCAATGCTTCCCCGAGCCGACCGAGATCGCGCACCTTGTCCCGGTAACGCTCTTCCAACGTCTCCAGGAGGCGTTGTTGCAGATCCAGGCGCGTGGCCAAACGGCCGCGGATGTCATTCAGCACCAGTTGCCCGAAACGGCTGGCCCCCGTCTCCAGCGCGAAGTCGATAACATCGGTCAGATTCGCCGAGGTTTCTAAATGTTCCAGCCGCTCTAGGCGCGGCACCAATTCGAGCGAAAAGGGCACATAACCCGGCAGTTCCTTAAAATTGACCCACGCACCTAATGCCCGGTTAACATCAGTATGTTCCAGGGTGAGATGGGCGAGCAGGTCGGCATAAGGGATATAACCGAACTGTTTATTTCCATATGAAAGGTTAAAACCCCCGCCTTTCAGGCGGGCAGATTTCATCTGAAGCCCTCACGCTGGTATTTTGAACGACCCCAAGTGCAGCGGTGAGGGTCCGTCAGGATGGATTATCGT
>JADZBU010000324.1 GCA_020851955.1 Chromatiaceae bacterium | reverse complement strand
TGGCCCCGCACCGTAGCTTCCCCGGCAATCGGCCGACCAATACGCTCCTGGTCGAACAGCTCACCCCCCGGGCCTTGGGGTCTTTGATCGCCCTCTACGAGCACCGCATCTTCGTTCAGGGCGTCATCTGGGGCCTCAACTCCTTCGATCAGTGGGGGGTCGAGTTGGGCAAGCAACTGGCGAGTGTCATTCTGGGCGAGCTGGAGCGGGGCGAGGTGGGCGCCGATCACGACGGCTCCACGGCGGCTCTCCTCGACTATTACCTGCGCCACCGGGCCTGAGGTCATGCGGGACGCGGGCCAGGACCCGCCGGCGGGGCGCGCGGAGGACTTGCTGCCGCGCGCCAAACTTCTGGGCGAGACGGCGACCGCCCCCTGGCGCGAGTTGCAGCGCTTCTTTGCCCAGGGCGCGGTGGTGGCCGTGGCGCCCGAGCTCGACCTCGTCGAGGTCGGCCTGGCCATGTCCCGGGATCGGGCCGCCCTCTTCCAGGACTGGCTGGCGACTGGCCAGGTCGCCCTGGCCACGGATGTGCAGGCCAGGGCCTGGCTCGCCGCCGATACCCATCTCTGGACCCTGGTCGTCAAGCCCTGGATTCTGGTCCAGGAGCTGGGCCCGACGATGAGTGCCTGAGCGGCGGGGTCCGAGCCCTCCGACCCATGAGGCGCGCCGCGGCTGCCCCCACGGGCCGGGACCGGGAGTGGCACCCGGATAATTGACGCCCCGGGCTTGATCTCTACCCTCGCCTGGCCCCACCTCTGGTGGTCAACCAGACACCAGCCCGCGACCCAGCCCCGATATGATGGAATCCCACCCGCTCCCGACCGACATTCAGCTTCACCAGCTGTCCCGCCTGCTCGAAATTACCTATGACGATGGGGCCCGATTTTTGCTGCCCGTCGAGTATCTGCGCGTTTATTCACCCTCGGCGGAGGTGCGCGGTCACTCCCCGGACGAGGCGGTACTCCAGTTTGGCAAGGAGGGGGTCAATATCCGGGACCTGCAACAAATCGGCCGCTATGCCCTGAAGATCTTCTTTGACGACGGTCACAAGTCCGGGCTTTACGACTGGGGCTATCTCTATAAGCTGGGCCGCGCCTGGCAGCCCCTTTGGCTGGATTACCTGGGCCGCTTGCGGGACGCCGGCCGCGAACGCCGGGGGCCGGACCCCTTCGAGGTGCTCACGGCCGCGGGCAAGCGGCCCTCACTATTGCCGGACGCCCGAGCCTGACTCGGCGCCGTCCTGGGGGCCGCCTCCTCAAGGCGCCCATCCCCTGAATCAGAACCCAGGTTCAGACGGCCGAGCTGCTGACCCACCCGCAGGGGGGCGCCGGGCGCCAGGCCCGCTGCCCAGGCCACCGCCCCCGGCGGGAAGAGGAGGATGACGGTAGAGCCCATGTTGAAGCGGCCCATCTCGGCGCCCCGGGCCAGATTCACAGCCGCGCCCTCGTCGTAACGGCGCCGGGGCGGATCGCCCCGGGCGGGGGTCACCTCGCCGGCCCAGACCGTCTCCATGCCGCCGACGAAGATGGCGCCGACCAGAATGACCGCGAAGGGCCCCGCCTCGCCCTCGAACAGGCAGACGACCCGTTCGTTGCGGGCGAAGAGGCGCGGCACCAGGCTGGCGGTGGCCCGGTTGACGCTGAAGAGGCGCCCGGGGACGTGGATCATCTCCCGCAGCCGTCCCGCCGCCGGCATGTGGACCCGGTGATAGTCCCGGGGCGACAGATAGACGGTCGCGAAGCTGCCGCCCACGAAGCGCCGTGCCCAGTCCGGGTCAGCCACCAGGTCTTCCAGGGCGTAATCCAGCCCCTTGGCCTGGAACAGCCGGCCCGCCTCGATCGTGCCGAACTGACTCAGGCCCCCGTCCGCCGGGCAGGCCAGGGCCTGGGGTTCCTCCGGCTGGGGACGCGCCGCGGGCCACAGGGCGCGGGTGAAAAAGGCATTGAAGCTGGGATAGGCCGCCAGGTCTGGCTCCAGCGCCTCGGTCATATCGACCCGGAAGTGGCGGACGAAGACCCGGATCAGGGGTGCGCTCAGGGGACGCCAGCGAACGCGGGCCAGGCGATACATGAGGGCCGACAGCAGGTGCTGAGGCAGCAGGTACTGCAAGCCCACGAAGAGCCGGTCGGACCAGGTGGGCGATACGTCATTCATGGGCGAGGTTCTCCAGGGCGTCCAGGGGCCATGCGGCCAGGAGGTTCAAGTCAGCGGCCACCGCCTGGGCGGCCTGGCTGGCGGGGAAGAAGGCCAGGAGTCTGGCGTTCGGGGCGATGAGATAGAGGGTGGCGCGGCTATCCCGCTCCGGCTGGGGCGGTTCGCCGAGGAGCTTCGCCAGTTGACCCAGGTCCCCGGCCTCGCCGGACACCAGGCGCAGGGCGGGGGACAGGCGGACGAAGTCCCGCGCCAGATCGGCCGGTTGGCTGGCGGCGGCGAGGACCAGCCAGGGACGCTGGCGCGGTTCGACCTCGGTCCCCAGGTGGTGGTAAACGTCCAGCAGGCGTTGGATGGCCAATTGGCCCCGGGGTTGGGCCAGGTCGCCAAAGGCGAGCAGGGTCCAGTGGTCGGCGAGTTGGTCCCGGCCAAAGGGCTGGCCCTCGGTGTCCACCAGGGCAAAGGCAGGCAGGGTCATGGCCGGCGTCAGGAGCACGCCCTCGATGGCGGGGGGTTGGCTGAAGTGCCGCTGGTTGCCCCACTGGTAGCCGAGGATGAAGATCCCGCTGGCGCAGATCATGAGCAGGAGGCGGACCAGGGCCCCGCGCGGGCCGCGCCGCCGCCGGGGTATCTGGGTTTGCGGCACGGATTCGGACATAGTGGGCGAGGTGCATCCTGAGGGTGAGGGATAGGGGATGGAGGGAATCGGGACGGGCGGTTGCCAAGCTGGCAAAATACTAACCTAATTTGGCGTCGGTCAGGCGCCTGGCCAAGATCGGGGGTGACGATGAGCGATAAAATCGACCGGACGGATGCGGAATGGCGGGCCCGCCTGAGCCCGGACCAATACCGGATCTGCCGCGAAAAGGGCACCGAGCGGGCCTTTACCGGCCCCTATTACGCCAACAAGGCCCCCGGCATCTACCGCTGTGCCGGCTGCGGGGCCGAGCTGTTCGACGCCCGGCATAAATACGACTCCGGCAGTGGCTGGCCCAGCTTCTGGCAGCCCCTGGCCAGCGCCCCGGTGGCCAGCGAGCGGGATACGAGCCTGGGCATGGCGCGGGTCGAGGTCCATTGCGACCGCTGTGGCTCGCACCTGGGCCATGTCTTCGAGGACGGACCCAGGCCCACGGGGCTGCGCTATTGCATCAACTCCGCCTCCCTCGATTTCGCGCCGGCCGGCGAACCGGCCGACATCCCCCCGGGAACCCCGTCTTGAGGTCCGACCCGGGCGCGGATCCCAGCCTCCCGCGGCCGCGCACCCCGCTGGCGGCCCTCCTGGCCGCGGCGGTCGGCGCCCTGGCTGTACTGGCCTTCCCGCCCTTTGGCCTGGCCCCGGCCCTGGTGGTGGCCCTGGCGGTGCTGCTGGGCCTGCTGGTGGGCCGGCGGCCCCGGGAGGGCCTGCTCATCGGCTGGGCCTTTGGTATCGGTCTGCTGGGGGTGGGCGTCTTCTGGATCCGCATCAGCC
>JADZBU010000323.1 GCA_020851955.1 Chromatiaceae bacterium | reverse complement strand
GTCGGAACAGCAGCGGTCGCCGCTCTGATGGGTGATGACATCCCGGGTCCCGCCGCGATCGAAAGCGACGGCGCGCGCCAGGCCCACCAGGCGCTCTGGACAGGTGTCGGCGATCCAGAAACTGCCCATGCCATACTCCTCCTCCTCGCGGTGGAAGATATAGAGGCCGGGCACGCGGTGGGCGATAAGCCGCAGCAAAATCCAGCAGCCCGTGGCGTTGTCGGCGCCGAGCGGTTGGCCGTCCCGCTTGTAGAAGCGGCGAATCTTGGGGTTATCCAGCACCTGTTGCCGGTCGTCGCGCTGGTGCACCGTGTCGGTGTGGGCGGAAAAGAGGGTCCGCGGCTGATCGCCGATCTGGAGATAGCGGTTGCCGTAGCCGTCCTGGCCCATGCCGGGGACCGGATCGAGGAAGCGGGCGATGAAGGCCAGTTCGCCGGGGCTGTTGCTGCGGCGCGGGTAGGTCAACATCTCCTTGAGCTGGTGCAACGGCGGCCTCGCGCGGGTGGGGGACGGACTGCCAGCATAAGGGGTGATAGCGACGAAGCGGGTCGTCTGCGGTCCGTGCGCGCGGTCAACGGCCCCATTTGTCACTGGGATCCCTGCTGGGTGGGACCGGGGTAGATGCCGGCTTACCCCGGATTTCACGTTACCCCTACCGCAGGCCCTTCATCAGCCCCGTGGCACGCAACACCCGTCGCGCGACGGCCTGGGTCATCACCCCGGCACTGCCGGGGCGCAGCAGGGTCAGATGGTCCCTGGCCCGGGTAATACCGGTGTAGAGCAGTTCGCGGGTCAATACCTGGCTCGGCTGGTCGGGCATGACCAGAGCGACATGGGTGAATTCCGAGCCCTGGGATTTATGGACCGTCAGGGCGTAGACAGTTTCCACCTCCTGCAGCCGGCTTGGGTGGAGCCATTTGACACCATTGGCGGCGTTGCTGGCGAGGAAGGCTACCCGCAGGCTGGGTTCGCACCCGGCCCCGCAGGGCAGGGTTAGGGTGATGCCGATATCGCCGTTCATCACCCCCAGGTCGTAGTCGTTGCGGGTGACCAGGACGGGACGGCCGAGATACCAGCCGCTGCTGGCCGTGAGCAGCCCGGCCGCCTGCAGCAGGCGGGCGATCCGTGGGTTGAGACCCTCCACGCCCCAGGGGCCGCGGCGCAGGGCGCAGAGGACCTGGAACCCGGCATGGGCCTGCAACACGGTGCGGGCCCAGTCGTCATAGGCGGCCTGCCCGGCATCGGCCGCGGGATGGCGCTCGCGCAGCACCTCGAGGTAATGACGGTAACCCGGAGCGGCCCCCCGGCCGGCGATGATCACCGACCGGAAGGCGGGATCCTCGGTGTCGGCGAGGGGGACGAGGTCGAGATCGGCATGGGGACGGGCACTGATCGCCAGGATGGTTGCCTGATCACAGGCGTTCACGGCCTCGGCCAGCTGACCGATGCCGCTGTCCGCGGCGAAGCGGTGGCTGTGGCGCAGCATAACGACTGCCTGGTTCAAGGCCGTACCCGTGGCATCGATCAGGCCTGGGGGCACGACCACCCCGCATGCGGCCGCCAGCCAGTCGGCGGTCTCCGGCAGGTAGCGACCGGCGCTGGCCTGCTGGCAGAGCTCGCCGAGTACCGCACCGGCTTCCACCGAGGCGAGCTGGTCCTTGTCACCGATGAGGATGAGGCGCGCGGCGGGCGGCAAAGCCGCGAGGACCGCCGCCATCATCTCCAGGTCGACCATGGAGGCCTCGTCGATGACCAGCAGGTCCAGGGCCAGGGGGTTGTCGGCATTGTGCCGCAGGCGACGGGTGTCGGGGCGGCTGCCAAGGAGACGGTGGAGGGTGGTGACGGTGATGGGGATGGCCGCGCGGATAGCCTGTGCCTGCTCGAACCCTGCCAGTGGCAGTTGCTCGACGGTGCCGGCGATGGAGGCGTTGAGACGCGCCGCGGCCTTGCCGGTGGGGGCCGCCAGGCGGATGCGCAGCGGCCGGGCGGTCTGGCCCGGGGCGGTCGCGGCCAGGGCCAGGGCCTGCAATACCGCTAACAGCCGGACCACGGTGGTGGTCTTGCCGGTGCCGGGTCCACCGGTGATGACGCTGATGGCATTGCCAGCCGCCAGGGCGCAGGCCAGTTTCTGCCAGTCGGGCGTGCTGGCCGGGCCGCCGGGGAACAGGCGGTCGAGCGTTTGGCGCAGGTCCGTCACCGACAGGGAGCCCCGCACGGCGGGAGCACGCTCCAGCCGGGCCCGAATGCCCCTGGCCACGGCCTGTTCATGGTCCCAATAACGGCGCAAGTAGAGGCGCCCCTCATCCAGAACCAGTGGCGTCACCCCGGGGCCCTGGCCGACCAGCGTCGGCTGGGCCAGCGCCGCCTGCCAGGTGGCCAGGGTCAGGCCCGCCAGCACCAGGGCGGGGGGCTGGGGTGGATCCTCTTCAGTCTGCTCCCCGCTCTCGGGGGGAAGGGAGAGGGCGAAGCCGGGGTCGGCCAGCAGCGTCGCCAGGTCGAGGCAGGCATGTCCGCGCCCCAGCTGATGGCTGGCCAGGGCCGCGGCGAGAATCAGCAAAGGCGGGGCGTCAGGTGCTGCCCGCCACAGGAAGTCGGCGAAGACGAGATCCAGTGGTCGCAGCCAACGGTGCCTTGCCCAGCCGTCGAGGATGACCCGCAGGTGCGCCTTGTCGATGGGTGGCATAGCTGGGGTCGGGGTAGTGGTGCTCATATCCCTGGCTCCGCGGGCAGCTGGGCAAAGAGGGCGTCAAGCGCCTCGATAAGGGCCCGTGGGGGGCGTTCGGCGTGCAGACCCTGGCCCGGCGCCGCGATACCGCGCACAAAGAGGTAGACGGCGCCGCCAACGTGGCGGTCGTAGTCGTAGTCCGGCAGGCGCGCCTTGAGCTGGCGGTGCAGGGCGAAGAGGTAGAGGACGTACTGCAGTTCATAACGGGCGTGGAGGACGGCGGCTTGCAGTGCCGCGGGGGTATAGGCGGCGTCATCGGCGCCGAGCCAGTTGGATTTGTAGTCGGCGACGTAGTAGCGGCCCCGGTGTTCGAAGACCAGGTCCACGAAGCCCTTGAGCATACCGTTGAGGCGGTTGGTGGCCAGTGCCGGGCGGGGTGCCCCGCCCAGGGTGTGGGCGCTGACCAGCCGGTCAAGGGTCCGGGCATCGACCTGATGGGCCGCCAGCCAGAACTCCAGTTCGGGGACGGCGGTGGCCAGGCCAGCGAGGCTGACACGGGCGGCCGGCTCTCCCGCCAGCGCTGGCAGGGTCAGGGGTTGGGTGATGAGTCGCAGCAACCAGTCCGTCAGAGGCGAGATCCAGGACTCCCAGCCCCTGACCTGGCAATGCCGGGCGACGCTATCGCGCAGCAGGGCCGGCTCGGCGGCGACGCGGGCGAAGCCCTGGGTGGCCGCCCATTCCAGCAGCAGGTGCAGAAAGGAACCCGCCGCCGCGCCGCGAGGAAACGCATGGGGAGTACCGGGCGCGGGTGGGCAGGGCCGTGGCGGGGTTTGGCCTGGGTGATCTGTTGCCATGGGCACGGTGTTCGGAAGCGCGATCCTTTCGGCCTGCAGTTCCCAATAGCGATCCTCGGCGGGGGTTTCGGCACTGAGGTCGTTTGACTGCGGCCCGACCACCAGGGGAGTGGTGGAGGCCGGGTCGGCAACGAGCGTTCGCAGGGCGGAATAGCTGGCGATCCACCAGGGTTCACGCACCGCTTGGCAGGAATCGCGAGCGGCCCCGGTGGCGGCCAGGTCGGCAACCGGCTGGTAGCGGTCAACGGTGGCGGCGGGCGCCGGGATGACGGCGATGTCCATGCTCTCGCCGCGCAGGACAGCCAGGGCGTCCGCCAGGCTCGCATCCAGCCCCGACGCCGACGCGACCGCCGGGTCCTCACTGCCGAAGAGCAGGTAGCCGAAAGGGCTCTGCCGAAAGTCGGCCAGAGGCGCCAGCCCGACCCAGGTGGCGTATCTGGCCCGGGTCAGAGCGACGTAGAGCTTGCGCAGGTCCTCCCCCAGACGCTCGTGGTCGGCCCGGGCAATGACATCACCCGCCGCGGCCAGCGCCAACTGGAGCCGGCCCTGGTCGTCGTGCCACTTGAGCGGCAGGTCGTCAGCCCGGACCGGGCGATGGTCGGCGGCGAAGGGCAAGAAGACCAGGGGGTATTCGAGCCCCTTGGCCTTGTGGACGGTGACCACCTTGACCAGATCGGCATCACTCTCCAGCCGGATCTGACGGGCGTCGCCCTTGATATCCCGCTGCGCATCCCGGCGTTGCTCCGCCAGGTGGCGGATGAGGGCATGCGCGCCATCGAGCTGGGTACTGGCCTGTTGCAGCAGTTCGGCCAGGTGCAGCAGGTCGGTGAGCACCCGCTCGCCGCTCAGCCGCGCCTCATCCGTACCCAGCAGGCGCGCCGGAACGCCAAAGTCGTCCAGCAGACGGCGCAGCATCGGCAGCACGCCCCGGGAGCGCCAGTGGTCGCGGTAGCTCCGGAACTGGAGCACCCGCTCTTCCCAGGCCAGTTCGTCCCAGTTGAGCGCGTCCAGCTCGGCCCAGTCCCGGCCCAGGGTCGTGGTGGCCAGGGCGGCGCGCAGCCGCCGCGGGTCGTCGGGTGCGGCGCAGGCGGCGAGCCAATACTGGAGTTCCGCCGCCTGGGGGCTGCGGTAGACGGAGTCCTGGTCGGAAAGGTAGACGCTGCGCACGCCCCGCTGGGCGAGGGCACGGCGGATGAGGTCGGCCTCCCGGCGCCGGTAAACCAGTATCGCCAGATCCGCGGGGCGCAGATCCTGGCGCTGGCCGCGGCCACCAGGGGTGACGAAACCGGCCCGGCCGGCTTGGCCCAGGTTGAGCAGACGCACGATCTCGCTGGCGCAGGCATGGGCAATGGCCTCGCGGTAGGCGTCTTTTTGCAGGGCACTGTCATCCGCCTGGGCCGGCAGCCACCAGGCGGTGAGGGCCGGCGCGGGCTGGCCGTGGATGTAAAGGGCATCCTCACGGCCCCGGGCGTCGGCGGGGACGAAAGGCACCGGGTTGTCCGTGCCGGCGCGGAACAGAAAGGCCCCTGTGCCGGACACCCGTTCCTCGGCGAGTTGGAAGCAGCGGTTCGCGGCGGTGACCATGGCCTCGGTGGCGCGGTAGTTGGTTTTCAGGGTATAGAGCCGGTCGGAGCAGGCCCGGCGGGCGGCGAGATAGGTGTAGATGTCCGCGCCCCGGAAGGCATAGATGGCCTGCTTGGGGTCGCCGATGAGGACCAGGGCGGTGGCGGGGTCGTTGCTCGCCACCTGGTAGATAGCATCGAAGATGCGGTACTGCACCGGGTCCGTGTCCTGGAACTCGTCGATCAGGGCGACGGGGAACTGGCGCCGGATGAGTTTGGCGAGTGCCGGGCCGTTGGGCCCCTCGAGGGCCGCGGCCAGCCGGGTGAGCAGGTCGTTAAAGCCCATCTGGGCACGCTGCGTCTGCTCGCGGGCAAAACGGGCCGCCACCCAGCGGGCGGCATGGCGCAGGAGTGGGGGGCGGGGGTCGGGTAGCGCGGCCAGAGACTCCCGCAGGCTGGCCATGGCCTCCAGGGCGGGGTGCTGCACCAGCGGTTTGCCCGGGAGCCAAATCTCCTGGAGTCCGGCGGGGGTCAGGCGGGTCCAGACGGCGGCGTCGTCCTCGAACGCTGGTTTGACCGCCAGGGGATCGAGGGTCCAGTCCTGGAGTTTCTTCAGCCATTCCGTGTAGAAGTTGATTTTGAGCTGCTGTCCGCGGAACGCCTTGCGTGCCCGGGCGGCATCGAGCAATCCCTTGAGCTCGGCGGTCCAGGGTTGCCGTGCGACCGCCGCCGCGCCAGGTTGCGGGGCATTATGCCAGGGGGCCTTGAGCTGCTGGCGCGCCGCCAGGGCGGCGCTGAGGGTCACCGCCGGGTCCGGCGCCGGCTCCAGCTTGTCAGCCTGGTCGAGCAGGTTCAGGAGATCCTTTTCGAGGGTCGCCGGTTCAGCCCAGTGACGGCGCATTTCGGCGGCGGCGGTGGCCGTCAGGGGGACCATGAAGGTTCGCCAGTAATCCCGCACCACCTCGGCACGCAGTTCACTCTGGTCGGTTTCCAGCGTCTGGGAGAAAAGGCTGTCGCTGTCGAAGGCGTGCTCGCGCAGCATGCGGTGGCACCAGGCGTGGATGGTGGAGATGGCGGCCTCGTCCATCCATTCCGCGGCCAACTGGAGTTGGCGGGCCTTGGCCGGCCATTCCGCGGCGGGGTAGGCCGCGCGCAGCGGGTGCAGCAGTTCATCCCCCACGGAGGGGGCCGGCCCCACCGCCGCCGGAGCGCGGAAGTAGTCCGCCGCCTCGGCCAGGCGCCGGCGGATGCGCTCGCGCAATTCCTGGGCCGCCGCAAGGGTGAAGGTGACGACCAGGATCTCCGGCGGGTTATGGCCGGGGGGTGGCACCGGCTCCGTTTCGCCATGACCCAGCACCAGGCGCACATAGAGACTGGCAATGGTGTGGGTCTTGCCGGTGCCGGCGCTGGCCTCGATCAGGCGGCTGCCGTGAAGGGGGAAACGGAGAGGGTCCATTTGGGTGGGGGCGGCACCCCCCAGCGCTGTCAATGCCTGGGAAGTACTCATGGACTGACCTCCCCGGCCGGGGTAGACGCGGCCGTGCGGTTCCTCCCAACGGGAATCACCCCGAAGAGCGGCCGCAGGAGCCGTTCAGCCCAGCGGGCAAATTCGCCGTCCGCGGTGAGTGCCGCATAGTCCGGAAAGACCCTGGCCAGATAGGGATCCTTGTCCACCTCGCCCATCTTGCGCTCCTCCCCCTCGTAAATCTTGCGGGCGACCCTGGCATCGCCGGCCTTGAGCCACGCGAAGGCGGTCTCGGCAGCCAGGGGCAGGGGGCGACATAGGCCCGCGTGCCAGGCGGCGAGGAGGTCGCCCAACAGCTGCCGGGCCTGGTCGGGGTCGAGGGGGGCTAGTGTGACGTCGCCGACCTTGCTGAGGATCTGGGTGGTGAGGGGTCCACCGGACAGGTGGGCGCCCAGGTGCGTGACCCAGTGGCCGATCAGTTTTTCCCCCCGATAGTGCCCGGCCTTGACCAGATCGCTGGCCTCGAGCACCACCCGCCCCCGGCCGCCGGCGGCGTTGACCCGCAGGCCGCCCAGCCAGTCGGCTAGCTGCAGGTATTGGTCAGCGACCAGCACCTGGAACTGGAGGGGCTCCTCCCCCTCCAGTGGTTGTGGCCAGTGTTGCAGCGCCGCCTGGTAGCGGGCGAAGAGGTCGTCCATGGGTGCCTCCAGATCCTGGGCCTGCAGGGCGCCAAAAGCGCCCGGAGCCAGATCGCCGCGGCGCTGGATGCGGGCCAGACGCTCGGCGCGGACCGGCACGATGTCCGCGTCCCCGGCGATGGCCCGGGCCTGGGCGCGGATCAGTTCGTCGTTCAATTGCCAGCGCCCGAGGGGTTCGAGGGCGAAGGGTTCCTGATCCTCGCTGGCCAGATCCTCCTGGTCGAAATTGACGCCCAGACGTTGGGTGAAAAAGGCCTTGACCGGGGCCTTGAGGAAGTTGGCGAGGTCGCGGAGCTTGAGGGGTTCCCCGCGAGCCAGGGGGGGTAGCGGGTCGGCTGGCGTGGCCAACCGGGCATTGGCGCCCGCACCCTGTCGCCATTCCCGGGCATAGGTGAACCAGGGCGAGGCGGCGGTGCCCGCCGGAAAATAGGCGGGGCTGAAGGGCTGGAGATGATGCTCCTGGGTCAGGGCCTGCAGGAAGGATTTCCTGGCCGATCCACCCTGACCAGCACCATCGGCCAGTTGCCAGCCGGCCGCGAGGTGGTCGCGGAGTTGGCCGACCAGTACCGAGGGGGGTTGTTTGCTGTTGTCGGTGATGCTGCGCCCGACCCAGGAGACGTGGAGCCGGTCCCGCGCCGAGAGCAGGGCCTCCAGGAAGAGATAGCGGTCGTCCTCGCGGCGCGAACGGTCGCCGGGCCGGTAGTCCCGGCCCATGAGATCGAAGTCCGCGGGGGGCCGTTGGCGGGGGTAGTCGCCGTCGTTCATGCCGAGCAGGCAGACGTGGCGGAAGGGGATGGCGCGCATGGGCATGAGGGTGGCGAAGGTGACGGCGCCGGCGAAGAAGCGCTGCGACAGCCGGCTTTCGTCAAGCCGGGCCAGCCAGTGTGGGCCGACCAGGGTGAGGGGCAGTTCCTCGGTCAGGCCGACCTCGGCGCAGACGTCCCGCCAGTCCTGGAGGGCGTTATCCAGTTGCAGCAGGGTGTAAGTCTCGGCGCTGTCGGTGGGGTCCAGGTAATCCTTCAGCAGACCTCGCAGGCGCTGGCACCAGCCAGCGGCGGTGGTGGGTTCGCGCAGGGTGCGCCAGGTGGCGTCAAGTTGATCGACCAGGCGGACCAGGGGGCCGAGCAGGGCGGCATCGAGCCCGCCGATGTCGTCGTAGGGCTCGATACCTTGCCAGGCGCCGCCGGCGGCGCCCACGGCGTAGCCAAGCAACAGGCGGCGCAGGCCGCAGTGCCAGGTGTGGCGGGCATCCTCCTCATCCAGGTCAGGCAGATCAAAGCTGGCGCGCTGGCGGGCATGCAGCCCCCAGCGGATGTTGGCGCCCTGCAACCAGCGATGCAGGCGCGGCAGGTCCGGCTCGGCGATACCGAAGCGTTGGCGTAGGGCAGGAACCTCGAGCAGGTCCAGGAGGTCGCTTGCCGCCAGCCGCGACTGGGGCAGGGCGAGCAGGGTCGCCAGGGCCTGCACCAGGGGGTCAGTAGTGCGCTGGCGCTGATCGGCGATGCTGAAGGGGATGTAGCGGGGGTCATCCTTGTCCACCTGCGCGAAGACCGCCTGGATATGGGGGGCGTAGGCGTCGATGTCGGGGACCATGACCATGACGTCGCGCGGGGTCAGGCTGGGGTCGGCATTGAAGGCGGCGAGTAACTGGTCGTGGAGGATCTCGACTTCGCGCTGGGGACTATGGGCGTCGTGGAAGCGGATGGAGGTATCCCGCATCGGGTTCACGGGTGGCCAATAAGTCCGGGTCTCCCCCAGGGGGCGCAGGGCCCGGATGTCATCCTGAAGCTGGCCCAACAGGGTCGGCACTCCACCCGGCTCCGCGGGGGCGGGAAAGAGATCGATGCGCTGGCCAATGGCGGTGAAATAGTCCGTGTAGACGGCCCGCGCCGCTTCATTATCGTATTCATCGAGCAGGCCGATGAAGTCGCGCCCCTGCTTGCCCCCACTGGCCAGCAGGGGGTGCGCGTCGAAGTGCAACGGCTCCTCGACCCGTTGCGCCGGCATAGCCGCCCGGCGGGGGTGGCGGCCAGTCCCGGCGCGCAGCAGATCACGGTCGGCGACGATGTCGGCCCAGTAGTACTCGCAGGGGTTGTGGACGAACATGAGTACCTGGGTCCAGCGCGCCATGGCCGCCAGCACTTCCAGGGATTGGCGCGGCAGACTGGAGATGCCAAAGACCAGCAACCGCCGCGGCAAGCCGGCGGGAGGGGTATCCGCCGGCCATTCGGCCGCCCGACGCAGAAAGGCGGCATGGACGGCGGCCCGGCCCAGGTGGGGAGTGGTGCCGTGGGGGCCTGTCTGGATCCCGATATCGGTGCGCAGGTCGCGCCATAACTGGGCTTGCCAGCCCTGCCCCTCGGGCAAGGGTTGACGGTGGCCATGGGGGTCGATCAGCACGTCCGCCGCCGCCGCCCAGGCCTCCAGCCAATCGGCGCGGTAGACCTGGTACTGGTCGAAAAGATCGGCGAGGCGCTCGGCGAGTTGAAAGCGCTTGCGCAGGTCGGCGTCCGCGGTCAGAAAGCGGCGCAGGGGGGCATAGATTGGTGCCGTCACCAACTGGGGCAGCAGGCGCATGAGCCGCCACACCAGGCGCGGCTTGTCGAGGGGTGAGTACTCCGGTACCGCTGCGGGGCCCAGTACCGCACGGTAGACGCGCCAGAGGAAGCGAGACGGCAGGGAGATCTCCAGCGCCGCGGCGATGCCGAGCCCGCCCCCGCCTGCATTGACCGCCTGGGAGTCGGGGTCCGCGGCGATGGCGAGTTTGAGCCATTGAGCAATTCCGTTACTCTGCGCCAGGATGATCTCTGGCTCAAGGGGCGCCAGGGGATGTTGGCGCAGCCAGGTGACGAGCAGGTCACGCAGGGCCTCGGGCTGGTTCCCATGCACCAGCATCAGGCCGGGGGGCAGTGCTTTGGCAGTCACGGCAGTCTCCGGATGGGGTGTTGTGCCAGCAAACTCGGCGTGGGTCACTGGAGACCCTCTGTGACCTTCTTCTTCGACCCTGGCAGGATAGCGCGAATAGTGGCGCAGTGCGCCCCGATGTAGCACCGTGCAGCATCAGTCAGGAATCACGGAAAATATGACGGCAGGCGACCCACTTTGTCGCCAACCCGCGTGACAATGAGACCTTCACCCGCCCAATGCAGGTCATCCCATGTCCGCTTTGCCCAAGATCGAGGCCAAGTTCAACGAGTTTTTCAGCACCTGGGGCATCCGCCTGCCCCCGGAGGCCATGGCCCACCGCCAGCGCGGGCGGATACTGCAGGCCGGCTGGGTGGTCTGGTATCTGTTCGCGGCCGATGACCAGGGGGAATACCTCGACTTCTATGCCACGCACCGCATGGGCGGTGACCATCACCGCCGACTCCGCGCCAATGGCGGCCGGGAGTGCTTGCCGACCCTGCAAATGATGTATGCCACCTCGGCTGATCCCGAGGAGGCCCAGCGGCTCGCGGACGCCTTCTTCGCCGAAAACCAGCGGGTCGCCGACCTGTTGGCGGCCAAAGGTTTCTGCCTCCAGGGCGACGAGCCCGGCCTGACGGTCATCAACCGGCACCTGCTGACCCACCCCAGCCCCACGCGCGCCGGAGTAGCCCCATGACCCACGCCTCACTGGCTCGGCAGGATCAGGCCCGCGGCGCTTTGCTGGGCGCGGCCGGGGGCACGGCGGCCATTCCGGCACCCTGGCTGGCGACCCTGCCGCAGCGCCAGACCCTCGCGGTGCTGGCGGAGCAATTGTGGGCGCAGAGCGGCGGCTAGTCGCCGGCCGGGTGGCGTGGCTCGCCCACCTTGCGGCCAGTCTGCTAGGATCAGGCTTTGCGCTCATGTGACCCGCTGGGTCGCGACGCCCACCCGTCCCGGAGTCCCCGATGATCGACACCCTGTTGCGTCAATGGAGCCTGCTGCGGCTGATCCCCCGCTACCCGCGCCGGCTCGACCCCGCCAGCATCAAGGCGCAGTTGGACGCCCAGGGCATCGAGGTCACCCTGCGCACCGTCCAACGGGATCTCAATGCCCTGGCGGCCGTCTTCCCCCTGGAGGCCTCCGAGGGCCGGCCCCAGGGCTGGCGCTGGTGCCAGGGCGCTCGCCAGATCGACATCCCGAGCATGGACCCCCATGCCGCCCTGACCTTCTATCTGGTCGAGCAACACTTGCGGGCCCTGTTGCCGCCGACCACCCTCGCCAACCTGACGCCCTGGTTCGAGGCCGCCCGGGGGGTGGTCGGTACCGGCGCCTCCCGGGTCACTCAGTGGAAAAACAAGGTGCGGGTGGTGGCCCGAACCCTGACCAAGGTGCCGCCCGCCATCGATCCGGCTATCCAGGACAGCCTCTACGATGGCTTGCTGCGGGAGCGCCAAATCGAGGTGACCTACCGCGCCCTGACCACGGGGGGCGAGGCCAAGAGCTACCCGGTCCACCCCTTGGGGCTGGTGGTCATGGAGCAGGTGGTCTATCTGGTCTGTACCCTGCGGGACTATCAGGACCCACGGTTTCTGGCCATCCACCGCATCGATGCGGCCCAGGTGCTGGAGCAGGCCTCCAAACGTCCCAAGGGCTTCGACATCGATGCTTTCATTGCCCAGGAATTCGGTATTCGCCTGGGTGCCGAGCCGCTGAAGCTGGTCCTCAAGGTCCGGGGCACCCTGGCCGCCTATCTGGCCGAGACGCCCATTGCCCCGGGGCAGAAGATCAAGCCCCTGGCTGGTGACTGGCAGGAAGTAAGAGTCAAAGTGGCCGATACCCAACAGTTGCGTAACTGGCTGGGGTCTTTGGGTACGAATGGCGTGGTCCTGGCGCCCGCTGGCCTGCGCGAGGAGATGCGGGCGACCTTGCGGCAATTGGCCGCGCTCTACGACGAGCCCGCACCGGGCCAGGCGCCAGACCACCCGCTATGACCACCGTGGTGTATTTTCATGGGTTCGCCAGTGGGCGGCAGGATCAGAGCCCGAAGGCCGCGCTGATCCGTGACCTGGGCTATGAGTTGCTCTGGGTGGCCACCGCTGGCGATTACCGGCCCACGGGTTATCTCGCCGCCTTCGCCGGGCTGAAGCTGGACCCCGCCGCGCCCCTGGTGATGATGGGCACCAGTCTGGGCGGGTTCTGGGCGCGCCGGCTGGGCAATGACTGGGGCAAACCCTGGATCGCCCTCAACCCGGCTATCCAGCCTTCCCAATCACTGCAGCGCTACATCGGCACTAATACCCGCTTTGATACGGGTGAGCCCTTTACCTGGACGGCGGCGGATTGCGCCGGCTATGGCGACTATGAGCAGCGGCCCATCCAGTCCCGCATCCCGGGCAGGCTCATCCTGGCGGAAGATGATGAGGTGCTGGACTACCGCCCCACCCTGGCCACGGCGGGGGCGGCGCGGGTCCTGGTCCTGCCCAGCGGCGGGCATCCCTTGCACAATACGGGTGAATATGCAGCCGTAATCGATGAGTTTCTTGCTGAATGCCCGTGAGATGGCGTGCCTTCAAGGTTCTTAAGTTCTTCACGCCTTGCGGGGCCGATATCACCGGCGTCGGCAAAGACTACCGCTTCTTCACCATGCATCAAATTTACCGTTGCGGTCATGTTGGCGACGTTATACACCCGCCTAGATTCGGCATCGACGCCGATGTGGGCCTTGGGGCCAAAGTAATATGGCCTGCCTTTGCAGGTGTGCCTCATCTCGGGACCCCAGGCGTGCGCCATATTTTTGATCGAAACCGGTGCGGCAATGAAGGTGGTATCCACCCAAGTGCCCTTGATAACCTAAGACCGTTGTACGCTCCCTTCTTGTGAACCGCCTAGCGCGGAACCGCATGCTAGGCGGTGTGGTAAGGGCGGGCTAAACACCCGCCCTTATCCGATTCGGCCGGAGCATTGGGCTGACCTGAATAGAACTGACCGGGAGGGGACCAATTTACACGTCAGCCCATCTCTCCTTTGCCCAGTTGACAATCTCTGCCTCGCGCGCATCAATTTGATCAAGCGTCCAATCTGTCTGCCTGCAAACCTCTTGGATCATCCGCAAGCGGTGTTTCTCATAGACAGCCTTCTTGTCCGCAAAAGGTTGGGTACTGGCTTCCTGATTGAGCCTGATCGGTAGCAACAGTAGATTTCCGATGCGGCCGACATGTTGAGTAACCTCTTCTCTGGGTTGGCCATTCCGGCTCATTTTTCCAGCCCAACCTGGTGCGCCTGCAGGGGTTTGCGGGAAGATGTGTTCAACCGAGTCCGCTGCCCGTTTTTTCCAAATTATAGCGCGCTCATGTTCGTCAACTGTCGCACCAACCCCCGCCAGTGCCGCTAGGTGTTCCTCGTAAAGCCATAAGATGTACCGACACAACTCCGGCGAGTTTCCATAACAATCCTTGCCTACCAATCCCACATCCACGGCTTGATCGACAGGGTAACCCTTACCCAACGTCCGCAGTTCGGACATAATCTGATTGTATGTGCGAGTGTTGATATCGTTCCCAACGATTTTGGCGGCAAGTCGGACGTAGTCACCGACCTTAGTGCGAGAGTCCCTGCTATACAATCCGAAGATTCGAAAGGTTACACGTTCCCACTGATCGAGGAGCTTTTTGCGTTCCTGTTCGGAAACTCCTTGCGCAGACTTAATCGCCACGGCAAGTAATCGTGCATGGAGAATCCCAGTAACTGGTCCTAGAAAAATATCGCCGTGGACTTCCGTGAGTTTCTGAGCACACTCGAGCAGCCAACTCGACAGGAGTCTTGGCTTGTCGAATGCATCGCAGTTTGCACGGAGTCGATTCAAGGAATCCTCGGCAGAACGCATTGTCCCAGCGCCAACACCAAAATGAAGTGTGGCTGTCACTCGGAGGATTTCGTCGCCCGGAACATCTTTCTTGGACAGTTCTCGATAGATTTCCCCCCATTGATTTTGGAGGCTTTGGATTTGGAAAAATGCAACCTGGGGATCAGCGAGCTCGTAAGCGCGGCCCATGAGCATGCTCTTTGTCTTGTCAAGCCAATCGACATCAAGTCCGCGACTGTTGAGAACCTCGAAAACAGTGTATACGGCTCGACTATCCTCTGTGTCATAGACCACAAAACCAAGGCGGTGAAGCACAATGCCCATGAGAGCCTCGATGCCTCTACCGGTCTTCCATCTCCCGATAAACCTGTCGCATTCCTTAATTGCCTTTTCCAGGTTATAGTCCGATTGGATCCTCAGGTTGTCGGGGTTCGGACGTGCGCCTTCCCGAAGAAAACTGTTAAAAATGTGCTCATTGGCGTTATTAGTCTGCAACAGGATCAATTGGCGGTCGCGCTTGACAAGGATTTTTGCTAATTCACCCCGGTCTTGGGAATCCTCGGACAGCGCCAATTCGATGCACTTTAAAAGAATAATCAGCGTAGTTAGACGTTGCTGGCCATCAACAATGTCATACACTCGGTACTGATGCATACCGATTGCCTTCGTTTCGGGCGTACGGAAGCAAACCAGCGTCGCCATGAAATGGTGTTGCTCCTGGCCCTGGTTTGCAAGCTTGTCGATGTCTGAAAACAAATCTGTCCGCTGGCGACTCTGCCAACTGTAGAACCGCTGATAATGGGGGATACGGAAAACGCGGTCGGCGAACAAGGTTTGTAGCACGCCATACATGGGTTGGATCATTTGGTAATTCTCCTCTTCAGAGATATGGTTGGGTGGGATTCGGCCTCGTCGCTACGCATATGCACCAGCCGAACTACTAACCCGAATGTTTCATAAACGCGCCACGAGCCCCAGTACCCGAGTGCGGCACTTGGAGAATAACCCTGGAGGCGAGCCTGATAGCCACCGCAACGGCGCTCAGGCGATCAGCGGCGATCCCCGCCGGCTTCCCCTCGCCGGCGGAGGAATACGCCGAGGGGCCGCTGGATCTTCATCGCCACCTCATCCGCCACCCGGCGGCGACCTTCTATGTGCGGGTCACCGGCCACTCCCTGACCGGGGGCCGGCATTCTGGACGGGGCTCTCCTGGTGGGCCTGGCCTGCGCCCGGTTGCCTGCGCGACCCCGGCCGGCACGGGCTGGCTGTTAAACTGCTGCGACGATCAACGACGACATTGCATCCAGGGTGTCGTTATTTCCCCGCGGGGTGATGCTTCTGGGGTTCAGGCAGACGACGGTCTCGGGTGCCCTGATGCGGAACGTCCCGGTTTGCGGGTGTGCAGTGCGAGGGCTGCTGCGTATTCCTTGTCGAGATCCATGCCCGTGTTCATGTTGGGATCGAGAATTGTGAGGCCAACCTGCATCATGCAGACGATCTGTAGGCCGGAAAATTCCCCAGGCGTCAGCTTAAGTGTATAGCGCTGCTCGGGATCATTGACATTCAATCCACTCTCACCAAGAACCGCCATTTCCAATACGATGGGCGCCAGTTCCCCAGGACTCATGCCCTCAAAACGCTCCAGTGCTCCAAGGCAATAGAACATGGCGTCAGGCCGCAGATCTTCTACCGCATTGGCCCGAAACCGGCGGTTCGCAATCGCGGAACGCGCGGTCTTGGCTTTCTCGGCGGTATCGCCATGGGGCGCCAGCTGTAGCACCCGCGTGAGGAGGGAGTCGGCCTCTGCGCTATGGCCATCGGGGTCATCGGCCAGCAGCGCTTGGGCCAGGTTAAGCAGTATGATCGGGTCTTCGGGTGCCAGTTTCTGAGCTGTCCTTAGCGTTTTGATGGCAGTGGTATAATCACCGACCATCATTTGCAGGGTGCCCAGCGTGCGAACGGCATAGGAATTCCGCGGATTAATCCCGATGGCTTTTTCCAAGGCAGGTCGGGCAACCTCGGGATCCTTTGCGCGCAGTGCGGCCACGCCAAGGGCAACCCAGGAGTTTACGTTGTTGGGAGACACTTCCGTCGCTCGACGCAGCAGGTCTTGTGCTTCATCAAGGCGTCCTTGGTCACTATAAACCATGCCTAGATTATAAAGCGCGTCATGGTCCCTAGGATTAACCTGAAGCAGGCTCTGCAGCATCGGGGCTGCTGTAGCGTAGTCACCGGCACTCAGCAGATCAATGATGGCGTCCATCGGTTCCTGATCTGCCTCAACGGGCATCCAGGTCACGTTGATATTGCCATCCACGAAGTCTACCGTAGTATTCCCTCCTTGGCCTTCATATTGCTTTCTAAAATATTTTATGACGTGTTTGCGAAACGCATCAGTCCCACGGGTCCGCCCCGCTTTCGGAATGAGTGACAAGTCGAAGTCTTGTTCACTGATGATATAGCTGATCGGCTGTGACATGAGAATCCCGCGCGATAGATGACGAATTATTTGAAGGGGAGCCACTGCAGCCAAGGCGCCACGCCAAGCCGTGTCGCCCAGGCGGTAATGAGTGCCCGGTCATCGATTTCCTCGCTATCTAAAGGGGGGAGGTCAGACAGCAAGTTTAAACCGACCTGTTCAAGTCCCGCGGCGCGATAGGGTACCGCGAGATGGGGTTCCCCAAGGAGTTCGCTCACACCGATAGCAAATGCTGCATTCATGGCGCGATTAGCAGTGACGACCTGCTTGGGAAACCGGTCCATCTGGTCCGGCGCCAAGACCTTGACGTTGGCCTTAAGCTGATCCTTGATTGACTGCGCTTGGAGCGGGCGTAATGACGGACAGGTTGTAAAGATGTTGTAATCGACCAGAAGACCCGTTGGGCATGACCGGAGCTGGAGCAGGGTACCGTCAAACAGAAAATCGCTGAGCACCCTCAATCGGTCTTGGGGAACATTGGGGTGCAGTTTCGCAACATCCGCCGCTAATGTGGCCCGATAAGCGGGGGCACCGGAGAGTTGAAATCGTCTTTCAGGTGGATGGCGAAACATTCTGATGGCATGCCCAGCCTCAACGGCGATTTGATAATCGGGAGAAGAGGCTCCCGGTTTATAGCGGATCGTATGGACCGGGTTGGCAGGGCTGGCGATTCTGACCGAGGAGAGTACTTTCAGCGACGGATCTTCAAGAAACGCGATGGGATATCCGCTGAGTCTTTCCAGTTCCTTGAGAATTGTCTGTGTTGGCGGGAGAAGTGCGGATGGCGTCATAGGTGTACAGGAGATAGCTGGATTTAGTGGATTTAGAAATTCAAGTATTTGTAACTGCCAAACGCATTGGGGAGTGCATCAGAATTTGTTTGGCACGTCGCGGTGATAATAACAGGTCGAGGTATCCCCTTCAGAATCCCCGCGCCCATACCTACCTGAAGCCGTTCCTGCTGCCTCCCTATATCCTCTGCACCAGCGTCCTCGGGGAGGGTGAAGCATCCCGGAAACTGATACCTATCCAGACCTGGAGCATCTTTTATGGCAAGGGTTGCCATTACTGGCAAGTTGCTCACCCTTTTCTATGGTATCACTGTTCCAGCCTAGACCCGGTCTGCAGGGGATTCAGGCACAAGAAGCCACCAGACACCCCCCAGGACGTACGGCTTGCACCGGCTGCGCCCGGATCCGCCGCCCAGAACAGCCCGCAACTGCTGGCGGTGCTGGCTAGGATCAATGGCCGCTGGGGGCGGGGCGCAGCCGTGGCGGATGCGGCGGGAGCGGTTGTCGCCGGGGTGTACGACCGATTGGGCGGGGTTGCCGGGGGTGGGGTGAGGGGGAGTTGAGTTGGCTGGCTTTTGATCAGGGAGCCACGGGGCATCCCCCGCTGGCCGGACCCGCCCACGACTTACCGCCAGCACCCGGCTAAACTGGGCGCCATGTGTGGCCGCTTCGTCCTGACCCGTAGCCCCGAGGAACTGACCCGCGTCTTTGGTCTGGCGGAATGCCCGGACCTGGCGCCGCGCGCCAATATCGCCCCGGCCACCGACATCGCCGTGGTGCGGCGGTCGCCCGCGGGGGCCCCGGTGCTCCATCGGCTGCGCTGGGGGCTGGTGCCCCATTGGCGTCAGGACCCGACCGCCGGCCCCCGGCCCATCAACGCCCGCAGCGAGACGGTGCTGGTCAAGCCCGCCTTCCGGGACGCCTTCCTGAAACGCCGGTGCCTGATCCCCGCCGATGGCTTTTACGAATGGCAAACTCAGGAGGGGACGAAGCAGCCCTTTTTCTTCAGCGACCCGCAGGGCCAGGTCCTGGCGCTGGCGGGTCTCTGGGAGTCGTGGCGGGCCCCGGATGGCGGCCTGTTACGGACCTGCTGCATCCTGACCACCGCCGCCAATGCCCAAGTGGCGCCGGTCCATGAGCGGATGCCGCTGATCCTGGCACCGCAGTCCTGGGCGACCTGGCTGGCGGGCCCGGTGGCGGCGGCCCAGGCCCTGCTGGTGCCGGCACCCGAGGAGGCGCTGCGCGGCTGGCCGGTCAGTCATCGCGTGAATCGCGTTCAGGAGGATGGGGCGGACTTGATGGCGCCGGTAGCGGCGGGTTGAGCGCAGCGCATCACCCGGCCAACCGGATCGCGTTACACCCGCATCGCCAAGCGCTCCCGCAGCCGGGTGATGCGTTGTCTGGACTCCCGCCGCTTGACCGCGATCCCCAGCGCCTTGGGTTCGGCGATGATCACCACCAGTTTGCGTCCGCGCGTCACGGCGGTATAGAGCAGGTTGCGCTCGAGGAGGGTGTAATGCTGCATGGCCAAGGGGATGATGACCACGGGGTACTCCGAACCTTGGGACTTATGGATGCTGGCGGCATAGGCCAGGGCCAGCTCGTCCAGCTCCGCGAAGGCGTAGGCCACCCCCCGACCCTCGAAGTCAACCGTGAGGGTACCTTGTTCCTGGTCAACGTCGGTGATCCAGCCGATGTCGCCGTTGAAGACCTCCTTATCGTAGTTGTTGACCCGCTGCAGCACCTTGTCACCCGGGGCATAGGTGGTGCCATACCGCTGGATGCGCGGCTGGCGGTTAGGGTTGAGCCGGGCTTGCAGCTCGATATTGAGGGCCTGGACCCCCAGCCCACCCCGGTTCATGGGCGTCAGCACCTGGATGTCCCGCACCGGATCGACGCCGAAGGTGCGCGGGATGCGCTCCGTGACCGCGGTCAAGAGCTTGGTGGCGATAGCCTCGGGGTGCGCGGCGTAGATCAGGTAGAAGTCGCTCGATGCCCCTGGGGGTG
>JADZBU010000322.1 GCA_020851955.1 Chromatiaceae bacterium | reverse complement strand
TGCAGCGACTGGGCCTGCCCTTCCTCACCGCCGCCCCGGAGGTGGACGAGGCGCGCCGGCCGGGTGAATCTCCGGAGGCCCTGGTGACGCGCCTGGCTGAAGCCAAGGCCCAGGCGGTGGCGGCGGCTTTTCCCGCGGCCCTCATCATCGGCTCGGATCAGGTGGCCTGCGTCGATGACGAAATCCTGGGCAAGCCCGGCAATCGCGAACGGGCCCTGGCCCAACTCACCCAGGCCGCCGGCAAGGCCGTGGTCTTCCAGACCGGGCTGTGCCTCCTGAACAGCGCCACCGGCCGGGCCCAGGTCACCCGTGAGCCCTTTCGCGTCCACTTCCGCGCCCTGACCCAGAAACAGATAGCGGGCTACCTGGACCGGGAACGGCCCTTCAATTGCGCGGGCAGCTTCAAGTCCGAGGGGCTGGGCATCGCCCTGTTCGAGCGGCTGGAGGGCGACGACCCCAGCGCCCTGGTCGGGCTGCCCCTTATCCGGCTGGTGGCCATGCTCGAGGCCGAGGGTGTGGATGTCCTCGGTCATCCGGGCTGAATTCCATCTGGCCATAACCGGCCTAGACGCGATCCCTCGCGCTCACCGAGCCATGGGGTAGGCGCCGCCCGCCAGCTCCAGAAAACTGTTGACCATGGCCGTACCCATCCTGTTGGCCAGGCGTTCGAACAGGTCCTTCTTGGCGGTAAACTCCACAAGCTTTTCGGCCCCGATCACATCGCGTGCGACTGATTCCGTACTGCCGAACTGGTCCGCCAGGCCCAGTTCGAGGCTGTCCTGACCATTCCAGAAGAGGCCGCTAAAGAGCTCCTCGCCACCCTTGAGCTTGTCGCCCCGCCCCGCCTTGACCACAGCGATGAACTGCTGGTGCAGTTGATCCAACTGGCTCTGCAGAAAGATCTTTTGGGTCTCGGGCATGGGGGAAAAGGGGTCGAGGATGCCCTTGTTGGCGCCAGCGGTCAGCAGGCGGCGCTCGATACCCAGTTCCTCGATGGCTTGCTGGAAGCCAAAAGCATCGATGCGCACCCCGATGGAGCCGATGAGGCTGGCCTTGTCCACATGAATGGCCTCCGCCGCCACGGCCACATAGTAGCCACCCGAGGCGCAGAGATCCGAGACCACGGCATGTACCGGGATGGCCGGGTGCTTCTCCCGCAGGCGGCGCACTTCGTCATTGATCTGGCCCGCCTGCACCGGGCTGCCGCCGGGGCTATTGATGCGCAGGATGATGCCATTGGTGTTTCCGTCCTCGTAAGCCTTGTCCAGGGCGTCGATGACATCCTCCGCGCCGGCCTGGGTACCCGCGGCGATGACTCCCTTGATATCGATGACGGCGGTGTGCTTCTCGGCCGGGGTCAGGCGATCGAAGAGCTTGTCTTGCCAAAGGACCCCCAGGAGGATAAAGAGATAGGTAAAGGTCAGCAGTTTGAAGAGGATGCCCCAGCGCCGGCTCCGTTTCTGCTCCCGCAGGCTGTCCGTAACGACCCGTTCCAGCAGGGACTGTTCCCAGCCCGCCTCTCCCGGCCCCGGGCCTTGGGGAGTACCTTTCTTCCAAAATTTCAGGTTCATGGCGTCTTCACTTGCTCGTTTTGAAGGAGGCCGCTGGCAAAGGCGGCGTCAGTTAGCGATGGCCGAGGAGGTGATGGCCCTGCCGTAGGCCGCTGGCAGTGGCGACTTCAAGGTGCGGCCCAGCAGGATGCGCGTCTCCAGCTCCCGCAGACCGGAGCGGCCAAAGGCAAAGGGCGGCAGCTCCTCGATACGCTCGAAATGGGTCCGCAGGGCGGGCAGGTCTTCCTCGATATCGTCCGCTCGCCCCATTATGAGGGCATCGCGGCCAAGGAACAGGGCGGGGTCATGGCGGAAGGCAAAGTGGCGCTGGTCCTGTCCGAAGACGACGACCGGGAGCGCATCCCCCAGGGCATGATCGATCTTGCCGGCGGTGATCCAATGCGGCACCACCACGAACAGCTCCGGGCGATCCAGCAGGCCACGCGCCTGGAGTTCGTGGCGCAAGGGGGTCCACTCCAGAGCCTCCAGGGTTGGGTCCTTGGCGAAGAGGCCCGGGAACCAGACGCGGCCCAGGCCCGTCGCGGCATGGACGACGATGATGAAGATGAGACCCACCAGGACGGCGGCGGAGGTGATCGCCCACCGCCGGGGCCAGCCCTTAACGGCGGCCCGCGCCAGGTAAGCGCCCAACACTGGGTAGAGCAGCAGCCAGCCGGGCATTTGCCAATGGGGCAGGCCCCGGCTACCCCAGAGTGGCACGATCGTGAAGATAGTAATGGCGGGCAGGGCCAGACAGAGACAATACCAGGAGCGTTCCGCCCCGCGTCCGGCGCGCAGGGCGCCCCAGGCGGCGATGACCAGCGGCACGAAGATCCAGGGCAGGATCCATGCCATCTGGCCCGCGATATTGGCGAATACCTGACCGACCCGGAGTCCCTGGGGCAGGCCGCGTCCCGTCTGAAAGGCCAGGGATACCCATTGATGCTGCATGTTCCAGATGAGGGCGGGCGACACGCCGATGAGGGCGATCAAGGCCCCCACCCAAGGGGCCGGGTGCCGCAACAAGGGCCTCCGCGCGGGCACGCTGACCAGATAGATGATCAGGCCCAGCGCGAACAGGGCGGCATGGTATTTCGACAACCCCGCCAGCCCGAGCCAGAGCCCCGCGTACAGCCAGGTCGTCCAGGGTGAGTGCGGGTCCCCGGCGGGGAAGAGCCCCCGCGCCAGCACCAGGGCGGCGGCCAGCAGAAAGAATTGCAGGGGGCCATCCGGTACCAGACCGCCACCGGACAGGGTAAAAAAGGCCGATAAATTGAGCGCCAGCACTGCCCAGACCCCCGCCTGGGCGCCAAACAGGTGGCGGGTCAAGGCGAAAAGCAGCCAGGAGGAACCCGCGAAGAGGAGGATAAAGGGCAGACGCGCCGCGCGGCCCTCGCCCAGCACCGGCACGGTGAAATGGATGAGCCAATAATGCAGGGGTGGATGATCAAAATAGGAGAGGGAGAGATCTCGGGCATTCGCCAGGGTGTAGGTCTCGTCAACGCCCAGGCCGAGGGTCGCGGCCAGCAGCAGACGCAGGACCAGGAAGGCGCCAATGAGCGCCAGCACGGCCCTGGCGGGATGTTCAAAAATCAGACCACTTGACTCGGGGATCGTCGCCCGGAAGGCCGGGCTACCAGGGGTGTCGCCGGAGGGCGGAGGAGGAAGGGTCATCGGCGATTATCCGGGCGGGAGCAGAGCGGCTCCCGGCTCGGGCTCTGGCTCTGGCTCTGGCTGGGGCGGAGACAAGAGCCCATCCAGCCAGTAAGCCAGGAGGGCGACAATAAACCAGGAGACCAGGATATCACTCAGAAAGTGGCCACCCGCGGCCAGGCGCGCCCAGGCGACGAGGAGGCTATAACCCAGGGCCAGCCAGAGCCAGAGGCGGCGCCGGGGCGCCAGCACCAGGGCGACCACGACCCAGTACCCGGAGCCGGAGGCATGACCCGAGCTAAAGGAACGCCCTCCCTGGTCGGAGGGGACGAAGGCGGGACTGAAGACCTGGGTGCCGCCGAATTCCTGGCAGTTCAGGGGCCTGGCCCGGCCCCAATGCTCCTTCAAAATACCGTTGACCAGGAGCCCCGGTCCCAAGACCAGGACCAGCAGCAAAAAGGCCAGGTCCCGACCCCCGATCCCCAGGCCCCGGAGCGAGCCCCGGAGCCAGCCGCGGCGATGGGCCAGCCACAGACCCACCATGGCCGGGGTGCCCAGGACCAGGAACCAGTAGGTGGATTGATGTACCAGCCGCTCGAACCAGGTCCCACGGGCCGCGAAACCCACCCCCGGGGTATAGAAGAGGCCGGAGACGGCGAGGTCCTGTTGGGGCAGGAGGACGAAGATCAAGCTAACGCCCACAAAGGCCAGCCACAGCCAGACCGGCGCGTTCAGGAAGCGTCGCCCCGGACCCGGGCCGGACTCAGCTTGAGGGATCAGGGACATAGTGCAGCAGCCACCAGCGATGGATAGGTTCGGCGCAGGGATCTGGCTGGCCGGTAGTGGCCTCCAGCAAACCCTCCCGCAGGCAATCATACAGGAGCCTCTGCCGGTCGAGCCGGAAACCCGGGATCACCGGCCGCGGAGGATTGCGGCTCACCAGCCACCAGCCTCCCCCCCGGGCGATAGCCTCCCGGTCCAAAGACCCGTCGAAGCCCGGCCCTCCGGGCGAGGAACCGCGCACATATTCCGAGGCCCGGAACAGGCCGGGCCACTGGGTGATTTCCAGACCCGGGGCGTAAAACCGCGTCATGGCCACCAACTGGTAGCGATCGGCGAAAACGGGGCCGGACAGCAACTCCACTTCCCTGGCCAGGGCCTGGAAGCCATGGGTCTCGTGCAGGATGCGCTGCTGGTTGTCGGGCAGGGGCAGGATGCCGGTGCGGGCGTGGAGCAGGTAAAGGCTGACGAGGAGCACGTTGGCCCCCGCCGTCGCCAGCAGGGCGCGGCTATACCCCGCCATAGCCAGGACCGCCAGCGGGATACCCGTCAGCAGATAGAGCACCGCCCAATTGGGCTGGACGGCACTGAAGGCCGCCACCAGGCCAAAGAAGGCCAGGGGGAAGACCGTTCCGGCGACCAGTAGGGCGCGAGCACCCCGATATGGAACCAAGGGCTCGACCTGGGCACGCAGGCGCCACCCGCCCCAGAGCGGTTGACTCGAGGTTCGTTGCCCGGAGGGCCGGGCTTCTACCCAGGGGCCGGCCTGGGCACGGACCCGCCACCCCTGCCAGAGCCCCGCGACCAGGGGAAAAAGCATCAGGCCCCAGAGGGCGGCCTGAATACCCAGGAAGCTCAGGACGGCCAGCAGGCGCTCCCCCAGGCCGGCCTCTTCCAGCACGGATGCCCGCTCGGGCAGGGTCAGGGCGGTCCCGACCGCCTCGGCCGAAATGGCGCCGGCGGAGGTGGAAAAACCGTGACCGAACTGAAAGCGGATGGTGAGCCAGTCGTGCTGGGCATTCCAGATGAGGTTGGGCGCGAAGACGAGCAAAGCCGCCAGGGCCCCCAGGTAGGGCCAGGGCGTGCGCAAGGCCTTGGGGTCCGCCCAGAGGATGGCCCAGAGAAAGACGGGGCCGATGAGGGCCATGCCATACTTGCCGAGCAGTCCCAGCCCGGTGGCCAGGCCCGCCGTCACCCAACGGCGCCGGTCACCGCGCAGGGCCGCCAGCCCCTCATGCAGCGCCAGGGCCCAGGCCAGGGCCAGGGGGGTGTCGGGCGTGGCCAGAACGCCGGAGACCAGGCCCGCGAAGGTGGCGCTCGTCATCACCAGGGCCAGCAAGGCTTGCCGGGCATCCAGGCCGCAGGCGCGGTAGAAGCGAATGAGCACCAGCAAGGTCAGGGTGGCGGCCAGGAGATTACCGAGCCGCCCCGCCAGGGCCGAGGACGGAACCAGCCGCGCGCCCAGGCCCAGCAGGGCCACCCCCGGCGGGTGGTCGAAATAGCCCCAGTCTAGGCTCAGGGCCCAATCGAAATAGTAGGCCTCGTCCTGGGTCACCGGCAGCATCCAGGCCGCCCACAGCCGCCAGAGGAGGATAAAGGCAAAGGCCCAGACTACCCAGTGACGGGTGGGATCGGCATCCGGGAGCGAGCGACCTGAGGGCATGGCGTTCCGAGGCAGGGTCCAGGAGGTAAGGGTGGTTGGTTCTGGGTCCGTCCGTCGCCCGGAGGGCGGGCTCCCATGGCTGCTGGCGGAAAGCCGGGTTGGCTGTCCGCCCAGGGCCCCATAGCTTACAATAATCGGGCCCGCGGGGAGCCGCCGGCGCTCGCCACAGGAAAATCCCACCATGTTCGACCCCTCCCCGGCCCTGGGCGCGTGCCCGCCGCCCGAAATCGCCGTCATCATCCCGACCTTCAACGAGGCCGACAACGTGGCGGAAATCGCCCGCCGGCTCCAGGCCTGCCTCCAGGGCATCGCCTGGGAGATCATCTTTGTGGATGACGATTCCCCCGATGGCACGGCGGCGCGGGTCCAGGAGCTGGCGCGGCGGGACCCCCGGATTCGCTTGCTGCGGCGGGTTGGCCGCCGGGGCCTCTCCTCCGCCTGCATCGAGGGCATGCTGGCGAGCACGGCGCCCTATCTGGCGGTCATCGACGCCGATCTGCAACACGACGAGACCCGTCTGCCCCTGATGCTGGAGCGCCTCAAGGCCGGGGAACTCGACCTGGTCGTCGGCAGCCGCTACGTCGCCGGCGGCAGCCTCGGCGACTGGAACGAGCGCCGCCAGGCCATGAGCCGGTTCGCCAGCCGCCTGGCCCGGCGCCTGACCCACGCGGACCTCACCGACCCCATGAGCGGCTTCTTCCTGGTGCGGGCCGAGATCCTGGCGGACTGCGTGTACGACCTCAGCGGGGTCGGCTACAAGATCCTCCTCGACATCCTGGCCTCCGTGCCCCGCCCCCTGAAATTCGAGGAGGTGCCCTACGGCTTCCGGCAGCGCCAGGCCGGGGAAAGCAAACTCGACAACGCCGTGCTCTGGGAATACGCCCTGATGCTGCTGCAGAAGCTCGTCGGCCCCCGCATCCCAGTGCGCTTCATCGCCTTTTCCCTCATCGGCGGCTCCGGGGTGGTGGTGCACCTGGCGGTGCTCTGGTTCCTGAACCGCTTCCTGGGGGCCTCCTTCCTTCTGGGCCAGACGGTGGCCGCCCTGGTGGCCATGACCACCAACTTCTTCCTCAACAACAGCCTGACCTACCGCGATGTCCGGCTGCGCGGCCGGCAACTCATCTGGGGCTGGTTCTCCTTCGTCCTGGCCTGCGCCGTCGGTGCCATCGCCAATGTCGGCATCGCCACCTACCTCTTCGAGGGTGATTCCGGCTGGATTCTCTCCGCCCTCGCCGGCATCCTGGTGGGGGCCGTCTGGAACTACGCCGTGACCGCCGTCTATACCTGGCGGGGCAAGGCGGGCTGATTCAGATGCCGCGATTGGCTGCCTGTTGCCGCGGTTTGGTGTATGTTGCGACCCCATGAACGCTAACTTTACCGATTTCGATCTGCCCGAGGCCCTGACGCGGGGCCTGGATAAGCTGGGATTCAGCGAGCCGACCCCGGTCCAGCGGCTGGTGATCCCCCTCGCCGCCGCCGGGTCCGACCTGCTGGTGACTGCCGCCACCGGGTCGGGCAAGACCATCGCCTTCCTGCTGCCCATGATGCAGCGCTTTCTGGCCCAGCCGGCGCCGCGCCAGGGCATCCGCGCCCTGGTCCTGGCGCCAACCCGGGAGCTGGCCTATCAGATCCAGGAGCATTTCCTCCAGGTCGCCAGCTTCACGCGGCTCACCGCCGGGGTCATCGTGGGCGGCGTCTCCGCCAGCCAACAGGTGGCCGGCCTGCGCCGCAATCCGGACATCCTCATCGCCACGCCGGGGCGGCTCCTGGATCACCTGGAGCGGGGCGCGACGGACCTGGGAGACCTGGAAGTCCTGGTGCTGGACGAGGCCGACCGCATGCTGGACATGGGCTTCGCCCCCGATGTCATGCGGATCATCGAGGTGTGCAACCCGGACCGCCAGTCCCTGCTCTTCTCGGCGACCCTGACCCGGACCGGCATCCAGTCCTTCATCGATGCGGCCCTGCGCGACCCCCAGCGGGTCCAGGCCGACCATCACCGCGCCGCCCACCCCGACATCCAGCACCAGCGCCTGCTGGCGGACGACCTGGAGCACAAACGGACCCTCCTCGATGCCCTGCTCACCGCCAGCAGGGTGGAGAAGGTGCTGGTCTTCACCAATACGCGGGAGCAGGCGGCGGCCCTGGGCAATTTCCTGGTCGGCAAGGGCCATCGCGCCGCCAGCCTGCATGGCGAGTTGGACCAGGGCGAGCGCAACCGGGTGCTGAATCTCCTGCGGGAGGGGCGCATCCGGGTCCTGGTGGCCACGGACGTGGCGGCCCGCGGCCTGGATGTGCCCGGGATGGACCTGGTGATCAATTTCGAGGTGCCCCGCAGCGGCAGCGATTACCTGCATCGCACCGGTCGCACTGGCCGTGCCGGGGCTCTGGGCCTCGCCATGACCCTGGTGAGTTCGCCCGAGTGGAACCGCATGGAGAGCATCGAGCGCTATCTCCAACTGGAGCTGGAGCCCCTGAAGCTACCGGGCCTGGAGGCCCGCTATACAGGCCCGACCCGCTCAAAGACGCCCCGCAAGAAACCCGCGGACAAGCGGCCGAAAAAAGCGGTCGACCAGGCTCCCAAGGTCAAGGAGCGCCACCGGGACCGCAAGGCCATCGGCAAGCGGCGCCAGCCCTCCTCGGAGACGGGTGTTGATGCTGGCTTTGGCCCCCTGAAGCGGCCCAAGGACTGAGAGATAACGGGGGTCGGGCCCTGGTATCACAGGCTTCCAGTGGCTTACAAAGACTGGACTGTGCTGCTCCCAATGGCGCTGCTTCGCGCCATTTCCCAGACTATACGACCCTTGGGGAGCCATCCACGGCATGACAGACACCAGAACTGCGGCCTATCAATACCATGGTGCTGAACTCGGGCACCATCATGCTTGGCTGCTGCACTTGTTACGCGAGGCCGGGTTCGTCGATATCCGCTTTTGGCGCGTCGGACGGGTACCCGCCCTCGCCAAGTCGATGATTGTGATGGCGCGGAAACCTTAAGTCCCTTCAGGCTACCAAGGAAATCAGACACCGTTGGGCGCCGTCTCTCGGGCGCCGCCCTCCCCCACCTCTGGCACCCTAACCCGCCACAGCAAGCCGGCGCCGATCAGAAAGAGGACCAGGATCGGCAAGAGTGACAGGCGCGGATCGCCCGTCACCAGGGCCGCGATGCCTACCAGGCCCGGACCCAGGACGGCGGCGAATTTGCCCAACATGTTATAGAAGCCGAAGAACTCCGCCGAGCGGCCCGGTGGCACCAGGCCGGCGAAGAGGGCACGGCTCAGGGCCTGGATGCCGCCCTGGACCAGGCCGATGACCGCCGCCATCAGATAGAACTCCTCCACCCGCGTCATGCCCGCTGCCAGCAGCACCACCAGGGCGTAAACGCCAATGGCCAGCAGGATGCCGGGCTTGGCCCCCCAGCGTCCCCCCAGCCAGCCAAAGGCCAGGGCCGCCGGAAAGCCGACGAACTGGGTGATGAGGAGGGCGATCATGAGACCGTCCGCCGCCAGCCCGATGGCGAGGCCAAAATCCACCGCCATGAGGACGATGGTGTCCACCCCGTCGATGTAAAACCAATAGGCCACTAAAAACAGGACGGTATCCCGCCGTTGGCGGATCTCGGCCAGGGTGCGGCCCAGTTCCCGGAAAGCCTCTCGCGCCGCCCGCCCCAGAGGCTGATCGCCCTGGCCCGGGGGTTCCGGCACCCAGAGGGCCACCGGCAGGGCGAAGAGGGACCACCAGATGGCCACGCCCAGAAAAGCCACTTGCACCGCCTCTGGCGCCCCGGCCAAGCCAAAGCTGGCTGGAAAGAGGGTCATTAGGACATTCAGGGCAAACAGCAGGCCGCCGCCCAGATACCCCAGGGCGTAGCCCAGGGCGGATATGCGGTGGTAATCGGCGGGGGCGGCCACGGCCACCAGCAGGGCATCGTAAAAGATGTTGCTGCCGGTAAAGCCCACCAGGCCGCAGAAGTACAGGGCGAGCGCCAAGCCCCAGTGACCCTGGCCCACGACATAGAGGGCACCGGCGCCCAGGACCCCCAGGGCGGTAAAGATCAGCAGAAAGCCCTTCCTGGCCCCGAGTTGGTCGGCCAGGGCGCCCAGGAGGGGGGCGCAGACCACGATGAGGGCACTGGCGGCGGTATTCGTCATGCCCAGCCAGAAGGTGCTGTCGGTCACCGCCAGGTCAACGGCCCAGAATTCCTTGAAGAAGATGGGAAAGAAGCCGGCCATGACGACGGTGGCGAAGGCCGAGTTGGCCCAATCGTACCAGGCCCAGGATAAAACCGCCCGCCGGCCCTGGCCGACCGGGACCGTCTTCCCCGCTGTGTCGCCCCCGTCCATGGCTCAGTTCGCCGGGGCGTCGTTGGCCAGGATGCCAGCGACCAGGCACATGCGCACCAATTCCGCCAGGGACTGGGCGCGCATCTTGTCCATCACCCGCGCCCGGTGGGCCTCCACCGTCTTGGTGCTGACGCCCAGGCCGGCGGCGATCTCGCGATTGGAGCGACCCTCGGTGACCATGGCCATCACCTCATGCTCGCGGGGGGTCAGTTCCGCCAGCCGCCGGGCGATCTCGGCCCGTTGCAGCCGATCGACACGGCGCCGCTGGTCCGCATCCAGGGCCGCGCGCAGACTGGCGATCAGGGCCTCGTCGTTGAAGGGCTTTTCGATGAAGTCCAGGGCCCCGGCGCGCATGGCCTTGACAGCCATGGCCACGTCCCCGTGGCCGGTGATGATGACCACGGGGATACGGATTTCCTCCCGCGCCAGATAGGCCTGCAGCTCCAGACCACTCATGCCCGGCATCCGTACATCCAGCAAGAGGCACCCGGCCTGGCCCGGATAATAGGTGCGCAGAAATTCCTCGGCGGAGCCAAAGGACTGGGTCCGCAGGCCCGCGGAGGCGATCAGCCATTCCAGGGAATGGCGCATGGCCTCGTCGTCATCAACCACGAAGACGGTGGGTTCGCTATTCATCGGCTTTCTCGCAATAGGGAGGATGACCTAACCGACGCGAAGTCTAGCCCATATCCCCCGGCGGTTCCTCCGGAACCTCACGAAGGGGAGCACCTCGGCAAGGCTTGGCACTAAAATAGGCGGGTTCGAAGGACCCCGCCCTAGCCCGGCCACGCGCGCCACCCAAACAGGATCAAGCCCAGCATGTCCCTTGTCTTCAGAGAGCACCCGCTCCGCCACGCCGTCGCGGCCGAACTGCACGCCCGCACCTTTGACCCCCTCCGCGCCCCGCAGCGTGTCTCCCACCTCGCCGTGGTGTGCGGCGAGCCTGGAACAGGCCGCAACGTCGCTCATCTCAAGCGCCTGCTAGCCCACTATGGACGGCCGATCCCGGAGCGAATCCACCAGTACTACTCGGCGGACCTGGGGCCCCTGCGGGTGCGTTGGGAGCGTCATACCGAGTTCGTCACCTACACCTTCAGTCAGCAGGGCGCCTTCGTCCATCCCTTCGCCGAGCCCCTGCTCAACGAGTTGCCCGAGGAGTGGCTACGCGACCTCCCCGGGGAGGTGATCGCCGCCGTCACCCTGGCCATCGATGCCTGCGATACCCCCGAGCGCGACGCCCGGGAACTGGCCGCGCTCTTCGCGGGCAACCCCATCATCGGCTCCGGGGTGGTGGGCGGGGCCTCCCGCGCCTGGTCCGATATGCGCATCCACCCCGACGGCTTCATGCGCATCCTGGTGCGCGACTGTAGCCTGTCCGAGAGCCAGGCCGGGCGCCTCACCAAGCGGATTCTTGATATCAACTGCTACCGGGCCATGGCCCTGCTGGGGTTTCCGCTGGCCCGGGAGGTCTCTCCCACCCTGGGCGAGGCCGACCGGCGGCTGGCCATGCTGGCCTCCCGCATGGCCAGCCGGGGCACCTCGGCGGACCCCAGCTTTGAAAGCGATCTGCTGGCGGATCTGACCAGTCTCGCCGCCGAGATCGAGGCCATCTCCGCGCGCACCACCTATCGCTTCGACGCCTCCCGCGCCTATTACGGCATGGTCCAGCAGCGGCTGGAGCAACTGCGCCAGCAACGCATCGAGGGCTTGCAGACCTTCACCGAGTTTCTCGACGCCCGCCTGGCCCCGGCGATCGCCACCTGCGAGTCCACCCAGCATCGCCAGACCGACCTGGCCGAGCGCGCCGCCCGTCTCACCAGTCTCTTGCGGGCCCGGGTGGAGGTCTCCCTCCAGGAGCAGAACCGCCAACTGCTGGAGTCCATGGATCGTCGCGCCCACCTGCAACTGCGCCTGCAGGAGACGGTCGAGGGCCTGTCCGTCATCGCCATCGGCTATTACGGCGTCGGGCTGATCGGCTACGCCCTCAAGGGCCTGGAGCAAGGGGGACTGCCCATCGACGCCACCCTCGCCATGGGTATCGCCGTCCCCCTCGTCGTCGGCCTCGCCTGGCTGGGGCTGAGACGGGTCAAGAAGCGGCTCACGGGCACGGCTTGATCGACCCCCGCCAACCGAGATCCGACCGCACCGAACCCGTCACCTAAACAGGGTCCGCCTCGCTGGCCAGGGGCAACAAGACCTGGAAGCGGGTCCCAACACCGGGTTCGGAATCGACCCGAAGCTGGCCGCCATGGTTGTCCAGAATGGTCTGACTGATCGGCAGGCCCATGCCCATCCCGTTGATCTTGGTGGTAAAGAAGGGGTCGAAGAGTCGGGCCATGACCTCCGGAGGGATGCCGGGTCCCGTATCCCCGACCGTGGCCACCGCCCAGTGCCCCTCACGGCGGCCACGGATAGTGAGCCGCCGGCGGTGCGGCGGGACCTCCTCCAGTGCATCCAGGGCATTGCGCACCAGATTGAGGAGCACCTGCTCGATCTGCACCAGATCGACCCGGACCGGAATCTCGCCCACCGCCAGATCGAGTTCGATGGTCAGCCCCAGCTTGGCGATCTCAAACTCGGCGAAGGCGCTGACTTCCGCCACCATGTGATTGAGATCCACCTGGACCCGCACGGTTGCCTGCTTACCCACCAGGCCCCGCAGGCGGCGGATGATCTCCCCCGCCCGTTGGGCCTGGCTGCCGATGCGGTCCATGGCCTGGGCCAGTTCCTCCGGATCGCCGCTCCCCTGACGCAGGCGCCGGCTACAGCCGCTGGCATAGTTGACGATGGCCGCCAGGGGCTGATTGAGTTCGTGGGCCATGCCCGTCGCCACCTCGCCCATAGTGCTGAGGCGACAGACATGGACCAGTTCCGCCTGGTGCCGGCGCAACTCCTGCTCGGCCCGGCGCACGGCGGTGATATCGCGGGCGTAGATGTTGACGTAACCCAGTTCGCTGACCGGGGCGAAAAGGCTGGAATAGACCAGGCCGTCGCATTCGAACTCCCCCTCCCGCTGGTGGCCCTCGGCCAGGGCCTCCCGGGCCAGGGCCAGCCAGTTCGCCGGCAGGGGTCCCTCCCCGGCGACGCCCCACATCCGCAGCAGGGGCTCGCTGGCGCGATTGGTGTAGAGCAGGTGGCCGGCGGGGCTGACGCGCAGCATGGGATGGGGGCTCTCGCTGGCAAAGCCCGCCAGGCCGCGAATCTCCCGGTCCCGCTCCTTGCGCTTGGTGATGTCGTGCAGGTAGAGGGTGTGGAACAGCTCATCCTCCAATTGGATGGGGACGACGGAGACCTCCATGGGCACCCGGGTGCCGTCCGCCCGCCGCGCCAGCAGCTCACTGCGGGTCTGGGGCTCGCGGCCCTCGCGCTGGGCGCGGCGCCCCTCCCGCAGCAGGGCATAGAAATTGGACCGCGCCGAGCCCGCCAGCAGGAGGCGGCTGAAACTTTCGCCCAGCACCTGGTCCCGGCCATAGCCAAAGGTGTGCTCGGCGGTGGGATTGAGTTCCCGCACCCGCCCATGGCGGTCAAGGGTGACGATGGAATCCAGGGAGGCCTCCATGACCGCCGCCTTGAGGGCCTCGCTCTCGCGCATGGCGATTTCATGGCGCCGGCTGGTCTCCTCCCGCGCGCGCAGCACCAGGAGAGTGAATTGCTGAACCCAGTCCTCCAGCAGAATCAATTGGTTGGCGCCACGGCTAAAGCCGGGATCGGCGATCCCCAGGGCCTGGCGGGCAAAACCGGACAGGCGCCGCAGGACCTTATTGAGCCGCGCCGACACCAGGTAGATGACCAGGGTGAAGGCCCCGATGAAGACCAGGGCGGCGATGCCGCGCTGGCGTCGTTCGAAAATGCGCACATGGCGGGACATCCGGTCCACGCTGTCTTGGGAGACGAGGGTGGTGAACAGCAGGTTGAGGTCCGACCCCTCGTAGCCAAACAGGGATTGCGAGGTGATGAGGTAGGCATCCCGCCACCGGGACAGGGGGCTGCCCGGGGTCAGCCAATCCGGGTCCAGGCTGACCAGGACCCGCTGATCATCCGCATCCACCAGGGCGATGGCGCTATCCGAGGCCAGCAGGCCTCGCTGGGAGGCAACGAGAAAGCCCTGATCGACGGGAATCAGGACCACCAGGCTGCCCATGACGAAGCCCTGGCGATCCTCGACGGCATCGCTCACCAGCAGGAAGACCTGGTCCTCCAGGACGGTGAAGATGGAACGGATCTCGCGATCATGGCGCAGGTGGTCCTCCACCCCCGCCGCGATCTCGGCCGGCAGCGGGATGTCGGTGTCGGCATGGATCTCCCGCAACCGACCCTCGCCATCGACTAGCAAGACATGGCTGGGTGGCACCAGGCCATCGCGCTCCAGAAAATCCGGCAGCCAGGGGGGACGCTCGCCGGGATAAAGGCGGGGCGTGAAATCCTCGCCCAGGGTCCAGATCTCGGGCTCCAGGTGCTCCGCCAGAAGGCGATGCTTGGCCACCAGCCGGGTGGTTGCCGCGTATTGCGCCAGATAATGGTCAAAGCGCATCAGACTCTCCCGCGACCTCAGATCCAGGCGGGTCTCGAGTTCCTGGCCGAAGATGCGCCCGATCTGCTCGCTCTGGATCTGCTCCAGCACCCCCCAGACGAGAAGGCCCGCCGCCAGCCCCACCAGGATGGAGATGACCGGCATGGGCACGCCGCGCAGGAGCCGGAAGAGGATGGGTTTGAGGTCGATGCGAATCACGGGTCTGGCCCTGGTCAGGATCAGGCCCTCGGGAGCGGCCCAAGGGCGGGGTTATCGGGGTTTGCGGATGGTAGGGTCGGGTATCGTGCCCCGCCGCTGGCCGACGACGGATGACGGGTCCCCGCAATACAGGGACAATGGCGCCACCCAGGGCATTTCCGCC
Organism: Chromatiaceae bacterium; assembly: GCA_020851955.1. Taxonomy (GTDB): domain Bacteria; phylum Pseudomonadota; class Gammaproteobacteria; order Chromatiales; family Chromatiaceae; genus M0108. The sequence goes on along the minus strand of JADZBU010000322.1, from coordinate 390 downwards.
CCTGCCTAGCCGGAGCCGCGCCCCCGCCATGGCCATCGACATCGCCCAGGCCCGGGTGCCGGGACTCGCCCGGCGTCTCGCCGCCCTGCTTTACGACCTCATCCTGCTGTTCGGGATGCTCCTGCTCGCCGCCACCCTGGTGATCGTCCCCGCCTCCGCTCTGAGCGGGACCGCGGTGTGGCTCGCCGGCTGGCCCCGGGTCCTGTTCCAGCTTTACCTCATCGCCGTCGGCTACGGGTTTTTTGCCTATTTCTGGGTTCACGGCGGCCAGACCCTGGGGATGCGCGCCTGGCGCTTTCGCCTGCTGCGGGACGACGGCCAGCCCCTGTCCCTCGGCGATGCCGGACGGCGCCTGCTCTGGTCCAGCCTGCTCCCCGCGCCCCTCGGCCT
>JADZBU010000321.1 GCA_020851955.1 Chromatiaceae bacterium | reverse complement strand
TCTCAAGACCCGCAACAATCCCTTCCGCTACCGCCAGCAAATCCTGCAGCGGGTGCGGGAGCTGGAATATGACCAGGAACGGAAACAGGCCCTGGTGGCGGGCTATCTGGAGCAGACGGGGGAGGCTGATGCCGCCTCCGCCGGGCGGGCCATCAACGACGACATCCGCCAACTGCGCGAGGTCTTTGAACGGCTCGATGGCCACCTGGAACGGATGGACCGCTTTCGCGCCCGGGTAGAGCGCCGCGTCGCCGACACGGTCCGCTACCTGGATCGCACCCAGCCTGGCATGGCGGCCCGCCTCGCCGCCCTCCTCCGGGATCTGGGCCCCCGCCTGGCGGAATTGGGCGACGAGGCGGCCAGCCCCCTGCAACTGCCCCTCATGGAGGTGCTCCCGGTGGGGACGCGCAGTTTGAAGGAGGCGCCCCGCCACCGCCGCCCGCCGGAGCCCCGCCCCCTCGTCAGCCGCCCGGTGGACCCGGCGGCCCGGGCCCGGCAACTGGCCCTGCGCGCCTACCTGGATCGCCGCCGCATCGACCCCAAACGCATCGCCCTCTATCTGGAGCGCCAGTTGGCGGGTCGGGGGCGGGTCGAGGGGGCCGCCATGACCATCGCCGGCGTGGAGGACTTTATCGCCTTCACCCATGCCCGCCACCTCAATTACCTCCCCGGGGCCGGGCGCCTGCGGCAGACCTACCGGATCGAGGCCCGCGAGGGCCTCATCGTTAACGACTGGCTGCGCTGTCCCGACTTCGCCGTCTGGCGACGCCCGGCCCCCGCCGAAGCCCCGGCCACGGGAGACCCCCATGCTGCGTGACTTGCGCCAGGTCTGCGAGCATGCCGGAGGCGCCGAGCCCCACGACTTCCGCGCCGCCGCCGGGGCCCTGCTCAAGCGCCAGTTTCTGCTCCTGGAGCGGCCGGTGGACCGGGATGCCTACCGGCTCATCGTCAACCACTTCGATTACTTCGGCAATCTTTTCGATGCCCTGGGCTGGACCCTGCACCGCGACGATACCTTTGGCATCATCGGCCTCTTGCCCGGGGACGCGGAGGGCTGCAAGCACCTGCGCCTGGTGGACAGCCTGATGCTGCTGTGTCTGCGGCTGCTCTACGAGGAAGGGATGGCGCGCTTCGAGGCCCGGGAGGGCAGCGTTTACGCCCCCGCGGAGGCCCTGCTCGGCCGCTACGAGACCCTGCTCAAGCGCAAGCGCCCCCTCATTTCGGATTTTCGGGAGCTGCTGCGCCGGCTGCGCCGTTACTCCCTGATCGAGACCAGGGACGAGGCCGAGGACGGCCTGCCCGTCATCCGCATCCTACCCACGATTCGCCTGGTCACCGGCGACCAGGTCCAGACGCGCCTCGCGGCCTTCATCGGCGCCCCCGACGAGCCCCCGGACGAGGGTGAGCTGGCGACGGAGGGCGGAGACCTGGATACCGACGAGACGCCCAGGCCGGACCCAACCTCCCTGAACGCGGCGTGGGATGCCGGTGAAAAGGATCTGGATGGCGAAGCCCCTCCGGAGCCCGCCCCATGAAGCGCCTGGTCCGCCTCCTCATGATCAATTGGTATCGCCTGGAGCAGGCGAGCATCGACATCGTCGGCCACACGGCGGTCATAGGCCCCAATGCCTCGGGCAAGTCGTCCCTGCTGGACGCCATCCAGGCGGTGCTGGTGGGCGGGGACAAGCGTTGGTGGAACCCCAACGCCAGCGCCGGGGAAAAGAGCACCCGCAGCCTGCGCGACTACTGCCTCGGGGTGGTGCGCGATCCCGGCAACCCGGACCTCTCCCAGGAGTTCCGCCCCCGGGACCAGGCCATCAGCTACCTGGCCCTGGTGTTCCGCGACGACCAGACGGGGGATACCACCAGCATCGGCCTGGCGCTGCACGCTCGGCTGGACGAGCCCCAGGAGGTGATCGACGGGCGCTTCATCGCCCCCGGCCTGGATCTGGTCCTGTCGGACCTGGTGGACCGGACCCCCGCGGGCCCCGTCCCCAAGCCCTGGAAGCGGCTGCGGGAGGAGCTGCGCATGCGCCTCGGCGAGCCCTTCCGGGTCCACGCCCTGGTGGGCGAGTACCAGCGCCACCTCTGCTTCCTGCTCGCCGATGCCCGGCGCCCCCTGGACGCGCCCCATTTCCTGCGCGCCTTCCGCAACGCCATCACCTTCGCCCCCATTCGCAATGTGTCGGACTTCGTGCGCGGCCACATCCTGGAGGAAAGATCCATCCAGGTGCGCTCCCTGCAGCAGGCCCTGCACCACTACCGAGACATCCAGACCCGCACCCGCGAGGCCCGCCAGCGCGAGGAGGCCCTGACCCTCATCGATCGCGGCTACCAGCGCGCCGAGCAGGCCGACCGGCTGGGCCTGGCCTGGCGCTGGGTCGAGCAGGAGGCGGCCTTCAATGCCCTGGAGGCGGAGCAGGAGCCCCTGCGCCAGACCCTGGAGCGACTCGCCGCCGAGATCACCAAACTCGGTTCCCGTATCGCGGACCTGGACCAGCAATGGCAGGGTGCCGACGCCGCCCTGACCGAGGCCAACCGCCGTCTGGCCGCCACCGACCTGGAGCAGCAACGGGAGCGCCTCCAGGCCGAAATGCGGGCGGCCCGCCAGACCCTCGACGAGGCCAACCAGGGCATCGAGCAGGCGCGGCTGGGCCTGGGGGCCGTGCATCGCCTGCTCGACAACGCCGAGCGGCTCGACGACCCCGCCCTGATCCAGGCCCTGCAAGGCCTGCCGCCCCTGCTGCGCCGGGACGAAGGCCTGCTGGCCGCGACCTGGCCCCAGGCCCCGGCCGAGGTCATGAGGGCGGTGGATCGCATCGCCCCGCGAGTCGCGGCGGCGGTGGAACGGATGCTGGGCCGCTTTGAACAAGTGGTGCGCGAGGAAGGGGAGATGGCCCGGGCCCTTGAATCCCTGCGCGAGCGTATCGCCCGTCTGGAGCAGGGGGAGAGCGACCTCAAGCCCGCCACCCTGCGCCTCATCGCCCTCCTCGCGGACCACGGCATCGCCGCCGTTCCTCTCTGCGACCGGGTGGACCTGGTGGACGAAGCCTGGCGCGATGCCCTGGAGGCCTTCCTGGGCGGCCATCGCGAGGCCCTGCTGGTGGACCCGGCCCAGGTGCGCGAGGCCATCGGCCTCTATCGGCGGGAGGGCAAACGACTCGCCATCCACGGCAGTCGGGTGATCAACACCCTCAAGACCGCCCAGTGGCGGGGTCCCGCCAGCCCCGGCAGCCTGGCGGCGGTGGCCCTCAGCGACGACCCCCACGCCACGGCCTACCTCATACAGCGCGCCGGCAATGTCCTGCGGGTAGAGACCGAGGATGAACTGCTGCGCCAGGAGCGGGCCATCACCGCCGACGGCATGCTCGCCTCCGGTGGCGCCGTGGTCCGCCTGGCCCCGGTGGAGCCCATGCTGGGGCGGGAGGCCCGCCGGCTGCGGCTGCAAGCCCTCAAGGCCCAGTTCGACCGGGACCAGGCGGCCCACTTCGGCAAACAGGCCGAGAAGGCGGCGATCCAGGACCTGCGCGAGCGGCAACTCATGCCGCTCAACGACCGGCTGCGCAGCTTCCCGGACCTGGTGGGCCTGACGGCCATCCGTCAAGAGACCCGGGCCGAGCTCGACCGTCTCCAAAGCCAGGAGCAGGCGCTGCGGGATGACACCCATCTCCGGCGCCTCCAGGAGGAGGTCGAGCGGTGGACCGCCGAGCGCGAGGCCCTGGCGGTCGCCCGGGAGCGGGCGGCCCGGGATCAGGGCGACCGGCTACTGAAGCGCCAGGTGGCGGAGGCCAGCCTCGCCACCCTGGAAGGGGCATCCGAGACCGTCGCCGAGCGCCGCCGCGACCTCCAGCGGACGGCCGGCTTCGATGCCGCCCTGGCCGCCGAGCGCCTCGACGAACTCCAGTCCCGGGAACCCGGCGCCGAGGAGAGCCCCGCGGCCTGGCAGGCCCTGGGCGCGGAGGCCGGGCGCCGGGCCCTCGGCCAGGAAAAGACGGCGATCAAGCAGCGGGCCAATGCCCGGGAGGGCCTGACGAGTTATTGGGCCGCCTGGTCACCCGACCACAAACCCGCCAGCGACGCCGCCGAGGACCCCCTGACCCTGGCCGCCTGGGTGGCGCGGGAACTGACCCAGGTGCGCGAGACCCAATTGGCCCGCTACGTCACGGAGGCCGACAACGCCCTGCGCGAGGCCGAGCACGCCTTCCGCAGCGACTTCGTCGGCAAGCTCCAGGAAAACCTGCAATTGCTGGAAGAGAGCCGCAAGGAGCTCAACCGCAGCCTGCGCAGCCGCCCCTTTCACGGCCAGTATTACAGCTTTATCAAGCAGCCCGAGCCGGACCTCAAGGAGATTCTGGACTGGGTGCTGGCCTGGACCCCCGAGCAGGGCGGCGATGTCGGCGGCCTCTTCGACGCCGCCGCCGACCCCAACCACCCCCACCGCGCGGCCATCGCCCGCGTCCGCAACCTGCTCATGGAGGCCGCGGGAGGCGAGGGCCACGCCGGGGGCTGGGACGAGCGCCTGGCGGACTACCGCCAATACTACCACTTCGACGTGCGCATGAGCGACGACAAGGAGGGCGGCGGCAACCCGGAACTCCTCTCCCGGCGCCTCGGCAAGGGCTCCGGCGGCGAGCACCAGTCGCCCTTCTACGTGGCCATCGGCGCCGCCCTGGCCGCCGCCTATCGCCTGGAGCGCGATCAGGATGGCCACTTGCGCGGCGGCATGGCCCTGGCCGTTTTCGACGAGGCCTTCTCCAAGCTGGACCTGCAGAACACGGTCAGCGCCCTCGGTTTCCTCGACGAACTGGGGCTCCAGGTGCTGCTGGCCGCCCCGGACGAGAAATACGGCCAGATCGCCGAGCATGTGGACACCATCGTCAACGTCTATCGGGACGGCGGCAGCGTCCACATCGACGCCGAGTACATCCAGCCCGAGGCCCGCCGCGCCCTGGCCGCCGACAACCCGACGCTGCGCCCGGACCTGGACCGGGGCGCGCCAGACGCTCTTTAAAGCCGCCCATTCCGCCCGCCATTCCATGCGCCTGACATTTGCTTATACCCGCACCTCCCGGGGCCCTGGCCCCAGATGCCGCTCCGGCGCCCCCTGCCCGGCCGAGACCGCCGAGACCCTGAGCCAGCCATGAGCCAGATCGCCCGCGCCCTCTTGCTCAAGCTCCTGGCCCAGGCGGACCGGGGCGGCCGGATCACGCTCCCCATCGGCGAGCGCTCGGCCCACGCCTACTTCACCATCAGCGACCTGAACGAGCGCGACGCCCTCCATGCCTATCTGGAGAACGCCCAGGCCGCCGGCGGCGTGACCCTGGAGTGGGGTCGCCGCACCGCCGCCCAAGACCTGCGCCGCATCCGCCTCCAGGACCCGGATCTGCTGGCCGCCTGGCTGGGCGTCTCCCGGACGGCCGCCCAGGCCCGCGTCATCTCGCAGGAACTGGCGGAATATATGGCCGATGCCCCCGGCTGGCTCCGGGACGCCTTTGCCGAGGCCCTGGCCCAGTGGCGGCTGGGCCACAAACCCTTTCACATCCCGCCTGCCGAGACCGCCGCCGCCATCAGACTGTTTCGCATCGCCCGCGCCGTCGCGGCTGGGGAGCAGGAGGGACTGGATCTGCGCCGGTTCAGCGTGCGCCTGCTGGGGGACTCCAAGGCCGTCGAGTCCCTGCTGAGCCGGCTGGGCGGACTGCTGCGCCGCAATCCCGACTGGGCCTCATGGCCCGAGGATACCGATCTCTTTCGGGCACTGGGACTGGAGAAATTTCCGCCGGCCCTCTTCATCAAGGGGCCCCTGGTCCTGGACTATGGCGGCACGAACTGGGATATCACGCCCCTGCGGCCCTATGTCGGCCTGTCGCCGGATGCCGTCAACCGGATCCAGGCCAGCGGCCCCGTGCCCTACCTGCTGACCATCGAGAACCTGGCCAGCTTTCAGCGCCAGGTCCGGGAGATTCAGGACGCCGCTGTCGTCCTCTATACCGCCGGCTATCCCGCCCCGGCCCTGGTGCGGGTGCTGGGGCAACTGGACCAGGGCCTGCCGGCGGACTGCCCCTTCTATCACTGGGGTGACCGGGACATTGGCGGCCTGCGCATCCTGGCCAGGGTCGTGGCGGCCTGTCCCCGGCACCCGGTGACGCCCCACCTCATGGCCGCCCCGGACCCCGGGTCCGCCGGCCCAGGCAGCGGCGGCTGGAGCCGCGACGAGCGCCGGGCCCTGGAGCAAGCGATCGCCAAGGGCGGTAGCGTGGGTGGCCTAGCCGCGGAGTGGGTCCAGAGGGATTTTGGCAAGTTGGAGCAAGAGGCCCTGGATCCGGCAAGCCCCCCGGACCGGGAGCAGGTCGCTGGTTAGAAATCCAGAGTCATGGAGCCATCAACATGTGCGATGGCTGTTAAGCGCGGAACACCCAGCAGCTTCAGGGCGCGGGAGCGCTGGTATGCCTGGTTAGGCGGGATGATGCCTCGGCGATTTCGAGGAGATAACGGAGCGCTTTATTGACGGCCTCATCGTTGGGAAATGCTTTAGCAACATCCGGCTCAAGCAGGACCACATTACTTTCTTCTTTTAAGCGACTTGCATACTTGCCGCGAACCATCACGCCGAAATCCGACCTCTTATATTCGGGGCGGAGATCATCCGGTACATCGGCTTTAGTCTTCTTCATAAATTTGTCTCTCTGATTTTGTTGCCAATCTTGCGGAAATGATGCGGATATTGTTGCCGCGCTCCGTATGGGCCACCGCCAGTAAACGGCCTATCGAAGAAAAGCCAAGTGTCACAAAGCGATCTTCGTCTTCCGAATGGTCTGGATCATGGGAGGTAGCGGAGAAGCTATCCCGTAGGGCCGTTGATGCCTCTTCAAAACTGACACTGTGTTTGCGGAGATTTGACACCGCTTTTTTCTTATCCCATTCAAAACTCATAATGAGTCAGGCTATTTTCCTGGGTATTCAGTAACTTTGATAGCCAGGCCGTTGGACATCCGAGGTGCAGGTTTCCGTGGTCCGGACATGGCCATAATCATCCACCGTCCGGACAGTGGTGCATTGGGTGTTGCCGTACTGCCGGGCGGCCTCCTGGGCCCGGTAGTAGTCCTCCCGGCGTTGGTTCTCCCGTTGCTGGGCGACATTGGCCATACCGATGGCCCCTCCCACCGCGGCGCCCGCCAGAGCGCCACTGGCCGCCATATCCGAACGGCTGGGATAGCCGTAGTAATAGCCATGGTGATAGGTGGAACCCAAGGCCGCCCCGCCCAAGGCGCCGATAGCCGCACCAACCGCGGCACTACCCACCACGGTGCCCGCTTCATTCTCCGTGGCGCAGCCTGGCAACACCAATAGGGGCAAGAGGGCAAGGAGCATCTTTTGCACAACAGGCCTCGGCCGATGGCAAGTTGGCGCGTTGGTCATGCGCATCCGAATCTCCTGTGTTGGTTGATGGGAGCTAACGGCCTGCTTGGCGCCTCCCAGGCGCGGACACCCGGCACCTGGGTCGGTTTCGGTTGAGGCGGGGACTGGCGGAAGCCACGAGTACGATAGCAATAATGATCAGGGCCATCCAGAAAATCCCAAGTCGCGGCCCAGTAGCCCGCTGCCTCTAACAGCTTGGACTAAGAGATGGTGGGCCAGGGGGTTAGCCCCCGGCTTGGGCGCGACCTTATGGAATTTTCCCGCATCCGGCGTCCTGGCTAGAGCGTGGGCCGCTGATCAATCCAGGCGATGACCTCATCGATCTTGGGGCCTTTGGCGGGGGCGATGCGCTTGGCTTCCACCAGGGCGGAGCGGGCCTGGCCATAACGGCCCCCGTGGATATAGGCCATGGCCATGCCGACGAAGGCGTCGGCATTGTTGGCGTCCAGGCTGATGGCGCGCTGGAAGCTCTGGATGCTGCCGGCATAGTCCTGGCTCATGAGTTGGGCGCCGCCCAGGCGCTGGAAGGCCCGGGAGGAGTTCGGCTCGGCGACCACCGCCTGTTGCAGGGCGGCGAGGGCCTCCGGGAGCTTGCCCTCGTTAAGCAGGGTCTCGCCCTGTTGCAGCAGGCTGGGCTCCTCGGCGGCGGCCAGGGGCAGGGCCAGGCACAGGAGCGTGGTGGCGAGTAATAAACGGATTTTCATGACATTGTCTCCTCCAGAAATGAAAAATCCCGCGGGGGGCACCAGGCCCCGCGCGGGATCTCGCTCGATCGCGATCTAGGCCTCGCCTATTTCAAGGACCCCTTGCCGTAACGGGCCTCGAAACCGGCACGCACCTTTTCCAGCGACTCCTTGCTCATACCATTGAAGTACCAGTCATGACCCTCGATGGGCTTGAAGTGCTTCTCCAGCAGGGCCACGGCGAACTTATCGTTCTTGTCCTGTAACTGTTCAGGTACCCAAGCCAGGCTACGCCAGGCGAGGCATCGGCGGGTTGCCCTGGAACGTCATCACGAGGGCCTGAAAAGGGTCGATGGACTGCTTGCGCAAGGTGGAGAGGTAGGAGCGGA
>JADZBU010000320.1 GCA_020851955.1 Chromatiaceae bacterium | reverse complement strand
ATCTGAGCCTGATTGTCCGCTCGGATATGCGGCGCTTTCAGGCCCTGGATCTGTTGCTGGAGTTCAAATATGTCAGCCTCAAGGAGTTGCAACTGACCGGGGAGCAGGTGCGCGGGCGCTCGATGGCCGAATTGGCGGCGCTGGCGGCGGTGCAAGCGGCCCTGGCGGCGGCGGCGGAGCAGGCGCAACGCTATGGCGCGGCTCTGGCCGAGCGCTACGGCCTGACCGATCTGCGTCTGTTTGCGGTGGTGGGCATCGGGCTGGAGCGGGTGGTGTGGCAGGCGATCACGCCGGTCGGGCCCTAGCGATGGGCTGGGTCACCGGCCAGGTCGGGGCGCGGTCGAGACCCGTTGCTCTGGCCAACCCCGTCCATGCCCTTGGCTCGCGCCACCACGCCCAGCGCCTTGGCGATGTAGGCCAGAGGAGGGTCGGCAACAGGATAGCCTGCACCCGGCGGAGACCCGCGCCAGTGAGGAGGGGGTTCAGCGCTCTTCGCCCAACTCGCCGGCCTGTTCGAGCAGGGCTGTATAAATACCGTCTCCCAACCAGAAGCCGGCCTCGGTCCGCAGCGCATCAAGACAGGGCCGGACGCGTGGCAGCAGACCGCGTTGTTTCGCCAAGAGGAGAACCCCAATCACGCCCATGGGCTGTAATCCCTGGCGTTGCGCGAAATGGCGTCCATCACGTTCGTCGAGCAAGACGGGTGAGGCGTTCAGCTCGACCGCCAGCGCGATGGTCGCCGCTTCTCCCGCGTCGAGATCGCGCATCAACGCCACGATCAGGGACCGATTAGCGGGCGTGTGGCGGCGCATCCAGGGGGCGCGGGCCACCTCGTCCCGGCCAGGCCAGCGGCGTCCATTGGCATTCAGTTCGTCCCAGACCGCTTCGGCGATCTCAATCTGGCCGAACAGGTCGCGCAACAGGTCGAAGCGTCCTATAGCAGCGAGATTGGTCAGCGGCGAGGTGTTGCTGACCACGGGTCTCATTGGGGCGGACGGTCCAGATGCGACAGGGTGTCCAGATCCTCGACAAGCTCCGCCAGATCGTAATGCGGGGGAATCCGACGCGCGGCCAGTAACTGCCGGAATTGCCAAAGCGACATTCCGGCCAGTTCGCGGGCCTTGCCGATCGCCAGCCGCTGCTGAACATAGAGGCTGATCGCCAGTTCCTGCCTGAGCTGATCCATGGACAAACGCGCGGAGTCCAGGATGTCCCGCGGGATTTCGAGCCTCAGGGTATTCATGGCAATCCCCCCTGCGTGAGTGAAGTCCGGTTAGGGCTAAGCCGCGGCCCGCACCCGATGGGGTACGATGATACGCTTCGATGCCTGATCTTGGCTCGCGAAAGTCGAATGGCCGGCCGCGGCTGAACAGCCCGCCCTATCAGGAGAGCGCTCGCTGAGGCGATCAGCGGCAGCCACACGCCATCCGGGGGAATAGCCCGGCGCCATAGAGCACGATCAGGCGTGGGGCGTGTCGGCAGCCCCGTCCGGTGAGGCCGGCAAGGAGTCCGACCAGCGCTGCGTGGTTCATCCAGCGTACCGAGACGCCAACCCGCGGGCGTCTCCTCAGTGGCGGCGAAGAGCCAGGCGCGCCGCCAGTCGGCGACCAGGGCCATGAGATCCAGCGGGCCAAGCCAGCCAGTTTCACCGGCGTCGGGTGGCGCCTGGACCCAGAAGGACTGGCAGTATTTGAGGTTGCCTAGCATCGAACATCTTAAACAGCCGGTTCGTGCGGCCTTACCGTCAACTCGACGCCCAGGGCTCGCATGACAGCAAGCATGGTTTTCAGCGTGGGGTTTCCCTGCTCGCTGAACGAACGGTAAAGCTGCTCGCGAGACAGCCCCGTTGCTCTGGCCAACTCCGTCATGCCCTTGGCTCGCGCGACCACGCCCATCGCCTTGGCGATGTAGGTCGCATCGCCCGTCTCCAATGCGTCAGCCAGGAATACGGCGATCGCCGCCTCGTTTTCAAGGGCCGCCGCCGGGTCGTAATCGTAGATCGGGTCGCTCATGAGGCCTCCCACTCTGCTGCAAGACGTTGTGCGGTATCGATATCGCTTTGCTGCGTACTTTTATCGCCACCGCACAGGAGGATGACGATTTCGTTGCCACGCTGCTTGAAATACACCCGATATCCAGGTCCATGATGAATGCGTAACTCGCTGACGCCTTGCCCCACTGGCTTGACGTCGCCTGGCAAGCCATTGGCCAGACGGAAGATGCGCGCTGCAACCAACGCCTTGGCGTGATGATCTCGAAGCTTACGCTCCCATCTTCGATAGGTATCGGTCTGTTTAATATCCAGCATGGGCTAATCGTAGTTTATAAAATACACAAACACAACCCGGAGGTGTACCCGCGATCGACATTAGAGGTCCACGGCCAGTGGCGCCCCGGCGCCGGAATCACCCCAACGACGACACAGGACCTCATCAGGCATAATGCCGCGCGGAGGCCCTCTTCAGTCGACCTCCCATCCTGGCTAGGCGGGCCTTCGCCAGCCGGGATCGGGTGGTAACCGCCTCAGCCCGGCATGCGCGGGGCCCGGGACAGCCGGGATCCTGGCCAAGGATCCGATTTCAACAACGATTTTTCGCCTTCAATTAAGAAGGGGGGTTTGGATGTTTGACTGGATATTTCTGCCGGAGGCCTGGCTGGCCCTGGCGACGCTGACGGCGCTGGAGATCGTGCTCGGCATCGACAACATCATCTTCCTCACCATCCTGGTGGGCCGGCTGCCGGAGCATCAGCGCCAGCGGGGACGGGTGATCGGCCTGGCGCTGGCGATGGGTACCCGCATCGCCCTGCTGCTGTCCCTGGCCTGGATGATGAAGCTGGTTGCCCCCTGGTTCATCATCCTGGGGCAGGAGATCTCGGGGCGGGACGCGATCCTGATTCTGGGCGGACTCTTCCTACTCTTCAAAAGCACCATGGAGATCCACGAGGCCGTGGAGGGGCCCGAGGAGGGCGAGCCCTCCCTGGCCGGCAAGGCGGGGGCCGGTTTTCTGTCCATCGTGGTGCAAATCGCCATCATCGACATCGTCTTTTCCCTTGACTCCGTCATCACCGCCGTCGGCATGGTCAGTCAAATCCCGGTGATGGTGATCGCCATCATCCTGGCGGTGGGGGTCATGATGTTCGCGGCCAAACCCATTGGCGATTTCGTGGACCAGCACCCCACCATCAAGATGCTGGCCTTGAGCTTCCTGGTCCTGATCGGCTTCGCCCTGGTGGGCGAGGGCCTCGACCTGCACATCCCCAAGGGCTACATCTACTTCGCCATGGCCTTCTCGCTGGGGGTGGAGATGGTCAATATGCGGATGCGCGCCAAGGCCAAGCCGGTGGAGTTGCGCAAGTGGATGGAGGAGGATGCCTCCTAGCCGTGCCCCGTCGGGCCAGGGCCCGGGGCTTTCATGAATCTTGATGTCTGAAGGAGAGCTTGCGATGAAACCCTGTTTCCAGCCCAGTGCCCGCCAGATGAACTGGCTGATCGCGATCGGGTTTGGCTCGGTCTTCTACGCCTACTATCTGCGCCATATGGTCATTCAGAACACCCATGTCTTCCTGGCCTGTCAGGAGGGCCTGGATACCTGGCTCTGTTCGACCATGAATCTCGCCATCCTGCTCTTCAACCAGGGGGCCTTTGGGGCGGTTGCGGTTGCGGCGGCCGGCCTGCATCTGCTGTGGCCGTCGGTCCTGCTCTTCGCCATCGCCCTCGGCGCCGCCGGCTTCGGGCTGGTGATGCAGAATGGCGGCATGGCCGGCCTTGCGGTCGGCTTGCTGGTGCTCAGTCTGGCTCGCCCCGGGCGCTCGCCAGGGTAAGGGCGAACACCGCCAGGGCCAGGCAGAAGGCGACGGCCTGCCAGTTGGCGACACCTTCGTTGAGCAGGATGTAACCCGCCGCCAGCGCCAGGAGCGTGGCGGCGGTCTTTTCCGCCAGGGGCCGCGACCCGGATTGCCGGCGCAACGCCAGCACCAGGAAGGGCATGAGGCCACCGATGAGCTGGGCGTAGGGAAAATCGACATAGCGGGGGTCGAACACCAGCATCAGCGCCGTCTGGATGGTCAGGACCACCAGGGCCGCCAGGGCCAGCCCCACGGCGACCGCGCGGCGGTCCCGGGGCCAGCGGGCCACCGGGCCCAGCACCCGATAGAGCGGCGGCACCCCCTGCCGCCCCATCAGGGCCGCCGCGCCGGCGATGGGTGCCAGGGCCGCCACCGCCACCCAGGTCAGGGACCCGATCCAGCCCGTCAGACCCAGGCTCTCCACCCACATGGCCTCGACGGCTAAGCCGATGGCCGTGCCCGACACCAGGGCGATGGCCGCGACGCCTAACCAGGAGGCCGTCGTGGCCCCGCTCGCGCGCTTGGCCGAGGCGCCCGCGGCCAGGAAGATGAGGCTGACCAGCAGGGCGCCCAGCAGGGCCTGCCCGGGCCAGTAGGGATGGTTCGACACCGGCTGGCCCCAGGCGAACTTGGGCGCGCGCCCCTCGGCATCGAACAGGCCCCAGTAGCCGCCGACCGTGCCCTCGCGCTGGCGCTTCCAGGGCTGATCAAAGGCCTCGATCAGATTGACGCCGAACTTTTCCCGGTCGGCCAGGGCCATGACCTCATGCAGAAAACGGGCCTGGTTGACCCGGGACGGCAGGGCCCCTTCCCGCATCCGGCCCGCGCTCGGCCAGCCGATCTCGCCGATGAAGATCTCCTTGTCCGGTAGCTGGGCCACGATTTTCTGGCGCGTCGCCTCCGCGTGGGCGACCGCGCCGGCGACCGGGGTGGGGAAGTCCTCCCAGTAGGGCAGGAGGTGGATGGTGACGAAGTCCACGTCCCTGGCCAGGTCGGGATGACGCAGCCAGAATTCCGGGACATCCGCGTAGGTCACCGGCACCGGCACGGCGGCCTTGACCTCGCGGATGGTGGCCCCGAGGTCGGCGGGGGTCATCTCGCCGCGCAGCAGCACCTCGTTGCCGACCACCACGGCGGACACGACCTCGGGATAGCGTCGCGCCAGCTCGATAGCGGTATCGATCTGCTTGCGATTGCGGTCGCGCTCCGGGGCGAGCCAGATGCCCAGCATCACCTTCAAACCCGCCTGCTTGGCCAGCTCCGGCACGAGATGGGTCCCATGATTGACGCCATAGGTGCGAATGCAGTTGGTGCGGGTCGCCAGTTGGCCCAGGTCCGCCGCGATCCGGGCCGGCTCGATCTGGATGTCGCCGACGAGGGGGCTCTCGTCACCGCGAAAGGGCGCGTAGGAAAGGCAGGGCGTTTGGCTCGACTCCCCCGCCAGGGTGGGCATGGGTTGCGGCCGACCCAGCCCCCACCACAGAGCCGTGACCACCAGCAGAGAGAGCGCGTAGAGACTGAGGGGGAGTTTCATCGGGAACCTGTGGCAAGTGGGACGGATAGGGAGGCT
>JADZBU010000319.1 GCA_020851955.1 Chromatiaceae bacterium | reverse complement strand
GGTCGCCAGGAGGCCAGGCAAGACAAGGCCGACTGCCGCGCCGGCGATGAAAAGAACCGGCCGGAATGCCGGCAGGACAAGCGCGATACCAAGCAGGACGCCCGCGGCACCGCCAGGGACATCAAATACTGATCAAGGAAGGGCGCGGGCGCTGACCTGCTCAAGGTTCACGCGCCGTATCTCAACCGGGACCCCTTGGTATGCGGCCCACCGGCCCTTGATCGCACCCGATCAGGGCGCGGTGGCTGGTTTCGCCCGCGTCGAGGGCGACCTGCCCGCGGTTGGTCCGCATCTCCTACCCGTCGCTCTGGACGGGGCCCGCGAGGTCGGCCCCGTCCGGGGGACCGCCGGGCCTCGCTAGGCACCGGCGTCGTTGCGGTTCACAAGTCCACCTTCTCGCTGCGCCTTGATCATGTGCTGCAGTATCGCCATCAGCGCCGCGGCGCTCATGCCGAGCATGAGCACGCCGTTAACGGCCTCGAGCGGGCCGAGCAGTTTCCAGGGCTTGGTCATGACGATATCGCCATAGCCGAGGGAGGCGAAATTGACGGCGGAGTGGTAGATAGCCTCGTAAAACTCGGTGAATTCCCCGAGCGCGACGAAGAGGGTCCCCCAAACCGCGATCTGGACCAGGGTGCCGGTCATCATGAACAGCATGGCGACCAGCAAGGGGCGGACTTCGCGCAAAAAACGGTGGCGGCCGGTCGGGGCCGCCGGCTGTCGCACATAGTAGCGGACGCTCCAGAAGGAGACGGCCACCTGCAGGGCCAGGCATAGCAGCATGACTGGCAGCCCCACGAGAAAATTCAAGATGATCATGCGGTGTCCTCCCGTGATTAGCGTTGCATCGGTATCGCTGGCGACCTCGCCGCGCGCCAGCGCTCCAGGATCCAGACCATTGCCGAGGCGTAGAGCGCGACACCCAGGAACAGGCTGGCGCGGACGGCGGAGCCTTGCAGAACGCTCTTGCCGCTGGCGCTGTCCTCGATCGCGGGGCCGAGCAGGATCAGCGCCGTGATCAGCGCATTGCTCCAGAACGAGGGCCGCCATGCCGTGGCCCGGGCCCCGAACATGGCCGACCCGGCCCACAGGGCGGCGGCCATCAGCCACAGCATCAGCATCCACAGGCTGGGCCAAAGCGACAAGCCAATCCACACGGCCAGCGCCATCAGGGCGCCCACCAGGGTCGACCCGACCAGCTCGCGTCCAGCGGAACGGGCGTCGGTTTCCCCCGCCTGCTGGCCCAGGGCCACGGTCTTCATGATCGCCGCCAGGTAGAGCGAGGGGTTGACGAGGGCGAGAACAAACACCGGCATGACGATGAGCACGGCCCTTAGGGCGATCCAGCCGGCCGTCTCCTGGCTCACCGCCGGTGGCTCCGCCCGCTGCCCGGCGGGAGCCGGCGGGTCCGGAAAGAAGGCGGTGGCGAGGGCGCTGACGAGCGTTCCGGTGAGGATGCCCACGGCGAGGGTCAGGCTGAGCATGCCGACCAGCGCCTGATCGGCGACACCGGCCACGGGGATCAAGGCGAATGAGATCACCAGGATCATGGTGAGCGGGTTGCCGTGAATGAGTCCGGCGTAGAAGACGCCGTAGAGCACCACCGCCGTGAGCAGTACGCCGGCTAAGGCATAGTGCTCGAGCAGGGGCACCATCACCACCCCGGCGGCGACCAGCGCGGCAAAGACCAGGGCGAGGATGGCGCCCTTGACCAGCGGCAGCGGCGGACCTGGCTTGCACAGCACCAGCACCGCCATCACGCAGACCACGAAGGGCACGGGCAGGGCGAGCCCGTAGGCGACCAGGACGGCGAGGCCAAGGCCGATCGCGAGGCGCAGCGCCGCCTTGTCCGCTGGGTGCATCCCGGGCGCTCAGTAGAGGTAGGACAGCCAGCTCATGACGCGGATGTAGATCGCGCCCATGAGGTTCATCACCGGATTGTCACCCGTGTAGACCAGCACCTCGGCCTGTCCGCCGATACGCAGGCCGCGCAGCCGGGGCCCCTCGGACGGATCGATCTCGACCGCCACCGGAATGCGTTGGGCCTGGCGCAGCCAGTCCTTGCTATTCTCGATCGTCGGCAGGGTGCCCGGCGGTGACTGCTGGCCGCTGCCGACACCGCCGCCGACGCTATGCACCCGGCCTTTCAGCACCTCGCCCGGCATGACGTCGAGGACGATCGCCGCCGCGTCACCGGGATCGATGTGGCCGAGGTTGTTCTCGGTCATGTCGGCACTGATCCAGAGGTCATGGATGGCAATCAAGGTCATGACCGGCGCCCCCGCCTGGGCAAAGTTACCGACGTCCACGCGCAGGTCGGTCACGGCGCCGCGCCCCGGCGAGAGCACCCGGGTACGCGCGAGATCGAGCTCGGCCTGCCGCACGGCGGCGCGGGCGCCGCGCAACTGGGCGTTGTCGTCGCCGCTCTCGCCGGCCGTCTCCAGCGCCTTGCGCAGGTCGGCCTCGGCCCGCCGCTCCTTGCCGCGCGCCTCCTCCCGCGTCGCTTGGGCAATCTCCAGCCGGCGTACCGAGATCGCCCCCTGGTCCTCCGCATAGAGCCGTTCCTGGCGACTGGCATCCTTCTCGGCCATCTCCCGGCTCGCCGCGGCGGCCTGGAGGCCGGCGCGGGCCGCCTCGACACCGGCCGCCGAGGCGTTTACCGAGTGGCGCATCGACTCGTAGTCGGACCGTGCCCGCTCCAGCGCGATCTCGTATTGCTCAGGGTCGATCTCGAACAGCGCTTGTCCCGGCTCGACTTCGTCGTTGTTCTCGACATGGACCTGTTGCACCTTGCCCGCGACCTCGGCGGCGACGGGGACGACGAAGGCCTGGAGGCGCGCCTGCGAGGTGTAGGGGGTCAGCCGGTCGCCGACGAAGTAGAGGATCAGGCTGCCGACAATGAGGATGGCGATGAGGCTGGCACCGAGGCGGGTGCCGCGGCCGGCGACCGGGGCGGGCGGCGGCTCGACCAGTGGCGAGGGTGTGGTGGTGGGTTCCTGGGTCATGGCGCGTCCTTCTGGCCGGGTGGTTGGCGTGTTTCCGGGGGGGGCGGCAAGGGGGCGGACAACAGCTTCCGCCAGTCGCGGCGTTCACCCATGGTCTCGCGGGTCGCATCGTCCAGAATGGGCCTGTCGCGGCCGGCCTGCCAGCCGCCGCCCATGGCCTTATAGAGGGCGATCAGGCCCTGGGTCACGAGGCCACGGACGGTCACCAGCCGTTCCTGCTGGCTGAACAGGGTGCGCTGAGAGTCCAGCACCCGCTGGAAATCGACGAGGCCCTCGCGGTATTGGATGGTGGCGATATCGAGCGAGCGCTTGGACGCCACGACCGCCCTGGCGAGGATGTCGACCTGGGCCCGGCTCTTGGCGAAGGCCACCGCGGCATCGTCGGTTTCCCGCGCGGCACGCAGGACCGTTTCCTGATAATGCTCGTAGAGCTGCTGGAAACGGGCGTCCTGGACCAGGACCTCGTTGGTCAGCCGACCGTGGTCGAAGACGTTCCAGACCAGGGCGGGGCCGGCGACCCAGTCGAGGGTGCGCGACGACCCGGCGAGCGAGGTGGCCGAGAGGCCGAGGGAGCCGACCAGGGCGATCGACGGATAGAGCTGCGCCTCGCTGACCCCGATCAGCGCCGACTGGGCGGCGAGCTGCATCTCCGCCGCCCTGACGTCCGGCCGGCGGCGCAGCAGATCGGCCGGGAGGTCCACGATGATGGCCAGGGCCGCCACCGGGATCTGCTCCCGGCCCTCCGCCATTTCGGGCAGCGGGCCGGGCGGTCTGGCGAGCAGGACGCTCAGGGCATTCTGGGTCTGGCGCAGACTGCCCTCGAGTTCGGGAATGGTGGCGAGGGTGCCCAGGTAGAGGGACTTGGCCTGCTGCACGTCGAGTTCGGATTCATTGCCGCTCTTGAACAGCCGCTCGGTGATCTCCAGGCTCCGCTTCTGCAGCGCGGCGTTCTCGTGCGCGATGCGCAGCCGCTGCTCGGTGGTGCGGATCGAGGCGTAGAGGCCGGCCGCCTGCGCCGCGACCAATACCTGGACGTCGTCATATTGGGCGATGCTGGCGAAGTAGCCCGCGTCCGCCGCCTCGATGCCACGCCGGAACTTGCCCCAGAAGTCCAGCTCCCAGGCGATGGCGAAGCCGACGCTGTAGGCCGTGAGGGTGGTATCCGGTCCGTCCGACTGCGCTTGGCCGGCGCGGACCACCTCGCCGGTCACCTGCTGTAGCTGCGGATAGAGCGCGCTGCCGGCGATGCCGAGTTGGGCACGCGCCTCCAGGATGCGCAGGCCGGCGGTCCTTACCCCGGGGTTCAGGCGCTGCGCCTCGGCCACCAACTGGTCGAGCACCGGGTCGTCGAATACCCGCCACCAGGCGTCGTGCGGCGCCGGCTGCCCCTCCTTGGCCCTAATCCCCGTCGTTGCCAGCGACCCGCCCGACCAGCCGGCCAGCCAGGGCACGTCCGGACGGCTGAAGTCAGGCCCGACCAGGGTGCAGCCGCTCGCCAGGAGCGAGGTCATCAGCGCGGCCGGCCAGGCCTGTCGACGCCCCATCCCTTTGCGGGACACGGGATCAGCCTGCCGACTGCGATTCGCGGCCCGCCGATGTGGAGTCCGGGGTGGCGGCCACCCAGCTCATGAACAACTGATAGCCCAGCGCCGCCAGGGTGGCGCCGACGAAGAGTCCGAGGATGCCGGCGGCGGCCATGCCCCCCAGTGCGCCCAGCAGAATGATCGGCATCGGCACCTCGACGCCGCGCCCGAGCATCAGGGGCTTGAGCACGTTGTCGGCCATGCCCGCCAGGAACAGGAATACCGTGTGGCCGACGGCCGCCGCGTTGCCGTAGTCGCCGCTGGACCAGATGTAGCCGATGGCGGGCAGCGTGACGATCAGGGCCGGGATCTGCGCAATGCCGAGCACCAATACGATCAGGGTCAGCACGCCCGCCCAGGGCACGCCGGCGACCAGCAGGGCCACGCCGACGAGGATCGCCTGGATGAAGGCGACGCCAATGACGCCCTGGGCAACGGCGCGAATGGTCGCCGTGGTGAGTCGGGTGAATTCCACGGCCCGTGCCGTCCCGACGACCCGGGCGAAGATCGCCTGGCAGCCGCGGTCACCCGCCGCGCCGAAGGCCATGATGATGCCCGCAATGATGAGGGACGCGAGGAACTGCAGCAGGCCGCCGCCGATGCTGGCCACGAAGCCCAATGCCGCCTTCGCCAGGTCGCCGATCATTGGCTGCAGGCTCTGGACGAGCGCCGGCAGATCGGCGTGGGCCGTCGCCCACAGGCCGTGGATCTTCTGACCGACGATCGGCCAGTCCTCGACGCCGGGACGCGGCGCTGGGATCGCGAGGGTGTTGTCTTGCAGGGCCTGCACGAATTGCTGCACCGAATCTCCGAGCGAGCTCATCAGCACGGCGGTCGGCGCCACGATCAGCACGACCCCCACCATCACGAGCAGTGTCGCCGCCAGGCCCTGCCGGCCGCCGATGCGCGCGGCAAAGGCGCGGTGGAGGGGGTACAGGGTCACCGCCAGGATCAAGGCCCAGATCATCAGGGTCAGGAAGGGCGAGAAGATCCGGTAACAGAGCATGGCCAGGGCCAGGATCAGGCCGGCAAGGATCAGGACATCCAGCAGCCGTGAGGCCAACCGCTGTTCGAGCTCGAGGTCAGGCAACCGGGGCAGGTTCATGGTTCATTTCCTAGGGGTCTTGGGTAGGGGTGAACACGAGGGGATTGTGTATCCGGCCGGCGCGGAGGTTCCGGAAAGTGAGCGTATCATGCGCCGGCCCACGGCGAGCGATTCGCATCCCCCCAAAACTCGTCGGGGTGCCCGAGGATAGCGTCTGGGCCTGTTCCTGGATCTCCCGTTGCCCCTGCCCCACCTGGGCCGGATGGACCCCGTGGTCTTGACCAATCTCGTTGACCGTCTTAACCCCACGGATCGCCTCCAAGCCCACCTTGGCCTTGAAGGCCGGCGTATAGGTCTTGCGCTGCGCTTCACTCATCTCTCTGTGACCCCTTCGATTAGGCGGCCAGCTTAAACTGCTGTCCGGTTTTCGGGGTCCACTTTACCAAGGCGATCATGCTGACCCTGACGCGGACACGTCGGGCGTCGGTGGCGTAACCCAGCGCACCCGCCAACGATGGGCGCGATCCGCCGGGCCGCTCACTCCCCCGCCACGGTTTGCCACACCACCCGCTCCAGCCCGACGCCCACTACCGCATACAGCCGCAGATCTGTCAGGCCATAGCGCTTGGATAAGGCCGCGCCGTAGCGTTGCGCTTGATTCCCAGCGGCTTGTAAGGCCGTGGCCACCGCCGCCAGCGCCGCCAGTTCCGCCATCGAGCGCCCGCGCACCTGCTCCCCGGTCAGTTGCAACTCCTTGAGGCTGACATATTTGAACTCCAGCAACAGATCCAGGGCCTGAAAGCGCCGCATATCCGAGCGGACAATCAGGCTCAGAT
>JADZBU010000318.1 GCA_020851955.1 Chromatiaceae bacterium | reverse complement strand
GGAGTGACCAATCCGGTCGCCGCACCGACAACCTGAACAAGACCCTGGCCAGCAAGTTCCGCATGACGGTGCTGGAGGTCCAGGACGACCTCTTCCCCGAAGGCTCCTACCGCCGGGCCCAGACGCGTTTACAGGAAGACTTCCTCGCCCGGCTCAAGGAGGCCGGCGGCTGCGCCGGCGCCAAAGCCGCGGGCATGCCCGCCGCCTTGGGGGAACGCTACGATAACCTCATGCGCCAAATCGAGCGCCTGCCCTGATGCGGGGACCAGCCGGTCCCCGCGCAGGGGCCGCGCGGCCCTGAAGGTTAGCGACCTTCCTTGCGCATCTGATCCAGACGGGCCTGGGCGAGGCGGGCCTCGCCACTTTGGGGGAAACGGCGGACAACCTCCTCGAGGGTGATGCGGGCGGCCTTGGGATCCTTGGCGTCGTCCTGGATGTAACCAATCTTGAGCAGGGCGCCGGGCACCTTGGAACTCTTGGGGTAGTCCTTGAGGACGCTCTGAAATTCCGCGAGGGCCGCCGGGATGTTGCGATTGACGTAATGGGTCTCGGCGAGCCAGAAGTGGGCCTTATCGGCATTCGCGCTCTGGGGATACCGGGCCAGGAAGTCGGTCAGGGCGACGGACGCCTCCTCGAAGCGCCGCTGCTTGAGGGGCTCGACGGCCTTGATATAGGCCTCCTGCTCGCCTTGCGCCGGCGGCGGGGCCTGTTCGACCATCGGCGGCGGGGTCAGCGCGACGGGCGGGGTCGCCTCGGGCACGGCTGGCTCCGGGGGCGCGACGGATGTGAGCGGCGGCACCTGCGACTCCACGCCCGCGCGTGGTCTTGCCACCTCCCCCACCGGGGCGGGGGCCGGCTCCCGAGCCAGTCCGGGAGCCGCCGGGGCCGCCACGTGATCGACCACCGGCTCCTCCGTCCCCTGCCCAGCCGGACCAGTCCAGCGGCCATCCCCCGCCGGGCCGCCCCCCTCTTGGGAACGCTTGAGACCCTCGAGTTCGTACTTCTGTTGCTCGACCAGGCCCCGCAGGCGTTGGAGTTCCCGCTCCATGCCCTGCAGCTGGAGAGTGAGATCGGAACCCCGCTGGTTGTCGAGCATATTCTCGATGCGGGTCACGCGACCCTCAAGATCGGCGGCGGACGACCAGGCCGGCGACAGGGCGAGCAGGCTGGCGATAGCGAGGGAAAGGCAATGGCGATGCATGGGGATGGCCTCAATAGACAAGTTCGACGCGGCGATTCAAAGCCCAGACCCGTTCGCCCTGACCGGGCTGGGTCGGCTTTTCCTCGCCAAAGCTCAGGATGCCGAGCTGGGACTCGGCCGCGCCCTCGGCGCGCATGAAGCGCCGCACGGCGGCCGCGCGATCCTCGGCGAGGGCCAGGTTAAATTCGCGGGTACCGCGCTCGTCGGTATGCCCCTCCAGCATCACCTTGGCCTTGGGGTTGGTGGCGATATAGCGGGCATGGGCCCGCAGTACCTCGACAAACTCGGGCTTGATATTGCTGTTGTCGTAATCGAAGTAGATGACGCGCTGGGACAGGGGGCTGTTGGGATCGTTTAACCCGGGGGGCTGGGCGCGGTCGGCCACCAGCCCGGCGGTGACGGCCCCGCCCGGGGCGGTCCTGGGGGCGACCGGGCGGGTGGGCTCGCTGGAACAGGCGGCGAGCCCCAGGGTCGCGATCATCAGGACGGCGAGCGGGGTGATGGGCATCTTCATGAGCTTGCTCCGGGTAGCGCCGCTCAGGGCGGCGGGGGGGACCAGGCCGGCTCGCGCACCTCGCTCGCATCCTGGGAGAGGCGCTGGCCGACCTTGCCGTCGGTGGAGACCACGGCCAGGACACCGCGACCGTTGCTCTGGGTGGCGTAAATTACCATGCTGCCATTCGGCGCGAAACTCGGCGACTCGTCCAGCCCGCCCCGGCTCAACAGGCGCGTGGCGCCGCTCGCCAGATCCATGCGGGCGATGCGAAACTGGCCATTGACCCGGGTCACCAGCACCAGGGAGCGCCCGTCCGGGGACAGGGAGGCGCGCCCGTTATAGTCGCGCTCGAAGGTTACGCGCGTGGCCTCCCCCCCCGTGGCGGGCATGCGATAAATCTGGGGATCGCCGCCGCGCCCGGAGGTGAAGTAGATCTCGTTGCCATCCGGGGACCAGGCCGGTTCGGTGTCGATGCCAGGACTATTCGTCAGGCGGGTGGTGGCGCGGGAGTGCAAATCCAGGATGTAGATCTCCGGATTGCCATCCCGGGAGAGGGTCAGGGCCAGGCGGCTGCCATCCGGGGACCAGGCCGGGGAGCTGTTGATGCCCGGGAAGGAGGCCACCCGCTCGCGCCGGCCCGTGGCCAACTCCTGGACGAAGACGGCGGTCTGGCGATTCTCGAAGGAGACGTAGGCCAGGCGGCGGCCATCCGGCGACCAGGCCGGGGACATGATGGGTTCCTTGGAGGAGACGATGGTCTGGGGGTTGTGGCCGTCCGCGTCCGCCACCCGCAGGGTCACCCGCTGGCCGTCCACCCCCCACTCACTGGTGACATAGGCCAGGCGGCTGGTGAAGGCGCCGGGGGCGCCGGTGAGGCGCTCATAGATGATGTCGGCGATCCGGTGGGCGGTGTAGCGCAACTCGGCGGGGCTGCTGGCCAGGCTCATATTCGCCAGTTGCTCGCCGCTATAGACATCCATGAGGGCAAAGTCCACCTGGTAAAGGCCATCGGGCCGGCGGTTGATCTGCCCCACCACCAGGTTGTTCATGGCCAGGACGCGCCAGTCCCGCAGATCCACCGCCTCCACCGTCTGGGGCGTGGCCGGCATATCCTGGCGAGGCAGGGGTTTGAAGCGACCGGTACGCCCCAGATCGGCGGCGATCACCTGGGCCAGGTCTTCCATGGTCCTGCCCACGCCCTCCGGCGCCCCGAAGGGGACCACGGCGATGGGCTGGGCCCCTTCCTGGCCGCCGACGATCTCGATGGTCAAGTCAGCCAGGCCGGGCCTGGCGAGTCCCACCAGCAAGAGGGTAAGGAAGAGGAGTCTTTTCATGGTCGTTACCGGGTCTCTTGACGGGATCATGCCTAGGGCTTGAAGACGAACTTGAAATCGCGAAACTCATCGAACAGGCGGCCGGTGGGGACGGGCAGCGGCGAGGCCTTGTAGATGGCGGCGACCACGGAACGATCATAGGCCAGGTCGCCACTGGGGCTCAGGATGCGGACGCTGTCGGGCACCACCTCGCCACTCGGCAGCAATTGGACCCCGACGGTGCAGGCCAGATCACGCCGGCTGCCCGGCGGGTGAACCCAGAAGGGCTGGATGCGGTTGCGGATGGCGGCGGCGTAATACTGGATGTCGCTGGCCAGGGGTTCCGCCGGCTCCGGACTTTCCGCGCTTTGCGCCTCCACCAGGGCCGCCGCGGCCAATTCCTCCTCCCGGGCCAGTCGCGCGGCCTCCTCGGCCTGGCGACGAGCCTCCGCCTGGCGCGCTTGTTCGGCTTGGCGTTTCGCCTCCCGCTCCGCCTGGCGCTCTTCCTCGGCCCGACGCTTTTGCTCCGCTTGCCACTGTGCCGCCTCCTCGGCCTGACGCGCCTCCTCGGCTTGACGATTTTCCTCGGCTTGACGTTGCAACTCCGCCTGCCGCTCGGCCTCTTCCGCCTGGCGGCGGGCCTCCGCCTGACGTTCTTGTTCGGCCTGGCGTTTAGCCTCCCGTTCCGCCTGGCGCTGCTCCTCGGCCTGGCGTTTGGCCTCCCGCTCCGCCTGGCGTTGTTCCTCGGCCTGGCGCTTTTGCTCCGCCTGCCGTTTTGCCGCCTCCTCGGCCTGGCGTTGGCTTTCGGCCAGGCGGGCCGCCTTTTCCAACTGGCGCTGTTGTTCCGCCTGGCGCCTGGCCTCTTCCTGGGCCAGCCGTTGCTGCTCGGCTTGCCGGGCCGCCTCGGCCTGACGTTGCAGTTCCAGTTGCCGCGCGGTCTCCGCCGCCTGTTGCTGCTCCTCGGCCTGGCGTTGCAACTCCGCCTGCCGCGCCACCTCTTCCGCCTGGCGTTGCAATTCCGCCTGGCGCGCTGCCTCTTCCACCTGGCGTTGCAATTCCGCTTGGCGCGCCGCCTCTTCCGCCTGGCGTTGCAATTCCGCTTGGCGCGCCGCCTCTGCCGCCCGCCGTTTATCCTCGGCCTGACGTTGTTGCTCCGCCTGAATCCTGGCGGCCTCCTCGGCCTGACGCTGGGCCTCGATCCGGGCGAGCCGCTCTTGCTCCTCCTGGCGCCGGCGTTCCTCTTCCGCTTGCTGGCGTTCGCTCACCGCCGCTTTGGCGCGCTCCTCGGCCACCTGGCGCTCCCGTTCCGCGGCCTGGCGAGCGGCTTCTTCCCGCCGCTGGGCCTCTCGGGCGATGAGTTGGTCGCGCTCCGCCAACTCGGCGGCCTGGCGCTCCGCCTCCCGGCTGGCTTGCTCCCGCGCGTCCTGGGCCTGGTCCAAGCGCTCGGCCGGGGCCTTCAGGGTCGCGGCATCGACGATCGTGGCCTGCACCACCTGGGGCCGGGCGACTTGCTCCGCCCCCCAATCCAGCCAGTCCACCCCGATCAGGGCGAGGATGGCCAGAACCAGGTGCAGCAGGATGGCCGCGATGAGGGCGCCTGGATTGCGGCGCGCCGTCTGCCACATATCAAGGCTCTGGGCGCTCCGGCGGCACCGTGATCAGGCCGACGCTCGGCGCCCCGGCGCCCTGGGCCAGCACCATGGCCTGCACCACCTTGCCATAATCGACGGCGGCATCGCCCTTGACCAGGATGGGTAGCTTGGGGTTAAGCCGCAGCACGGTCCTGAGGCGTCCCTGCAGGGTCACCGCATCGACGGGCAGGTTACGCTCCTCGCCCAGGTCCAGGTAGAGGTCGCCAAACTGGTCCACGGTGATGACGACCGGATCCGTGGTCTCCCCGCTAATGACCTCGGCCTCGGCCTGGGGCAATTCGACATTCACGCCCTGGGTGATGAGGGGCGCGGTGACCATGAAAATGATCAGCAGCACCAGCATGACGTCGATGTAGGGCACCACGTTGATCTCGGCGATGGGCCGGCGGCGCGGGCGCGTCTTTCTCATCTCGATTCCCCGTTTCCGGTCTGGGCCGGTGGTCAGCCGCGGCCCTGGCGTTGCAGCAGGGTCGAGAATTCTTCCATGAACTCCTCGTAGCGATTATTGAGGCGCTCGACCCGGTCGGCGAAGCGGTTGTAGGCAATGACCGCGGGGATGGCGGCGAAGAGGCCGATGGCCGTCGCCACCAGGGCCTCGGAGATGCCCGGGGCGACTAGGGCCAGGGTGGCTTGTTTGACATTCCCCAGGGCGTGGAAGGAGTGCATGATGCCCCAGACAGTGCCAAAAAGGCCGATGTAGGGGCTGGTGGAGCCGACGGTGGCGAGGAAGGAGAGATTGGTCTCCAACCGGTCCAGCTCCCGGCTCAGGGCGACGCGCATGGAGCGTTCGGCCCCCTTGATGACCGCCATGGGGTCGCTGTCCTCGCCCTTGCGCAGGCGCACGTACTCCTTGAAACCCGAGCGGAAGATGGCGGCGAGGCCGGTCAGGGACTTGTCGTCCTGGCCCAGGTCACGGTAGAGGGCGCTGAGATCGCCGCCGGACCAGAAACGGCGTTCGAATTCCGCCGCCGCCCGGGCCGCCTTGCCCAGGACCCGCGCGCGATCGAAAATCATGGTCCAGGACAGGATCGAGGCCAGCACCAGAATGAGCAGCACGAACTGCACCACGAAACTGGCGTGCAGGACCAGATCCAGGAGGGAAAGCTCAGCATACATCGGCGATCTCCGCCAGCAGTTGTGGGGGCAGGGGTTTGGGCCTCAGGCTGTCGCTGGCCACGCAGGCGATCTTGATCAGGCCCCGGCAGCAAAGGACGCCATCCAGGACCCTGCGCACCTCCTGATCAAAGTCCAGGCTGGCCCCGCCCCGGCGGGCAATGGCCACGCTCACCTCGAGCAGGTCATCGAGCCGGGCGCCACGGCGGTAGTCCAGTTGCGCCGCGCGCACGATAAAACCTAGCTTCAGCGTCGCGCGCACGGCCTCCTGTTCCAGGCCCATCCCGCGTAACCACTCGGTCCGGGCGCGCTCCATGAAGCGGAGATAACTGGCGTGATAGACCACGCCCCCGGCGTCGGTATCCTCGTAATAGACCCGCACCCGCCAGATAAAGGGCTGGTTCCGCTCCTGATTGGACACTGCAATGGGCCTGCGGGCGCATGACTGGGGGGCGAGTATCCTAGCAAAAACCCCTATCCCCTGGCCAGCCGGGGCGATGGCCGTACTTATACGGGGGATGCGGGAGGGGTCGGCAAACCCGTGGTGGCCGGGCGCGGCTCCCTGGCGAAACCCGGGGCCTCAGTCCAGGGTCGCGTACGGCTCCCCCCGCTGCGATGACGCAGATACTACGCCACAGCCTCATCGGTGCCGAGGTACTGGGCCATGCGAATTCCGGCGGATCGGCAACTTTGGGCATGCGCTTGATGATATTCATGGCCGCGTGGCAATCGATCTAAGGACGCATGGCGAGCCTAATGGCGGCGTAGGCGGGTACCTGCGATGGGGAGGCAGTTCTAGACGAGACGGGTGGGCTCGCCGTAGTGCGCCACCAGCGTGTCAGTGGTGAGCAGCGTCAGGCCTTCGACGCGGGCCTGGGCGATCAGCAAGCGGTCGAAGGGGTCTTTGTGGAGTTGGGGTAGGTCGCCAACGGCGATCGTATGCTCGCTCTTCACCGGCAGTTCCCGTTAGCATGGGTAAGAAGCATGCGCCAGAGGCGCCGCGGATCGACCTGGAAGTCGTCACGACCAAGGCCGCTCTTAATGGTGACTTCCCAGATGCTGGCGGCACTGAACAGGAGTTCGTGGGCGGGGTCCAGCAGGAGCGCTGTCGCCGCCGCTGACAGCCGTTCCCGGTTCCCCGCGGCCCAGAGCAGCAGGTGGGTGTCGAGCAGCAGGATCACGATTCGCCGACCAGAAACTGGGCCTCGATCTCGTCCTGACCCATGCGGTCAAACTCCTCCGGGACTCGGATCTCCCCCGCGAGGAAGCCGAGCCGATGTTGGGTACCAGCCTCTTGCCGCTGCAGCGGCACCACTTTGACCATGGGGGTACCCGCCTTGGCGATCATGAAAGGCTCGCCGTTGGCCGCACGTTCGACCAGGCGGGAGAGCTGAGTCTTGGCATCGTGGATGTTGACGATGAGCATGTCGGGCTCCAAGTGAACTAACCGGCCCTAGTCTACGTCTAGGAGCGAGCCCGAGCAAAGGGGCCATCGCCAGCAAGCCGAGGCCCAGGGCTCCCTTATTGTTATCAGCAAGATGCATTGCCTCGTTGGTTGTGAATGAGGGGCCTTGTACCCGTTCAGCTTCCCTGCCAAAGAATCTTATAAAAGCTCTGGCGTCTCATGGGGGTTCGGGCCGCTGGAGCAGCCAAGACGGCATGCCAACGCTGGAGCCTATATGGGAACGAGAACAGACCCGAACCCGGGCCAGTTGCGGAAGCGACGCAGAGACCGAGTCAAGCCGCGCCAACCCCGAGGCCCTGGCGGACCTACGCAGGCCCTGCGTGCAACCGGACACCCAATGCCTTCGTCACCTTGAGGATCGTCGCAAAGCTCGGGTTGCCTTCCTCGCTCAAGGCGCGGTAGAGGCTTTCGCGACTCATCCCGGCCGCTTTGGCCACCTGGGACATTCCCTTGGCACGAGCAATGTCCCCAAGCGCTCTGGCAATACCACCCAAGTCCTCGGGCGCCTCGGCGAACCATGCGTCCAAATAGGCAGCCATTTCGTCTGGCGTGCGAAGTTGTTCCGCGATGTCGTAGGCAACCGTCTTGGTCTTCGGGACTTGCTGGCTGGCGCTCTTGGGCATGGCATCACTCCTACAGGTTGGACGCGAGTTCGACAGCGCGTTCGATGTCTCGGTGCTGCGAAGCCTTATCACCGCCTACGAGCAGGACGATGAAGTCTGTTCCACGTTGCGTGTAGTAAACCCGGTAACCCGGGCCAGCATCGACACGAAGCTCAGAGACTCCGTCCGTCAGGTTTCGATGATCGCCGGGATTACCGTGAATAAGACGGTCGACTCGGACTTGGATTCTCGCACGGCCGGCCCGATCGCGAAGACCGTTGATCCAGTCCAGGTAAACCTCGGTTGCTCGCACTCGCATTGTCGTAATGTAACCCACACGCTACATCCCCGTCGATGCGGTAGCGCGTCACCTAGCCGCTGTCCCCGAAGTCGTTCAGCCACTCCCGGAACTCGTCGGTCAGGTCCTCAATGGGACGGCCAGTACCGGCTTGCTGTCCAAGAACTTTCACTCCTTGGGGCACGGTTTTGATGGCGCGATTGGCCTCGTCCATGTTCTTGATGGCCAGGAAGCGATAGATGCGCTGCACTTCGAGCAGCGCCGGTTGAGACCACATCAGACGTGACATTCAGGCGGCTCGCTGTCCTTGCCCGATTCGAGCTGGGCCAACCACGCATCGGCTTCGATGGCGGTCACTTGCAGTCCCGTGGTGCGGTACTCTTCCCACGCCTTGAGGGTGTCCTGCCGGAAGGCCTAGCGTTTTTCCTCGCGCTCGACGTACCGAGTGATCGCCTCCAACCCGCTGCGATCGTAAATCTC
>JADZBU010000317.1 GCA_020851955.1 Chromatiaceae bacterium | reverse complement strand
TATAGACGGCGGACAGCGCATTCGGCAAGCAGTCGGTAACGGCCAAGGCTATCAGGCGCTCTCCAAGGCGCAATTCCAGCAGGCGGGTCTCGCCACCCCAGGGTTGGATCAGGTAATCCTGGTAACTTTCCGGGGTCAATTGTTCCGCCATACCTCCATCCGGGTGGCGATGGCGGATATAGGCGGCGTAGAGGGCAAAATGCTCGGGTACGAAGTCAGCCGCGCGATCGCTCAGTATCAGGTCGCCGTTGTGGTCGCGATTGCGGCGTTGGGACCGGTTGGGGGCGAAGTGGTTGACATCGATGCGTACCGGCACGCAACGCTGACATGGCCCACAGGCGGGGCGATAGACGAAGCGCCCGGCGCGCCGGAAACCTTGCTGTAATAGGGCCTCATAAAGCGGACCCCTCATGGGTACCCGGGGATCGACAAAGAGAACGCGCTCTTCGTGTCCCGGCAAATACGCGCAGGGGCGTTTCCCGGTCAGGAAGAGGGTTAGACGTTGCTGGAAGCCGAGGTTGGTCATGAGTCAGCCCTTACCGGGGTGAACGGGCGGGTTGGTGCCGGGGCATCCGCTGTCTCTCCGGAGGTGACCTCGCCCTTCCAGAGCCCCGGTTTACCGGGGTCCGCGCACAAGAGATCCAGGAGGGCGGTGAAGGCAGAGCGTGGGATCTGCAAGGCCCCTAGGCTCAGCAGGTGATCGGTGGCCATCTGACAATCGATGAGGCCAAAACCCCGGTCTTCCAGGGTTCGGCACAGGTGAACCAGGGCCACCTTGGAAGCATCGCTGACGAGACTGAACATGGATTCTCCGAAAAACACGCGGCCAAGGCTGACGCCGTAGAGGCCGCCGACCAGGTCGTCATCCCGCCAGACCTCCACCGAGTGGGCCCAGCCAGCGCGATGGAGCCGCTGGTAGGCGCGAATCATCATGGGCACCAGCCAGGTACCACTGCCTTGACGGCGGAGGCCGGCACAGGCGCCAATGACCTGATGGAAGGCTTGATCCAGGGTGATCCGAAAGTGTCCCCGGCGCAGGGTCTTGGCCAGGCTGCGGGAGATATGGACCCGATTCGGCACCAGTACGGTTCGGGGGTCCGGGCTCCACCAGAGGATGGGATCGCCGGCGTTGAACCAGGGAAAGATGCCGTGGCGGTAGGCGTTGAGCAAGCGCCGTGGGTCCAGGTCGCCGCCGATGGCGAGCAGGCCATCGGGCTCGCGCTCCGCCAGGGAGACGTCTGGGAAGGGCGCGGTCGGATCCCGCGGGTCAAGAAGATGCAGCATGGGTCAAGATCCCGGTGCCTGCCCCGCCGGTACCCGGCCACTGGCGCGGGAGCAACAACTTGAGGCGATTAAGGAAAAGTTTGCCCGTGACGGCCCGGATGGAGTAAAACACTGAATCGTTCCTACCCTTCCCGGCCTGGCCGGAGCGGAGGTCGGAAATCATAGCACGGGGCAAGGCCGGGCCCGGGTCGCGCCATTCGCCTCCTTGCCACCCGTCCAGGTTGTCGAGCAGGGAGCGGGGTTAATTTGCCATGCATTACCGAGTTTTTTACTACTTCGAGCGTTCCGGCGACAGCATTTCCTCGACCAACGCCGTCGAGATGAGTGCCCGCGATATCCACCGCCAGCTCCTGGGACGCTTCCATGGCGCGGACGACTTTCTGGGCCTCATCGATGCCCAGGACAATATTCTGCAGATCCTGTGCGAGCCAAGGATGGATCGGTTTTGGGTCGAATTACCCATGGAAGCCGCCAAGGCCTCCTGGGGCTGCTACATGAACCTGGATGAGTTGGTACGGTTGGTTGAGACCCTGCCCGCCATTTTCGACCGGGATAGCCTGCCTCAACTTCAGTACAAGCCCTGGTAGTGGAGTATCCCCGCGCAATTTTTGCCCTGCGCCCGGCCGTCAATCTCTGGTATGGGGCAGGAGGGTCTGGAAGCGATGGCCCTGTTGCGCTCTTTCAGCCCGCGGAGCGGTAGGTCCGACTTCCTCCGCCAGCCTCCACCCGGCCGGGAACACCTAATACTCACGTGTTGAGTATGGATCGCCAGTCTGCTTGGGCCGGGTTCCGTGCGCCCCGGACATGTGGGTTCGGGCCGTTACACCCCTCTTGATTTGATGCTCCGCGCCAGTGGCACCGCGTTGGCGGGATCCTCGGGCCAATGGTGCTTGGGGTAGCGGCCGCGCATTTCCTTACGCACCTGGGCATAGCTGCCGGCCCAGAATCCCGGGAGGTCCCGGGTGAGCTGGATGGGCCGGCGCGCCGGGCTGAGCAGTTGCATCAGGAGGGGGACACGGCCATGGGCGATGCTCGGGGTCTCGCGGGCCCCCAGCATCTCCTGCAGGGGCACGGCGAGGATGGGAATCTGCCCCGCCAGATAATCGATGGGGCGGCGGGCCCCGGCGGGGGTAACGAGGTTGGGCGGGGCCTCCTGGTCCAGACGTTGGCGTTGCTCCCAGTCGAGTTGGGCGGCAAGGAGGGCGGCCAGGTCGAGGGCCTGGACCTCGTCGAGGCGGGTCTTGCCGGCCAGCCAGGGGCCCAGCCAGGTTTCCAGACTCCGCTCTAGTTGGGCAGGCGTCAGATCTGGCCAGCCGGCATCGGGTTCCAGGGCGCGCATCAGGAGGACGCGGGCCTGGAACTGGCGGGCGGTGTCGCTCCAGTTCAGGGCCTGGCCGGGATCGCGCCGGATGCGCGCCAGTAGCAGGTCGGCGACCGGGTCCGTGGTCAGGATGGCCGCCGGCTGGGCGGTCAGGTAGATGGCGCCCAGCCGCGTGACCTCCTGGGCGCTGGCGGCCTCCCGACCCGGGTCCCAGGTCAGGACCCGCTCCTGTAGGATTCGATCCGCGAACAGGGCCTGGATCTCCGGCTCGGTGATGGGCAGGGCGAGCTGGATGCGGCCGTCGCGCCCGGCGGCATCCAGACCCGCGGCCACTAGGTAGGGGTGGCTGGCCAGGGGATCGCCCGGTGGGAGGGCGACGCCGGAACCCTGGGCCAGGAGGTAACGGCTCTCGCGCTCCAGGCGCCGCTGGGCGATCCGATCCGGATAGGCCAGGGCGAGCAGGCCGCCGCTGCTGGCAATGGCGCGCGGTTCCTGTCCCTCCGAGCCTTTGACCAGCCGCCGCAGTTGGGTGGCGGCGCGGTCGATGGCGGCGAGTCGGCGGCCGTCCATGTCGCCGGGGCCCCGGCGGTCACGGCAGGCCTGCAGGGCAAGGAGACGTAACCCCAGGTCCGCCGATCCGGGCTCGCCGGGCCGGCGAATCCAGGGATCGCGTTCCGAGAGGAGGGCGCAGAGGTCCGCCGCCTCCTGGGCCAGTTTGGGGGGCGCCCCCCGCAGCAGGGCGGCCAGGCGCGGATGGACGGGCAGGCCCGCCATGGCGCGGCCGAGTCGGGTGAGGTGGCCACCCGCGTCCAGGGCACCCAGACGGATGAGCAGGGTTACCGCCTGCTCCCAGGCCGGGCGGGGTGGGGCGTGCAGCCACTGGAGTTCCGCCGGATCGCGCACACCCCAAAGGGCCAGTTCCAGGGCCAGGGGCGCCAGATCGGATTGCAGGATCTCGGGCACGCGGTGTTCGGGACGGCCCGCCTCCTGGGCCCGGGTCCAGAGGCGGAAACAGATGCCGGGGCCGAGCCGCCCGGCGCGCCCGGCGCGCTGATCCGCCGAGGCCAGGGGAATGGCCTCCGTCACCAGCCGGGTCAGACCCGATCCAGGCTCAAAACGCGGTTTCCGGGTCAGGCCCGTATCCACCACCACGCCAATGCCGGGGATGGTGAGGCTGGTCTCGGCCAGGTCCGTGGCCAGCACCAGGCGCCGCCGGCCGTCCCGGGACCCGCCCAGGACCCGGTCCTGCTCCGCCACGGGCAGGGCGCCATGCAGGGGGAGGATCTCGATGCCCTGCTCGCCCAGGCCCGCGAGCCGTTCCCGGACGCGCTCGATCTCCCCGGCGCCGGGCAGGAAGACGAGCAGGTCGCCATCATGGCCGGCCAGGGCCTGGCGGATGGTGGCGACGAGGACCGGTAGCCAGTCACGCCCGGGGTCCCGGTCGGCGTAGCGGATCTCGACCGGAAAGGGGCGGCCGCTAGCCTGGATCAGGGGCGCGCCGCCCAGCAAGGCCGCCAGGGGCCCGGCGTCCAGGGTGGCGGACATGGCCAGGATACGCAGGTCCGGGCGCAGGTTGGCGACCACGTCCAGGGTCAGGGCCAGCCCCAGCGCCGCCGGCAGGTTCATCTCGTGGAGTTCGTCGAAGAGGACGATACCCACGCCCGTCAGGGCCGGGTCCGACTGGAGGCGGCGGGTCAGGATGCCCTCGGTCAGGACCTCGATGCGGGTACGGGGCCCGATCCGGCGCTCGAAGCGGACTTGATAGCCCACCGTCTCGCCCAGGTCCTCGCCGAGCAAGGCCGCCATGTGCGCGGCGGTGAGGCGGGCGGCGGGGCGGCGCGGTTCCAGCATGAGGATGCGCCGGCCCGCCAGCCAGTCCTGGTCGAGGAGGGCCAGGGGGACGCGGGTGGATTTGCCAGAACCCGTGGGGGCCTGGAGCAGGGCATGACCGCATCTCAGGGCGGCGTTGAGATCATCCAGGACAGCGGCGATGGGCAGGGCCCCGGCGGCCGTGCCTGGGGTCACGCGCCAGCCTCCAGGGTTTCCTGGTAGCGGGACGCCAGGATGTCCAGGAGGGCCGGGTGGTCACCCACCAGCCCGGTCAGGGCGATGCGCAGCGCCGGGTACTCGACCTTGACGGCGCCGGCGATCTCATCCAGATCCCCGCCGGGGCCGGCGTGACGGCCGGCGAACAGAAACAGGGGGGCGACGAAGACCGGGCCCTGGCTGTCCGCGCGCGCCAGGCGGCGCAGCACCTCCAGCAAGAGTTCGCCATTGAAGTCGTATTGGGGGCCGGCGCGACGCTCCATGGCGGCCTCCTCGACCTGAATGCCGGCCGCCAGCCGGGAGCGCAGGTCCGCCGCCACCCAGCGCCGGGCGGCGTTGACCTCGGGGCGGGGCGAGCCATGATCCACCAGGACCAGGCGTCGGGGCTGGAACTGGGTCTCCCGGGCGGCGGTCGCGATACGGTCCAGGAGGATGGCTGTGAGGCGTGGCTCGCCCTGGGGCAGGGGGCAGAGGGGGGCGGCCAGGCGGACATCCAGAGGGCCGGCGTCCGCGCGCAGCCGGGCCGCCAGGGCCGGAATGGCCTCGGTGAGGGCCCCGCTCGGGCCGAAAAAGAGGGGGATGACGAGAAAGCGCTGGACACCCTGGCGCAGACGGTCAAGCAGCCGGGTCTCCAGGGTGATGGCCGGTTGCCCAGCCAGTTTGTCGGCGCTGATGAGGTCGGAATGGGCCAGGGAAACGGGTTGGACGGGCTGGCGGAGACGTGCGGCCAAGCGCGCGGCCAGGTCTCGCAGGGCCAGGGTGGACTGGGGGCGTCGCGAGCCATTGTCGAGGAGCAGTATCTCGCGCATGGCATTTATACCCAACATTCAAAATGTATTGTGTATCCCGGGCCGGGTGGTGGCGGGCGGGGGACGCCGTGAATACCTCCCTGTAGGCTTGGCGACAGCCTCCCTGCTGTCGTAACGCCGCTCGCCACCATCAGGCCCTCCTGCCACAGCCTGGCTCGCGATGGGCATGGCTTCCCAAGGCCACGCAGGTGCCGCGACGGAACCAGGGCCGGGGTCAGGGTCCCGTCGCGGTGGAGCATGGCTCCCCGGGGGTGAGCACTGGGACGGAATCAGGGTTCGAGGACGTAAATCTCGACCCGGCGATTTTGGCTCCGACCGGCCTGCGTGTCGTTGGAGGCGATGGGCTTGGCCTTGCCGAGGCCCGCTGCGGTCAGGCGCTCGGCGGCGACGCCACGTTCGACCAGGGCCCCCAGCACCGTCTCCGCGCGCTGCTGGGACAGGACCAGGTTGGTCTCGTCGCGCCCGGTGCTGTCGGTGTGGCCCTCGACGCGGACCTTCAGCTCCGGAAACTCCACCAGGACGGCAGCGATCCGGTCCAGCTGGGGGATCTCACCCTTGGGCAGCAGGGCCTTGCCGGCCTGGAAGCGGATGTCATCCTCGCCCAGGGCCAGCAGGGTGCCCTGGTCGGTGACGCGGCCACCGAGCGCGCCCAGGCGCTGGGACAGGGATTTGCGCTGCTCCAGGGTTTGGGTGCTCCGGGCATGAGCGGCTTGCAGATCCGCCTGGGCCTGCTGGCGGGCCTGGTCCAGTTGCTTGTTCAGGGCCGCGATCTCCGCCTGGCGCGCGGCCAGGTCCTTGGCCAGGGCGGCCTCCTTGGCGGCCGCGGCCTGGGTCACCTTCTCAAGCTGGGATCGGGCATCGGCATGGGCCGATTGGGTGTCCTCCAGCTTGTCTTGCAGGCCCGCATGGTCACCCCGCAGATTGGCAAGGGCCTCGCGCTCCTGCTCGAGGGCGGCCTCGGCGGCTTCGATCTTCTGGCTGGCGTCGCTCAGATTCTGCTTGAGCCCCGCGTGATCACCCCGCAGGGTGGCCAAGGCCTCGCGCTCCTGGTGCAGGGCGGCCTCGGCGGCCTCGATCTTCTGGCTGGCGTCACTCAGATTCTGCTTGAGCCCCGCGTGATCACTCTGCAGGGTGGCCAAGGCCTCGCGCTCCTGGTGCAGGGCAGCCTCGGCGGCCTCGATCTTCCGGCCCGCGTCGCTCAGGCCCTGCTTGAGGCCCTCGTTCTCATCCCGCAGTTGGGCCAGGGCCTCGTGCTCCTGATCCCAGGCGGCCTGGGTGGCCTCGGCCTTCTGGCCAGCCTCGCTCAGGCTTTGCTTGAGCATCTCGTCTTCATCCCGCAGCTTGGCGAGGGCCACGCGCTCCTGTTCCAGGGCGGCCTGGGCGTCCGCGGTCTGCTGGCCCGCCTGAGCCAGGCTTTGCTTGAGCTCATCGTTGAGTTGCCGGGCCTGGGACAGGGCGTGCTCCACGGTGATCAGGTTTTTCTGCTCGGTATCCAGGGCCTGGCGGGCCTGGAGCATCTCCGATTTTGCCGCCAGGATGCGTTTCTCCCAATTCGCCGCCATGGCCGCCTTGTCGGGGTCACTGCCGACCAGGAGGGTCCGGAATTTGATGATCTCTTCCGTGAGGTCCTCGGTGATTTGCTGGGCATGGGCCTCGTGGCTGGCGGCGGCCTCGGTGGCGGCTTGGTGGAGGTTCTCGATATCGGCCTTGAGGGCGGCAATCTCGTCGCCAGCCCCTTGGAGGCGCTGCTGGAGGTCGGCCTCGACGGCCTTGGCCTCGTCACGCACTTTGGCGAGGGTGGCCTCATGCGCCTGCTGCTGGGCCTGCATCCGGGCCTGGAGATCCCGCTGGCCCTGGGTGGCGGTTTCCAGGTCGCTGGTGAGGGCGGTGATTTGGTCCGAGAGCTTGGCGTGGGCCGTCTGGGCGGCCGTCAGGGCCTGGCTCTGGTCGCCGATCGTGGCCTTGTGGGCCTGAATTTGCGCCTGGCTATATTGTTGGTGCCAGATCAGGAGCGCGCCTAGGCCAAGGACCAGGATAGCCAGTAGCCAGAGCCAGGTGCGCATGGGAGAGGCAATCTTAGGTTCGGTCATCTTCTCCTCCATTGAAATTCGTGCCGGGTAATTTTGGTGGGGACTGGCCCAGGGGGGGCGCGCGCCGCCAGTTTATCCCATGGGCAGGAGGGCGGGCAGTCTTTATTCGGGCCCGTGTCCTGACGCCAAATCCGCCGCCGTCGCGTTCGAAAAGATGGGCGGCGCGGATGACAAGGCCGCGCCGCCCATGCAAAATAGCGACGATACCTCGTTTAATTGCCCAAGCCGCTCCCACTCCCTTCGCTGACGGTGGGGGAGCGGCTTGAAACTTTCCCCCGGATCATCTCAGGACCCTCAGCCATGCGTCAGTTCCTCAAGAAGATTGCCTGGATTCCCCTGCTTGCCCCTCTGGCGGTCAACGCGGGGGACGACACCGTCCACATTTACAACTGGAACGACTATTTCGCGGAGGACACCCTGTCGGGTTTCCAACAGCGCACGGGTACGCGGGCGGTGCTGGACCTCTATGACAGCAACGAGATCCTGGACGCCAAGCTGCTTGCCGGTTCCAGCGGCTATGACCTCGTCTTCCCCACGGCCCGCCCCTTCGCGGCGCGCCAGATCAAGGCCGGTATCTATCAGCC
>JADZBU010000316.1 GCA_020851955.1 Chromatiaceae bacterium | reverse complement strand
TGCAGTCCTTGATGGCCACCGACATGTTCGAAATGAGCCAGAACGCCATGACCGCTTATCAGGTTCTCTGCGATCTCGGCTTCAAGATTCATGCGCACCTTGGGGAGGCGGATCGCTATGTCTATCCCTATCTGCTCATCCATGAGGACCCCAGAGTCCAGTCCCTCGCCTGGGGTTTCATCAACGGGGAGAATCCGCTGCGCCAGACCTTCGCGGACTATTACCTCAAGTGGCTGAATAACTTCCACTTCATCTTCCCTCAAGACTTCATTGCCGACAGTCAGGAAGTCTTTAATATGATCCTGGAGCGCATTGATCGTGAAAACAGGGAGTTACTTCCCTGGCTGGCGGAGATTGGCATCAACCACCCCGCCCGCGTCCAGGATCCCCCGGCCGGGCTCTAGCGCGACCCGCTCCGATTGCCGGGCAGCGGCAATGATGACATCAGCGGTTTTTCCGGTCACCCCCAGCGAGGCATCGTGACCCCTACCTCCAGGCCCCTCGGTCATCCGCACCATGAGTTTCTCCGCCGTAACCGTTCAGCCCCCTCTCCCCAACCCTCCCCCACAAGGGGGGATGGAGCAAGAGAATCAGTGGTCTGAGCCATCGAACCCAACCCCTGCAGCCGGGGGGTCCGTAGGGTTACACCCTGCCCAGAGCCCCTACAACGCCCGGGTCGTGGGGCGGGAGGAAGTCAATCCGCAACTCCTGATCCTGCGTGTCCAGCCTGATGCGGCCCTCTTTGATTTCAAGCCCGGCCAGTTCGCGGTGCTGGGGCTGCTGGGCAGCGAACCGCGGGTGGCGGAGGCGGCCCCGGAGGAGGTTATTCCGCCAGGGGATAAAATCATCCGTCGCGCCTACAGCGTGGCGTCATCGAGCCGGGAGCGCCGCTACGCGGAGTTCATTATCACCCTCGTCACCAGCGGTGATCTGACGCCCCGGCTCTTTGCCTTGCGGGATGGCGACCCCCTCTTTCTGGGGCCCAAGGCCAGCGGGGTCTTCACCCTGGACCGGGTCCCGCCCGGCAAGGCGGTCATCCTGATCGCTACGGGGACCGGGCTGGCGCCCTACATCTCCATGCTCAGGACCCTGCTGTTGCGGGACACCGAGCGGCGCTTTGTCGTCCTGCACGGCGCGCGCTTTGGCTGGGACCTGGGCTACCGGGGCGAACTCGAAAGCCTGACGCGGTTGCGTCCCAACTTTACCTACATCCCGAGCATCACCCGGCCGGATCAGGACCCGCATTTTCTGGGGCTTACCGGCAGGATTCAGGCCTTGCTGGAGCAGGGCGTGGTGGAACGGGAGGCCGGCATTCCGCTCGATCCGAACCTGGCCGATGTCTTTCTGTGCGGCAATCCGGACATGGTGTCCTCCGTGAACGCCATCCTCGAAGCAAAGGGTTTCAAGGCCGGGCGGGGCAAGGAACCGGGAACGATTCACGTGGAGAAATACTGGTGACCCGGCCTCTCCCTAACCTTTTGGCGTTGCGCTCAGGCCCGAGTGGGCACCATCGCACAGCGGTGGGGTGGCGGTCCGCTTACATTGGCACAGGTAGTAGGTGCCGTCCGTCGGGGGCGTGAAGGGCATGGGGTTGAAGCCCGCGGTATGGGAGCCGTCACAATAGGGCTGGTTGGCGGAGAGGCCGCAGGCGCACCAGTAGATGGTCTGGCCGCCCTTGAGCTCGACGGCGGCGGGTTGAGTGGCGGCGATCTTGGGCTCGTTCATGGCATTTGCCTCGTGGTGGGTCAGTCGTAGATAAGGAAGGGGGCGCGTTCCTCGCGCCAGAGGGCCTCGTCGGCGAGGAGCCGGTGCTCGAGATCGGCGGGGACGGCCTGGGGGTCGTCAACCCAGTCGCGCAGCAGGGTGCCGCCGGCCAGGAGGTCGATGGCCAGGCGGTCGGTCTCGTATTCGTAAGGGAAGTCGCGCCACAGGGGGTAATCCGGGTAGGTCAGGCGCAAGGCCTTGAGGAAGAGCGCCGCCAGCCGGTAGGGCCGGAAGCGGGCGTGATCATAGCTGGCCAGGTCGGTATGGATCTGGAACCCG
The DNA here is from genome assembly GCA_020851955.1 of Chromatiaceae bacterium. Lineage (GTDB taxonomy): Bacteria > Pseudomonadota > Gammaproteobacteria > Chromatiales > Chromatiaceae > M0108. The sequence goes on along the minus strand of JADZBU010000316.1, from coordinate 2,732 downwards.
GCGCAGAGCCGGCCGGCGTGTTTGTGGAAAGTCGGCTCGAAATGACAGGGGCGCAGCAGGGCCCCCTCCAGCCAGTCCGGGCGCAGGGCCGCCATGCGCGCCAGCAAGAGGCGGCTGTCGATGTCCGGCGCCCCCACCAGTTCCAGGGCGACCGTGGTGCCCCGGCCCTCGGACAGGCTGGTGCCCTCGAAGAGCACGGTGCCGGGGAAGCAGCGCGCCATGTTGAGGCTGGAGGCATTGGGGCTGGGGTTGATCCAGGGCCTCTGGTGCAGGGGCCAGCCGTAACCCGGCCCCTGGTCCATCTGGTAGCCGGTCATGGCCACGATTTCCAGTTCGACATCCAGCCCCAGCCGCGCCACCAGCCAGCGCGCCAGTTCGCCGAAGGTGAGCCCGTGACGCATGATGAGGGGGGCGGCACCGACGAAGCTCTCCCAGCCCGGCTCCAGAATCGTCCCCTCGATGGGCCGACCGGCGGGATTTGGCCGGTCCAGCACCCAGACCGCCTTGCCGGTCCGGGCGCAGGCCTCCAGCAGGTAGGTCAGGGTGGTGACGAAGGTATAGATGCGGGTGCCGATGTCCTGCAGGTCCACCAGCAGGACATCGAAGGTCTCAAGCATGGCGGCGGTCGGCCGGCGCACCTCGCCATAGAGGCTGAAAACCGGGATGCCGTGGACCGGGTCCCGATCGTCCTGGGTCTCGACCATGTTGTCCTGCTTGTCGCCGCGCATGCCATGCTGGGGACCGAAGGCGGCGGTGATGGCCAGTCCGGGCGTCGCCATCAGGGCATCCAGACTCGGCTGGCCCGCGCTCGTCACGGACGCCGGATGCCCCAGCAGGGCCAAACGCCGGCCACGCAGGGCTTGCAGGCGGGGGCTGGCGAGGAGAACCGAGATGCCGGGTTGCACGGGGGCGAGATTCCTTATCCTGGTTGACGTCAATCGGAAACAAATTCGCGGGAGAATTCCCAAAGGGCTGACGGCTTGATGCGCCGCAACAGGGGCACCACTTAGGGTGGAACGAGAGATTCCAGTATGCCGCCGCCCACGTCAAGCCCTGGGGCTCAAGTCGTGGTACCTGACAATAATCAACCTCCAGCCAGAGCGTCATCTTGTATCATGTCCGCCAAGCCACGCATCCGTCCCGGCTTTCGGGGGCCCGCTGTTTGCCTCCCGCTATTTGTGCCCCCGAACGCCCCATGCTGGCCTGCCCGCCGTCAATCCCGTCCGCCGCGATGCAACACCTAGAACGTCATGACTGAATACGCCCTGATTCTGGTTGGCACCGTTTTGGTCAACAATTTTGTGTTGGTCAAATTTCTCGGCCTCTGCCCCTTCATGGGGGTATCCAAGAAGCTGGAGACGGCCATCGGCATGGGCATGGCGACGACCTTCGTCCTGACCCTGTCCGCCATCTGCACCTGGCTGGTGAACGAGTACCTCTTGGCGCCGCTGGGCATCGAGTACCTCCGGACCATCGCCTTTATTCTGGTCATTGCCTCGGTGGTCCAGTTCACCGAGACGGTGATGCACAAGACCAGCCCGGTGCTGTACCAGGTCCTGGGCATCTTCCTGCCCCTCATCACCGTCAACTGCGCCGTGCTGGCCGTAACCCTGCTCAACCTCCAGGCCGGATTCGACCTGATGACGGCGGCCATCAACGGCTTTGGCGCCGCCTTGGGCTTTTCCCTGGTCCTGGTCCTCTTCGCCGCCCTGCGCGAGCGCATCGCCGTGGCCGACGTGCCCGAGCCCTTCCAAGGCAGCGCCATCGCCCTGGTGACGGCGGGCATCATGTCCCTCGCCTTCATGGGCTTCGCCGGACTCGTGTCCGCCTAAGGCCCCATGAGTCAGACTTAACCGGAGCCGCCTCGGCATCGCCATGCTGACCGCCATCCTTGCCATCGCCTTTCTCGCCGTCCTCTTCGGGCTGCTGCTGGGCTATTCGGCGATCCGCTTCAAGGTCGAGGGCGACCCCCTCGCCGAGCGCATCGATGCCTTGCTGCCCCAGACCCAGTGCGGCCAATGCGGCTACCCCGGCTGCAAGCCCTATGCCGAGGCCATCGCCAAGGGGGTAGAAGCCATCAATAAGTGCGTGCCTGGCGGCACGACGACGGTCATTGCCCTGGCGGATCTTCTTGGGCGTGATCCGGAGCCGGTGTCTGGCGCCGTCCCCGATAAGCCCAAGGCGATCGCCGTGATCGATGAACAGGAGTGTATCGGCTGCACCCTCTGCATTCAGGCCTGCCCGGTCGATGCCATCATGGGCGCCGCCAAGCAGTTGCACGTCATCATCGCCAGCGAATGCACCGGCTGCGAACTCTGTCTCAAGCCCTGCCCCGTGGAGTGCATCCACATGATCCCCATCCCGGCCGAAACCAGTAACTGGAGGTGGCCCTATCCGGAGCGCCCGGCCGAACGGGCCGCCGCCTGAACCGAGGGAGCCCCTAGTTTGGATTCAGCCCTGCACCCCTACCGGCTCGGCGCCGGCCAACGCCAACTCTGGACCTTCCCCGGGGGGCTGCACCTGCCCGACGAAAAGGCGCTGTCGAATCAGGCCCCCCTGGCGAGCGCCCCCCTGCCACGTCAGCTCATCATCCCCTTGCGTCAACACATTGGCGCTCCGGCCAAGCCGGTGGTCGCGGTCGGCGACCGGGTCCTCAAGGGGCAGTTGATCGGCGAGGCGCAGGGCCGGCTGAGCGCGACGATCCATGCCTCCAGTTCCGGGACCGTGATCGC